>JANXZX010000153.1 GCA_025355325.1 Geobacteraceae bacterium
TGAAACTGCCGCTGGCGCTGGGCAAAGATATCGCCGGACTGCCTGTCGTTACCGACCTCGCCAAGGCACCGCATCTGCTGGTGGCCGGCTCAACCGGCTCGGGCAAGTCGGTCTCGATCAACACGATGATTCTCTCGCTGCTCTACACATCCACCCCGAAAGATGTGCGCATGATAATGGTTGACCCCAAGATGCTGGAGTTCTCGATGTACGAGGGGATCCCGCACCTGCTGCTGCCGGTCGTGACCGAGCCGAAGAAAGCCTCGCTGGCACTGAAATGGGCGGTTAACGAGATGGAGCGCCGCTATACACTGCTGTCCGACAAAGGCGTCCGCAATATTGAATCGTACAACAAAAAGATTGCAGGCGAGCTCCTTGAACAGGGAGAGCTTGATGCGCTGGCCGAGGCCGAAATTATCGAAGAGCTGGAAGAGATCGTCGAAGATATGGACGGAGAAGCGTCCATCGATCCGATTCCGTTTGTTGTTGATGACGGTGAAATTCTGGAACACAGCCACCTTCCGTATATCGTAGTGATTGTGGACGAGCTGGCCGACCTGATGATGGTCGCCGGACGCGAAGTGGAAGAGCATATCGCCCGTCTGGCCCAGAAAGCGCGCGCCTCCGGTATCCATCTGATTCTGGCGACCCAGCGCCCCTCGGTGGATGTCATCACCGGCCTGATTAAAGCCAACCTGCCGTCGCGCATTTCGTTCCAGGTTACGTCGAAAGTTGATTCGCGCACGATTTTGGACTGCAACGGCGCCGAAAGCCTTCTGGGCGCCGGAGACATGCTCTACATGCCTCCAGGGACTTCGCGTCTGCAGCGTATCCACGGCGCGTTTGTTTCCGACTCCGAAGTACAGCGGGTGGTGGATTTCCTCAAGAAGCAGGGCAAGCCGGTTTACGAGAAATCGATTCTGGAAATGAAGGATCCCGATGAAAAGGGAAGCAGCGAGGATGAAGTGCAGGACGAGCGCTGGGAGGATGCTCTGCGGCTGGTTGCGGACACCAGACAGGCAAGTATTTCGATGGTGCAGCGCAAACTGCGCATCGGCTACAACCGTGCCGCGAGGATCGTCGAGATGATGGAGAGCGAGGGGATGATTGCCCCGAGCGACGGCACCAGCAAGCCGCGTGAAATTTATATGGATGTAATCAATGCATATCTGAATTCGCAGTTGACGAGGTAATGGTTTATGCAAAATACCCGGGAAATTCTTGATATCATTCGGCAGTCAAAACAGCACCTTGTCTCAACATTCAAGCTGGAAACCGTTGGCGTATTCGGATCGGTAATTCGCGGAGAGCAAAGGGACGGAAGCGATATTGATGTTTTGGTGGACCTGAATTCAAAGGCTGATTTGCTTGATTTGATAGGGATAGGTCAATATTTGGAAGAACGGCTGCATGCCAGGGTTGATGTCGTTCCCAGAGCATCACTAAGGAAAGAATTCAGAGAACAGGTATTGAAAGAGGTTCACTACCTGTGAGAGACCACACTCTTTTCATAGAGGATATCCTTCTGGCTATTGAAAGAATAGAATCCTTCATTGGTGAAATGGATTTTGATGCTTTTGTTGAGGATGACAAAACATTGAGTGCGGTTGTTCGTAAACTGGAAATTATCGGAGAGGCTGTCAAACAGCTTCCTGAATCATTTACGAAACATCATTCCACCATACCGTGGAAGCAGATTGCCGGGATGAGAGATAAGTTGATTCATTTCTATTTCGGTATCGACCCGCTTCTTGTCTGGCAAACTGTTAAAAATCGCCTGCCGGAACTCAAAGCGGTTTTAATTGATGGAATAAACTGAACCGTCTTCGGAGAAACTTATGATCATCAACGCCGCCGCTATTCAATTTAACGTTAAACAGGGGGATGTGGACGCCAATCTGGCTTATGTCCGCGCGGCCCTGCCCCGCGTAGCAGCTCAAGGAGCCAACTTGGCCGTGCTGCCGGAAATGTGGTCGAGCGGGTTTTCCTACAAGGATCTGAATGAACTTGCCCTGCGCACGGCCGGGATTGTCGATGAACTGTTGACGCTCTCACGGGAATTGAAGCTGGTGATTGTCGGCAGCATGCCGGAACCGAATGGCGACAAGGTATTCAACACGATCTATGTCGTTGATAACGGTTCACTGTGCGGTGTCTACCGCAAGATCCATCTCTTCTCGCTGCTGGGGGAAGATCGCGCTTTTTCCGGCGGTGATTCATGGCTGCTGGCTGATACTTCGATCGGCAAGGTGGGGGTCATTATCTGTTACGACCTGCGCTTTCCCGAGCTGTCACGGCGTCTGGCGGTCGAGGGAGCACAGGTAATCTGCGTACCGGCCCAGTGGCCCAAGCCGCGCCAGGAACACTGGCGTACGCTGCTCAGGGCACGGGCGATAGAAAATCAGCTCTTCGTTGTTTCCTGCAACGCCTGCGGCATCATCGGCAAGCTGGATTTTTTCGGGATGAGTATGATCATCAATCCCAAAGGGGAAGTTCTGGCTGAATCAGGGGAGAGTGAAGGGGAAATTTTTGCTCAGCTTGACATGCAGACAATGATCGACTGGCGGGCGCAGATTCCCTGCTTTAACGACCGTAAGCCGGAGTGCTATTAATTTTTACCGCAGAGGTCGCAGAGAAAAGCGGAGGGAATCAAAATCTTTAAAGAGTTTAGTCTGTTAAGGTTTCCCGGTTTTCCCCATTTTTTATGTTTTGCCTTTCCTCTGCGTTACTCTGCGTCCTCTGCGGTAAGACAGCCTTTTCAAACATGCAATTTCTTCAATAATTCCGGCTTGTGCAATGACTTCCGCAAAGTACTCCGTATAGCTTCTACTTCCTCAAATCCCTCCGCTTTTGACATGAAACCGCTCTTGAGGCGTATCCGCAGGGCCCTCCGCAGGGTGTCCGCCGCAGCCAGCGCCTTCTCTCCCCGTGGATCAACCTTTAAAAACCGGGAGTCATCCGGATTCTGCAGAAAGTCGAGGATCGCTTCCATAGCCAGATTCATGTACTCATCCCGGTCGGATTCAGATAGCTGATAGCGCGACTTGCCGGAAAGAGTCTTGACGATCAGCTGTAGTCGTTCCATTCGTGACAGCACCATGATTGAATTAAAAATCCGCTTGTTGGTGCCGAATGAGAAGAGCGTCGTCGTCAGGACTTTGCGCAGCATGACATCATTGGCCCGCCTGTCATCACGACAGATCATGCGCGCCAGTTCCCAGATCTCCTTCTCCACAAACGCCTCAAAGCGAAGTTCCCAATAGGTATGCTTCATCGTTATCGTCGGGAAGGAGCGAATAATTTTGTAGGGAACGTAATAATTATGGGCAACCGTATCGGCGGCAAGATGGCAAAGATATCCATAAGCGCAGGCCCGCTGATGATCCGTTTCGGCTTCTTTCAGCACGGTACGTCCGATCCCCCAGCGGTGGCAGTTCAACAGGTAATGGGTGTATTTCTTGCCAAGAGTAAAATCCGGAGCGAGACAGCCATATAAAAAGTCTTTCGGGTGGGCTCCCAGAAGCGCGGCCATAGCATCGGGGAGCTTGTCCAGGTTGGCCAGTACCTGGGCCCCCAATTGCAGATGAATTCCGCCGCCCCAGGCCAGGGCATCGGTTGGCAGTAGAACTGCCGTAATGGCGATTATAAGTAAAATCATAGAGTTCTTTCGTTTTGACAGGCGAGGTGCTAACTGCTAGATTGCCAGTATAAATTCAGATATATGACTGTACCACAGTATAATTAAAATTGACAGGCAGGTGCAGCTTTCGTGAACAGACATTCTTCCACTCAAACTCATCTGTATGCTTCCCTCACGGCCTATCTGCAGGATCTTCAGGAAAGCGGAGTTGACGGCATTCCGACAGAGATGATGGCAGTGGTGGCGAGTGCCGGGCCGCAACCGGCCGCTTCGACAGAACAGGAACGTACGAGCGGGATGACCGACCAGATGAACGACCAGATGAACGAGCCACAACAGCATGAAACCCTTGAGCAGATTCGAAAAGATCTGGGACCGTGTCAGCGCTGCAAGCTGGGAGCAACCAGGAAAAATCTGGTTTTCGGTGTCGGAAATCCGCACGCCAGACTCGTCTTTGTCGGCGAAGGACCGGGCGCAGATGAGGACGCCCAGGGAGAACCGTTCGTCGGCGACGCCGGAAAAATGCTAAATCGTATCATCGCCGCGATGGAGTTGAAGCGCGAAGACGTGTACATCTGCAATGTGGTCAAGTGTCGTCCGCCTCAAAACCGGCCCCCGGAGAGCGATGAAGTCACTGCCTGCTCCCCGTTTCTGCTGCGGCAGCTTCAATCAGTCAAGCCGGAGGTGATTGTCGCGCTTGGCACATCTGCGGCTCAGGCGCTGCTACAGACAAAGGTGCCGATCTCGAAACTGCGCGGCAAGTTTCATGATTTTCACGGTATGCCGCTCATGCCGACCTATCATCCCTCCTATCTGCTCAGGAGCGGCGGCAGTGGTGATTCATTCTGGAGCGTCTGGGATGATATGACCCAGGTATTGCAGTTTCTCAAATTGCCTGTTCCGGAAAAGAGCCGAAAGAAATAGATCGAAAGCAAAGGCATTGGAACGCGGATCAAATCTGATTAAGCGGATGTACACAGACAAACCAGAGAATAACTATGTATCATATCCGCGTTAATCCGCTCAATCTACGTCATCCGCGTTCTATTGCCGTTCAGGTTGACTCGTGACCACAATTATCTCCGATCTCAAAAATATATTTCCGGTTTCCTGCCACGATCGGATATTCATCGTTGGCGGTTCCGTGCGCGACCTAATGCTCGGAAATAATAACCGGGACATTGATCTGGTGGCCGCCCTCTCCGATGAAGAACTTCGCAACCTTGGTTTCCGTTTTGTGGAGACTGCCAGCGCTTCGCCAATCTATTTCATGTATTCCACTGAATTCGGCACCATCGAAATTACCCGCATTAATAGTGTCGATGATCTGAAGAGTGACCTCCACCGCCGCGACTTCACCATCAACGCCATGGCAATGACATTGGATAGTTCATTCATCGATCCTCTGAATGGCACGGAAGCCCTGAAGCACCGCCACCTCGTAGCCTGTAGCGACGCCACGTTCACTGGTGATCCGTTGCGGGTCATGCGCGCCTTCCGCTTTGAGGCCGATGGCTGGTGCATGACACCGGAAACGGCGGCGCTGATTCGGCAGCAGGAGTGGTCAGCCCCGTTCAGCACGATTCCAGTCGAGCGATTCAGCCGTGAAATGCTGAAAGCTCTGGCGTGCCGTAGCCCGGAGCGTTTTTTCCAGCTGATGCTTGATTTCAGAGCAGGGGAGGAATTTCTTCCTGAATTGTTCCGGATGCCGCACATTCCGGCGGGGCCGGTCGAACACCATCCGGAGCGAGACCTTTTTACGCACTCAACCCAGGTTCTGCAGCGGGTGGCGGCAGAAAGCGGTGATCCGCTCACCAGATTTTGCGCCTTTTTTCACGATCTCGGCAAATTGGCGACCGATCCGGCGCTTTATCCCAAACATCATGGTCATGATCACACAGGATTCGCTATGGCGGTGGACTTTTGCAACCGCCTTCGGTTGTCAGCAGTTCACCGCACCGCACTGGCCTGGATCAGCAGCCTGCACGGCACAGCCAACCTGTGGGAAAGTCTGCGGGATTCGACGAAAATCACTATGGCCGAACGGGCGGTCAAGGCAGGAATTGTCGATATTCTACCGTTGGTTGCCGCCGCCGACAAATGTGGTGGCAAGCCAATGGCAGGATGGAATGATACCGTGCTGGTCGCGCGTATGAATATGAGTGAGTTAGGGATTGATCCGGAAAAGCTGGAGGGGATGCCGGTCAAGAACCGACCGGCATTTATTCTGCAAAAACGGCTGGAAATACTGAGAAAAACAATAACCCCAAAAAAAAGCATTTTAAACACAGAGCAACAGAGCAACTGAGCTAAAACAAAGAAGAATTCAGGTTAAAGCCAGAAATAATAACTCGCCATTTTGGTTATGCCTGTTGTTGATGTAACTGTTTGATTCCTCTGTTGCTCAGTTGCTCTGTGGTTCACGAACTGCCGATTTTAGGATAACTTACGTCATCGGTAGTCAGCCGGAATGATGGATTCCTTTTTTCGATAGACCATCCCCTGAAAAATAGCCACAACGTCACCGTCATCATCGGTGACCATAACCGAATATGAGGCCAGCTTCGGCCCCTTTGACTGCTCTTGCGCGTCAGCGTACAGCGATCCCTTCAGGGCGGCTTTGACAAATGAGACACTGGTATTGATCCCCATCGCCATGGTGCCGTGGGAGTTGGACGCAACCGCAAAGGCAAAATCGGCCAGGGTGAAGATAGCTCCGCCATGTACCGTCTTTGCGCCGTTCAGGTGAAACGGTTCAATCTTCATACGTGTTTTAGCCCAGCCCGGCCCGGCATCAACCAGTTCAATTCCGGCATGACGGGCAAACTTGTCCTCGATTGAAAAAAAATCTTTTATCTTCTGCATGTTGATACTCCTTTTCTTTTACGTATACTTCCCGGCATGGTACGAACTCCGCACGTACGGTCCACTTTCCACATGGCTGAAACCCATCTCCAGCGCCTGCTTCCGCAGCGACTCAAATAGTTCCGGGGCGACGTATTCCTGCACCGGGTAATGTCGGCGGCTCGGGGCCAGGTACTGGCCGACACTGAGATAGGCACATCCTGTAGCCCGCAGATCCTTCAATACCTGCAGCACTTCCTCTGCCTGCTCACCCATACCGAGCATGATACCGGACTTGGTGCGGATATCCGGCGCACGTTCGGCACAGAAACGCAATACCTCCAGCGAACGGGCATAATCGGCGCCGCTGCGGATCTGGTACAGTCGCGGTACTGTCTCGACGTTATGGGCAATGATGTCCGGACGTGATGCAACAATCGCCTCAAGACTCGGCACGGCTCCCTGGAAATCGGGGATCAGCAGTTCGATCCGCGTCTTCGGAGATGAATGGCGGATGGCTTCTACGGTGGCGACGTAGAGCGATGCACCGCCATCCGGCAGATCATCGCGGGTCGGACTCGTGATCACCACATGTGAAAGTTTCAAACGCTGAACGGCCTCGGCCACCCGTGCCGGTTCATCGCTGTCAACCGGCAGCGGCGCGGTTTTCTCCACGTTACAGAAGGAACAAAGCCGGGTGCAGTTCCGTCCGAGGATCAGGAAGGTTGCCTGTCCGCAGGCAAAGCATTCCGAAATATTGGGACAGAGTGCCTGTTGGCAGACCGTATTAAGCCGCAACTCACCCAGCAGACTTCGCATTTCGTTCTGATCGCCGGGGTTCACCTTCTTGCGCAGCCACTCCGGTTTCCTTTGAATATTCAATCCGTTGCTCCTTCCAGATTCCAACTGTCCGTAGTATATCTGTTCACAAGCAAATCATCCCTGTCAGCCTGTTCCTGTTCGGACAAGGTGTCCATTTTAAACTCAACGCCGAAATAGTCGCTGAAGGCAGCGGAAATTTCGTGGATCAAAATATCCCTGTCGGCATACACCCCGTATTCAGCCAGACTCGCCGTGCCTTCCGCATGTTCGGGCGCCTGTTTCCGCATGTACGACAATCCTACTCCAGCCCGGTTGATCAGCGGGATCGAACCATGCTGGAAGATAGTTCCTTTGAGCCTCCGCTGGGCGTTGCCGCCAATCTTCAGGCCGCCTGCAAGAATATCGTAACTCTCCTTGCCGGCAAAACAAAAAGCGGTTCGTTCACCAAGTCGGGTCCCCTCGGGCACGACATCAGCAGCATAATCTGCATCAATGCCAAGCCTGCGATAGAAGGAGAGCAGGAAACCGGTCAGTACACGAAAGGAATCTTTGATTGATGACGAGGGGGGAATCTGGCCCGGCGCACAGACCAGCGAGTAAGTCAGTTCATCGGCATGAAAGATCACGCCACCACCGGTTACGCGCCGCACAATCGCAATACCGTCGGCGCGGCATCGTGCCAGGTCAAGCACTTCGGCGGCCTTCTGGAAACGCCCGAGCGACAGCGCCGGTGGGTTCCAGCCGTACAAGCGCAACAGCGGAAGTGATGATTGAGGATTGAACGAACGCAGCAGCGCCTCATCAATAGCCATGTTCTCCGCTCCGGGGAGCGGTGGGGTCATGATGAGGCGCCAGGTTTTAGACTGCATCTGATTCATAAATAGGGGGTTGTTACAATGATTCCAGGCCGAGTTTCTTCAAGCCGGATTTAAACTTTTCGTCGAAAGTCACAACAACAGCCCCCTTCATAGCCTTTGCCGTCGCGGCAATCAATGCGTCGCCAAAGTCGGCAATTCCGGACGGCCACAAGGAGAGCAATACGCTGAAGTCGGTATGCTGGTGCACCTCTACTCCCGGCATGGTGATGAAGTCCCTGATCATTTCATTAATGGTTGTCTTTGGTGTGCCGTAAACCTTATCCATGACAAAAACAAACTCCGTCAACACGAACTGATGGCAAACAAGCGTACACTTCAAACGTGAAGCCGCCTCAAAAAGAGGGGCAACGATTTGTTGCTGGGCAAGGTTTCTGTCGGTGACAAAAGATATCAGCGCATTGGTGTCAATAATGTATTTTTTCACCGATACTTCTCCAGACGATTTTCCAGTGCCAACTCGATATCGGCAGCAATATCACCCGGTCCTGCCTTTACGCTCCCCTGATGGCGCAAAAACTGATTATGAACAGGATGAACTACTACCCGCCCTCTCTCAACAATCCACTCCAGAGCATCGTTGACAGATATGCCGAGTTTCTCCCGCACTGCCTTGGGAATTGTCGTTTGGAATTTTACTGTTACGGTTGAGTTCATGCTGTCCTCCAAAACCATATTCCTTACGTTTTTATGATAATGTAAGGAAAGTGGTCTGTCAATGCATAACATAATCCGAGATATTGCAATTGATAATCCGAGAAAATGCAGTACAAAATCCGAGAAATTGCAACGCATAATCCGAGAAAATGCAACGCATGCCCTGTATCATCTTTCCCCTTCAAAAATAAAAACCGCCCTGACGACAGTCATCAGGGCGGTTTCATTTCTTCCATTATGCATCTAACAGACTTACCCCACGCAGCAGACGTTCTGCTCACGAGCCGCCTTGGTTTCGTCAAGTCGCGAAATCGGCATGGTCAGCGGTGCGTCGTGCAGCGCCTGCGGGTTGCTTTCGGCGGTCTTGGCCGCTTCGATCATCACTTCGATAAAGGCATCCATCGTCGCCTTGCTCTCGGTTTCGGTCGGTTCGATCATGATCGCTTCCTTGACGATCATCGGGAAATAGACCGTCGGCGGGTGATAACCCCGGTCGATCAGGAATTTGGCGATGTCGATGGCGTGTACGCCGTGCTCCAGCTGTTTGGATGCCGAAAAAACGCACTCATGCATGCAGGTCATGTCGTAGGGCAGATCGTAGTAGGGTTTCAATCTTTCCTTGATGTAATTGGCGTTCAGTACCGCCTGCTCGGATACCTGGATCAGCCCTTCGCGGCCGAGCATGATGATGTAGGCATACGCTTTGGCCATAACGCCGAAATTGCCGAAGAAGTTGGCGGTACGACCGATGGTTCCCTGCTTGTCGGTTTCCAGCAGCAGCTTGCCCGCATCATCCATGACGATGCGGGGCTGCGGCAGGAACGGGATCAGCGCCTTCTTCACCCCTACCGGACCGGAACCGGGGCCGCCGCCACCGTGGGGAGTGCCGAAGGTCTTGTGCAGGTTGACATGGATCACGTCGAAGCCGACGTCGCCCGGCTTGACCTTGCCCATAATCGCGTTCAGGTTGGCGCCGTCGTAGTACATCAACGCATCGTGGCTGTGGGCTATATCGCTGATTTCCTTGATGTGCGGGTTGAACAGGCCGAGGGTGTTAGGGCAGGTCATCATGACCGCTGCCACTTCGTCGTTCATCGCTGCTTTAAACAACTCCAGATCCATATCGCCATACGATGCGGTCGGCACAGTGATGATCTCGTAACCGGCAATTGCCGCCGAAGCGGGGTTGGTACCGTGGGATGAATCGGGGACTACCACATATTTCTTTTTAGCCTTGTTTCCCCTGGCTGCGTGATAGGCGGCAACCAGCATGATGCCGGTCATTTCGCCGTGGGCGCCGGCCAGCGGCTGGGTGGTAACTTCATCCATGCCGGTAATGTCAGCGAGCAGTTGGCCGAGATCGTACAGCATTCCCAGGGAACCCTGGCAGAATTCTCCGCCGCCCGGCAGCAGCGCGGTCATCGGATGAAACGGCGCAAACAGGGACGCCGCATTTTCAAGCACCTTGGCGTTATATTTCATCGTGCAGGAGCCAAGCGGGTAGAAGTTGGTATCAACCGAATAGTTGCGGCGGGACAGGTTGGTGAAGTGCCGCACCAGATCAAGTTCCGATACCTCGGCAAGTCCGGCTTTCTCAGTGCGCAAAAGGGATGTCGGCAGAGCTGTGGCAGCGGGAACATCAGATACCGGCAGCTTGACGCCGCGACGGCCGGGAGTGGATTGTTCATAGATCAATTGCATAACGCCACCTCCAGCTCCTTGACGAACAGGTCAATTTCCTTTTTCGTCCGTTTTTCAGTCACGGTCACCACCAGGCAGTTCTCCGATCCGTCGTAATATTGTCCCAGCGGCACTCCGGCTGCAATCCCTTTGTCGAGTAATCCTGCCACAACGGCATCGGCGCTTTTCGGCAGAAAGATCGTGAATTCATTGAAGGTCACAGCGGTTTGCAGCACGGTTACTCCCGGTATGGCGGTCAACTGTGCCTTGGCATATTCGGCCTTGTCGCGGTTCAGACGGGCCAGATCGGCAAGCCCCTCTTTTCCGACTGAGGAAAGGAAAATCAAGCCGCGCAGGGCGCAGAGCCCCTGGTTGCTGCAAATATTAGAAGTGGCTTTGTGACGTTTGATGTGCTGTTCACGGGCCTGCAGCGTCAGAACGTAGCCGCGTTTACCGTTCCGGTCCACGGTTTCGCCGACAATGCGCCCCGGCATGTTGCGGATATACTTCTTGGCAGCGGCGATGAAACCGAAGGAAGGTCCTCCGAACGACAGCGGGTTGCCCAGGCACTGGCCATCGCCGACGGCGATATCCATGCCGGTCTCGCCGGGGGATTTCAGCATGCCGAGCGCAATCGGGTAGACCGATCCGATCAGGAGTGCGCCTGCACTATGAACCTGCCCCGCCAGAGCGGTGAAATCTTCGATGCAGCCGAAGAAGTTGGGATTTTGTACCAGCACGGCAGCGACGCTATCGTCAAGAACGGCAGCCAGTTCCGTACGGTTGAGTAATCCGTCCAGCGGCGCAATTTCAACAACCTCCACGTCCAGGTTGAAGAGATAGGTCTTCAGTACCTGCCGGGAAAAGGGGCTGACGCAGCCGTCCACAACGATCTTGTTGCGGCCGGTTACGCGCAGCGCCATCATTGCCGCTTCGGCGCAGGCGGTGCCGCCGTCATACAAAGAGGCGTTGGAGACATCCAGTCCGGTCAGACGGCAGATGGCGGTCTGGTATTCGAACAGTGCCTGCAAGGTTCCCTGGGAGCATTCCGGTTGGTACGGGGTATAGGCGGTGTAGAACTCGGCACGCCCGGACAGGTGATCAACGACGGACGGAATGATGTGGTCGTAGAAGCCGCCGCCGATGTAGTGGGTGATGCCCTGGGTGTTGTCTCCGGCAATGGCCTTCATCCGGTCATACGTCTCGAACTCGGACATGCCGGGCGGGATGTTGAAGGTTTTGGCCCTCAGTTCAGCCGGAATAGGTGCGAAGAGATCTTCAACACCGGCTACGCCGATGACAGAGAGCATTTCGGCAATCTCTTCCGGCGTATGGGGGCAGTAATGGCTGTCGTTCATTATCTCTATCTCCTACAGTGTTTTGAGGTACGCGTCATATTGTTCCTGAGTCATCAGGTTCTTCAGCTCTGCCACGTCGGCGATTTCGACCCATGCCATCCAGCCGGCATCTTCAGCGCTCTCGTTGACGATCTCGGGGGCGGTGTCCAGAGCGTCATTGATCTTGACGACTTTGCCGGAAACCGGGGCAAAAATATCACTGGCGGCTTTAACCGACTCGATGCTTCCCAATACGCCGAACTGTTTGACGACCGCGCCGATTTTGGGCAGCTCCACAAAGGTGATGTCACCCAGCTCATGGGCGGCATGTTCGCTGATGCCGACCGCGCCGATCCCCTCTTTAACTTTGACCCACTCGTGTTCTTTGGTGAAATACATGCTCATTGTTCATTCCTCCCTGGTATTTGAATACTAAATTTATGAACGTACCGATCCGTCCCTGAAGAAGGGCAGCTCGCAGATTGTCGCTTCCATGCTGACCCGCTCGTGACGGATGGTCAGAGGTGTGCCGATAGACGCCAGTTCCGGCTTGATGAAGCCGATGCCGACGCCTTTTCCGAGCATCGGCGAGAACACGCCGCTGGTAACCGCACCGACGGTTTCACCCTCAAAGCAGATTTCATAATGATGACGCGGCGACCGGCGACCGATAACCTCAAACGCCACTTTTTTCCGGGTGACACCCTGCTCCTTCAGCCGCAGCAGCGCATCCTTGCCGATAAAGGATTTGTCGAAGTTGACAAAGCTCTCCAGCCCCGCCTCAAGCGGTGTGGTTTCCTCGTCGATGTCGCTGCCGTACAGCGAATAGCCGACCTCAAGGCGGAGTACGTCACGGGCCCCGAGTCCGGCAGGTTTTACCCGTTCATCCGTGAGCATCAGATCCCACAGTTCGCAGACTTTTTCCGACGGAATGAAAATTTCATAGCCCAGTTCGCCGGTATAGCCGGTGCGGCTGACAATCGCTTCAACTCCGAGGATATTCATGGTGATAAATTTGAAATAAGGGATCGTAGCGACCTCTTCACCAAAGAGCTCAACCATGACGTAGCGGGAGAGCGGCCCCTGAAGATCGAGCTTGCCTGTGGCAGCGGTAATATCGGTAAATGCGCCGCCCCGCAGCCGACCTTTTATGGCGTCAAAATCCTTGGGCGCCGTGGCGGCGTTGACCACGATCATGACCTTATCTTCGGCCAGGCGGAAGACGATCAGGTCGTCGATAATGCCCCCCTGCTCGTTGAGCAGAAAACCGTAGCGCGAGCGTCCGAGCGGAATTGTTTTTACCGAAAAAGTAAAAACATCCTCAAGGCCGTCAGCCTCGAAATCACCCTGAAACAGAAACTCACCCATATGGCAGATATCGAAGAGCGACGCCTGAGTGCGGCACCAGCTGTGTTCAGCGATAATCCCCTCGTATTGAATCGGCATGTCCCAACCGCCAAAAGGCGCCATCAGTGCATTCAAAGCACGATGCCGACTGCAGATCGGCGTTGCTTGAAGCTGCTCATCCATTGTATGTTCTCCTCGTACTGGTATTTTTTGATGCCGGTGTTCCGGAAGGAGCTGATCGCAGAAAAATCGGAAGCACATTGCAACTTAACGGTAGGTCGAAAATTTCAGACATGGTAGTGTAAATACCTCCCCCACGCAACCTGAAAAACAGAATTATTTTGAGAAAGAATATCATGCAAACGACAAAACGCCAGCCGACCAAATATCAGCCCAGAGGAGTGACGCTTCTATTCGAGGACAAGGATATCATCGTCATAGAAAAGCCGGGCGGCCTGTTGACTATGGGAACTGAACGGGACAAAACACGGACCGCCCATACCATTCTCAATGAATATGTACGCAAGGGGGATCCACGCTCACGGAACCGGGTCTATATCGTTCATCGCCTGGATCGAGAAACCTCCGGCGTCCTGATCTTTGCCAAAAGCGAAGCGGCCAAAAACTATCTGCAGGAACATTGGCAGGAGACGGAAAAACATTATCTCACGATAGTATATGGCTCGATTTCTCCGAAAACCGGTACGATCAGCAGCTATCTGACCGAAAACAGAGCGTTTACCGTCTATTCCACTCCGGATCAGTCGGCGGGGAAGCTGTCTCAAACGGAATACACGGTGCTGAAAGAGGCCAAAGGGTTCAGCCTGCTGGATATTCACCTGCTAACCGGGCGCAAGCATCAGATACGGGTGCACCTTTCGGAAAAAGGGCATCCGGTCGTGGGGGACAAAAAATACGGCAAGGGTAACGATTCCTATGGAACCCTGGCGCTGCATGCCTGGTCGCTCTCGTTCACTCACCCGCACAACGGTAAGCGACTGACCTTTGAAACCGCCATCCCGGAGTTTTTTACCCGGCTGGTCGGAAAGATAGAAGCGCCGACACCCTGATTCCTGCCGGGCGGTGAAACTCGCCATGATCATTTCTGCAAGCAGACGTACCGACATACCGGCCTTTTATGCCGCATGGTTTATGAAACGGGTGCAGGAGGGATTCTTCTACCGGATCAACCCGTTCAACAGCAAACAGGTCACCGGCTTCAGCCTGAAGCCTGAAGATGTCGATGCGGTCTGTTTCTGGACCAAAAACCCGCGACCGCTGATGAAGCATCTGCACGAGCTGGACGAACGCGGCCTGAACTACCTCTTCCAGTTTACCCTGAATCCTTACGACGCTGTTTTTGAGCCACACGTTCCGCCATTGCAGGAACGTATAGACACCATGATAGAATTGGCCCGCCTTATTGGGCCGGAGCGGGTGATCTGGCGGTATGACCCGATTATTTTGAGCAGTGCGACGCCGGTGTCATGGCATCTGGAGCAGGTTGAACATCTCTCGGAACGGGTAGGAAATGCCACCCGGCGACTGATATTCAGCTTTTACGATTTCTACGGCCCGGGGGAGGGGCGTTTAGGCAAAGCTCTCAGGGGGGTCGGGATTGATCTGAAAGACATCACTGCGCTTGAGCATAGGGCTGAACTTGGGCCGGTCGCGCAGGGGTTTAAAACCTGCGCTGACCGGCACAATCTGGAGATTTTCTCCTGTTGCGAGGAGATGGATCTGTCCACCTTTGGAATAGAGCATGGAGCCTGTATCGATGGATCGCTGATCAATAATCTATTCAACGTGAGCGTTCCTCCGGGCAAAGACAAAAACCAGCGGAACGCCTGCAGGTGCACAGAGTCGGCCGATATGGGAGCATACAACACCTGTGGATTCGGCTGCACGTACTGCTATGCAAACAGGAGCGAAAGGATGATTGAGGCGAACAGGCGGAAACATTTCCCTGACAGCCCCTCGTTGTTGAATCAATACAGCAGCTCAGTCGAGATACGGACCGGACTTTACCGGGAAAGGAAGTGAGACATGAAGCATACCTGTGAAGAAACTCCTTCGGGGCAACTACTACAGGGGATACGGGAGTTTAACCGTGGTGACTGGTATGACTGCCACGAGACCGTTGAGGAACTCTGGATCGGAGCAGAAGGGGAAGTGCGTAATTTTTATCAGGGGATCATTCAGATTGCAGTTGCGCTGCACCACTGGCGTAACGGTAATTTCGGCGGCGCCGTCAGTCTACTGAATGGCGGCGCCGGATATCTGCGGCGGATGGCCGACCGATGCCAGTGGGTTGATGTCGCGGGACTTGTTGCCGACGCGGACACCGTGCGGAAAGCTCTGGAGGAACTGGGCAAAGAACGCATGGCATCCCTTGATCCGGCGTTGATCCCCGCGATCAGGACCATTGCAGTGGAACCGTCGGAGAAATGAACTGGCAGGTCTACATGCTGCTCTGCTCGGACGGCACCCTGTATACCGGAATTACCACTGACCTTCAGCGGCGCTTCGATCAGCACGCCTCGGGGCGGGGCGCGAAATATTTCCGTGGGCGCGCGCCGGTAAAAGTGGTTTACCGGGAGGGCGGTCATACGCGGAGCAGTGCCGGTTCGAGGGAGGCGGAGATCAAGGCTCTGGACCGCGCCGGAAAGTTGAGGCTGGTCTCGTACGGGAAGAATGAAATTCCGGCAGTTCCCGGTTGCAAAACGTAACATTCGCGATATAGTGATTTCTTGTAAATCTTGTTTCAGAGGCGGTTTCATGTGGCCGGTTTTTTTATGTAGAAACATTTTCTCTGGCGGACGCGTGCATCATCAGTGGCTCTGGCTGAACCAAATATAAACCGTCCCGGCGGAATTTTCTGCGTACCGGTTTATTATTTTGCAGAGGCAGCACAAAAGGAGACTTTCAATGATTCCAAAGGAGTGGAGTGAACGGTTACTGACCGCCATGATTAATGCCGACCGCACCGGAGCAGCGGAGCTCATTGATAAGGTTCTTGTTTCGGGAATCCAACCGGTTCAGGTGATTGCCGACATCCTTGACCCGGCCATTGTCCAGCTTGGACGCTTGTGGGAAGAAGAAACCATGTCACTGGCGCAGAACTTCGTTGCGTCAAAAATCGCCGAAGATACCCTGTTGCGCTGCATTCCGGTGAATAGTATCAATCCCCGCACCAAAGGGGCGGTTGTCATCGGCAATATCGAGGATGATTTTCACAGTCTCGGCCGGAAGACGGTGGGGCTGTTTCTCTCAGCCGCCGGTTGGGAAGTATATGATCTCGGCAATGATGTGCCGGCAGAGGAGCTTTTGGAAAAGGCGATTGAGGTTAATGCCTGCATAATAGGCGCCTCCGCAATGATGCAGACCACCGCACTGAATATCCGCAAACTGAGGCAACTGATCGATGATCGTGGCTTTGCCGGACGGATCAAGCTGGCTGTTGGCGGTGCCGTATTCAACTGGCGCCCGGACCTGGTGGCTGAAGTCGGCGGTGACGGCACGGCCCATAATGCGGTCGGAGCCGACGAGCTTTTTATGCGGCTACAGGCTGAGGCGCAAAGAGAGGTGACACCATGAATTCTTATCAAAGAGTGATGGGCACCCTGATGGGGCAGCCGGTGGACCGACTGCCGGTCTTTGCGGTTCTGGGTGCGTACGGCGGGAAATTGACAAACACCGATCTGCGGACCGTTTTCAGCGATGCTTCCGCCTATGTGGCAAGTCAACAGGCCGTCCAGTCAGCATTTGGCTTTGATCTTGTCATGACACCATTTGTGTACACAGCGATTTCGGAAGCTTTCGGTGGAGAGACTGCCTGGAGTGATTGCCAGACCCCCAATATGAAGCGTCCCGGGGTGCGAAGCGCCGCAGAGGTACTTACGCTCCCATTACCGGATCCGTATCGGACCGGTCGGCTGCCGGTTGTGCTGGATGCAACCCGCCGTTTGGCAGATCTTTACAAGGAGCGCGTGCCGGTCATCGCTGTTTTGCCCGGTCCGGCTATCATGCCCTCCCTGGTAATCGGCATGGAACAGTGGATGGAGACGATTTTGTTTGATGAAGATCTTGCACAGAAAATACTCGACCATATTGCTCCGTTCTTTGTGTCCTGGGCCAATGCCCTCCTGGCAGCCGGGGCCGACTGCCTGGTAATCACCGAGGGGATGGCATCGGCCGAGATCGCGCCGCGAGCCATGTTCGCCGAACGTTTCCTCCCGCTTTTGACTGCAACGTTTGCACAGATCAACGGCCCCAAGGTACTGCATCATACCGGCGGTCGCATAAATCACAATCTGGATCTGTTCCCCGGTCTGGCTGGGCTGGTCGGAGTCGCTGTCGGCTCTAAAGACGACCTTGCCGAAGCACGGCGGTTAATAGGTCCCGGTCTGAATCTCATCGGTAACGTGGACAATCTCAGTTTCCCGGCGTTATCCGGGGATACGATATATGAAATGAGTCAAGCGTGCGTACGAGCTGCTGCACCATCCGGCCACTATATTCTGGCCAATTCCGGTGCCGACATTCCGCTGACGACGCCTCCTGAAAACTTACGGGCAATGCTTTCCGCTGCCGCCGACTATTCGGTTGAAATTGCGAGCCGCTTATGAACTCCCGCACCGTCTGGCTCTGCTGCGGTGTGGTACGGGCCGAGATGGAAGAACTGCTGCGGCGCGGTCTTATTGACGGCGAACTGATTTTTCTCGATTCCATGCTGCATATGGATCCACCGCAGCTGGAAGCAAAACTGACGGAAACACTGAAGCAGAACAGAGCTCAGCCCGGCTTTCTGGTGCTGGTGTACGGCGACTGCTCGGCACATATGCTTGATTTGGTGCGCAGTTTCCATGTCGGCAGGGTTGCCGTCATCAACTGTGCCCAATTACTGCTTGGTCGTGACCGTTATCGCCGGCTGATGCACGAAGAGGCCTTTCTGGTGTTGCCGGAATGGGCGCGGCGCTGGGAACATATTATGAAGAGTGAACTGGGGCTGACCAAAGAGGTGGCACAGGGCCTGATGGGCGAAAATCGCGGGGTGCTGGTCTATCTGGATACCGGCCTTTCGCCGGTGCCGGAGCTGCATCTCGCTGCATTTTCGGCCTATACAGGGCTCCCCTGGCGGATTGAAATGGTAACGCTCGATTGTATGCTTGCTGCGCTGCTGGAAGCGCAGACCGGTGCGAAAAAGTGCGCAGAGAACAAGGACTGACATGAATAAGAACGAAAATACATTGCCATCCTCACCAGCCGCACAATTGATGGCCATCGAGGTCATTTCGGAACTGCTGGTTTCCGCATCGCCTCACAAGCTGGGCGAGGCGCTGACCGAACATCTGCGCGAGCTGAGCGGCGCCAGGACGGTTATGGTTCTCGCCCACAATTCGGAACCTTTTTTTGATGAGCTGCTGAATGTCAGCCCTGAACGTCGTTCCACGCTGTTCTCTCCGGCCGAACTCAACAATTTCAGCCATGATGTAACACCAGTTGAGCTTCCTGTCCTGACGGCAGAGCTTCCGGTCAGCCACCTGCTGCATGCGCAACTGGTGCGTGTCGGCATCCAATCCATGATACGTTTTCCGTTGAATGCGGGTGGCGAGCTGGTCGGACTATTGCTGCTGTTCGATCTGCCGGGCGTAGAGCGGATTGACGAAACGAAGTACATCATCAATTTGCTTGCCGCGCCAATTGCTCTGGCCCTTAAAAATGCCATTGCTTTTCGCCGGATTGAGCAATTGGCACAAGAGCTGGAACAGCGGGTTGAGGAGCGCACGGCAGAACTCCGGGATAAGAATGCCGAGCTGCGGCAGAGTGAGGAAAAATATCGCACCCTGATACAAAATATTTCCGTTGGCGTTGTGGTCCATGCCCCTGACACGTCAATAATCTTTTCCAACCCGATGGCTTCAACTCTTCTCGGACTCAGCAAAGAGCAGATGCGCGGGAAAGCGGCCATAGATCCGGCATGGTGTTTTATTCAGGAAAACAGCACGAAGATGGTGCCGGAAGAATACCCCGTCAATCTGGTGTTGTCGTCAGGCAAACCGATTGCCAATTATGTCGTTGGAGTTTGCCAAGCTGATTGCAGTGAGCCAATTTGGGTACAATGCAATTCCTACCCGGTAATCAATGAGAAGGGCACGTTGTTGCAGGTTGTCGTCACATTTTCAGACATCACCATGCACAAGCGTTATGAAGAGCAGTTGGTAAGCCTGGCGCAGCGCCTCCAGCTTGCCACCTCGGCGGCGCAACTCGGCGTGTGGGACCTGGATGTTCGCAACAATACCATGGTGTGGGACAATCGGATGTTCGAACTGTACGGGGTTACCCAAAAAGAATTCCCTTCAGGTGTTGATGCCTGGATGAATGGTCTGCATCCGGAGGACAGAGAGTGGGCTATTGCCGAGTATCAGGAAGCATTAAGCGGAGAGAAAAATTTCGATACGGTCTTTCGCATAGTACATCCGGATGGCTCGGTTAAATATATCAAGGCCAGCGGACTGGTTATCCGGGGAGCTGACGGCACGGCCGAGCGTATGATCGGCGTCAATTCCGATATAACCGATGCAAAAATATCCGAGCAGGAGAACGCAAAACTTGAAGGACAACTTCATCAGGCCCAGAAAATGGAGTCGGTTGGCCGTCTGGCCGGCGGCGTAGCCCACGATTTCAACAACATGCTGACGGTCATACTTGGCCATGCGCAATTGGGGCTGATGCATCTGGATTCAACTCACCCCGTATGTGCCGATCTTCAAGAAATCTGTAAATCGGCGGAACATTCCGCAGATCTGACACGACAGCTGTTGGCCTTTGCCCGCAAACAGACCGTCACGCCAAAGGTGCTGGTTCTGAACGATGTCGTGGCGGAAATGTTAAAAATGCTGCTGCGGCTCATCGGCGAGGATATTCATCTGCTCTGGCAGCCGGCACCTGAACTCTGGCAGGTTAAAATTGATCCGTCCCAGATCGATCAGATTCTGGCCAACCTTTGCGTAAACGCCCGGGACGCGATTGAGGGCACCGGCCGGATAACCATCGAAACGGAAAACCGCACCATTGACGCCCAGTATTGTGCCGTCAATCCGGAGGCTACAGCCGGTGAGTATGTGCGGCTTTCGGTGAGCGATAATGGTGGGGGGATGGATAAGGATACACAGATGCACATTTTCGAACCGTTTTACACTACCAAAGAGGTGGGTAAGGGGACCGGTCTCGGCCTGGCCACGGTTTACGGCATCGTTAAACAGAACAGCGGGTTCATAAATGTCTATAGTGAAACGGGACAAGGAACGACGTTCTCGATTTATCTGCCCCGCCATATTGGCTTAAACAACCGGATTATGAAGGAATATGCGTCTCAGGAACCCATGCGTGGTCAGGAAACCATTCTCCTTGTGGAAGACGAACCGGCCATATTGAACATAACGGCAATCATGCTGGAAACACAGGGCTACAACGTGCTGAGAGCAGGCACCCCCGGTGAGGCTGTTCAGATTGCCCGGGGGGCCATAGGCGAGATCCAGTTGCTCATGACAGATGTTATCATGCCGGAGATGAACGGCCGTGACCTGGCCAAAAACCTGCTTTCAATCTATCCGCATATGAAGCGGTTGTTTATGTCCGGTTATACGGCTGACGTCATCGCCCACCACGGAGTACTGGATGACGGAGTACATTTTATCCAGAAACCGTTTTCGCTGTCCAATATGGCTTCCAAGGTACGGGAAGTTCTGGACGGCAAGTAAGCTCTCAGGCAGCTTTTGGCAGAACAAAATCCGCCCCGGCGAACTGAATTGCCGACGGGTCGGTCGCACGCGGCGGTGAAACGGCGTGTACTCCGCCGCATGCCGGGCAACTCTGGACAAAGGTTTCAAGAATAAAAGGTTTTCCGCACCCCTGGCAGTTGTGCTCCAGGCCTTGTGGAAGCGCCGATGCCGCCACCGACCCGCCATGTGCGTTCATTACAAATTCCACCAGCGTCCTGCCGGATGCAAACGGCCCTGCTCCCGGCGTCCGGGATGATCCACAATCACACATATCTGTTGCTCCTGTCGTACTGCTCGATTTTTTATGGTAGAGTGTGGACATTAACCGATTGCGCCGCCAAAAATTATGACCTGAGTCAAGTTTTTGCACTGCTTTTCTACTGTGAGGTCAAACGGGGAAAAACATCGGTCACAGAAAGAGACTTTGAAATATGGCTCAACCCTGGAAAACAATCGACACCATTGCCACCGACGAAGGAGCGCTTGAGCTGCGGCAGCGCGGCGAGCGGGACTTCCTGATCACCATCGGCCCGCAGGTGCTGATGAACAGTCTGTCAAACCGTTCGGAAGTGGTGCTCGGCCAACTTGGCTGCGGTCATCTGAAAGAGAGTGCAGCCCCCCGGGTCCTGGTGGGCGGTTTGGGTATGGGCTTTACGCTCAGAGCGGTACTCAATACGCTCCCTGCCACTTCACAGGTCGTCGTGGCTGAACTGAACCCGACCGTTGTTGAATGGTGCCGGGGGCGCTGGCCGTGCTCACCGGAAATGCCGTCAGTGATCCGCGCGTCACCGTCGAGATCGGCGATGTCGCCCGCCGGATCCGACGGACCGCCGTGGAGGGGGGCGATGGGCGCTTCGATGCCATCGTCCTTGATCTGTATCGCGGCCCGCATGCAAAAACGCACCAGAGCGACGACCCGCTCTACGGCAGTCGGGCCATCGAGAATATGCGGGCAGCGCTAAAGCCATGCGGCGTTGTGGCGGTGTGGGGGGAAAATTATGACGAGAGTTTTGACAAGCGTCTGCGGAGTGCCGGATTTACCGTGACGACCGACCGTCCCGGGCGGGGCGGGCTTCGCCATGTCGTATTTCTGGGCCAGCTGAAACAATCAAAGAAAACAGGAAAGCACGCCTCATAAAACGCAGGCACAGTTTCCGTCGAGGGCGGCCCGGTTATCCCCGCGAGAGAAGCGTTTTTAAGTTTGCCATTTCTTCGGGGCAGATGCTCAGGCAATCATGCCCTTCCAGAAATTCGACCATTGAATTGAGAAAGATTCCAAACGAAAGCGGCACGTTGGCCTTGTTGTAATAATAACTGCCGTTGTTGAAGAGAACATTAATGGCGAAACCGGTATTGGGAGAGTCCAACTCGACCAGGCCTTTAATCATAAGGTAGATTTCCTTTTCCAGTCTGCGCTGGGTGCCGTTTTCCGGTTTGGCTTTTTCAGCCTTCGGTGCGGTTTTCGCGATTTTAATCGAGGCGAGGTTAACCCCGGTACGCTTCGACGTGCATCCCAGCAAACCGTCGAATATCCGCATCATATCCTTGACAATATTCTCCCGCGCAACCTCGGGCGAAGTGTTCTCTTCCACGGTCGCCTTGACATTAATCAACTTCCGGGCTGCCTGACGATCAACAGCCGAATCTGATGCCGAACGTCTCAGTGTATTGATGCGATGATAATCTTCCATTCTCAAAAACTCCCGACTTCAATATTTTCCATATACTCTGTTCTATACGCAGTCAGCGAAGGAGTCAATCTGCAGTTTTTCCGGCCGCTTCAGCCTCTTTGATCGACAACGCTATGCGTTTCCGCTGAGGATCAGCGGACAGTACTTTGACCTTTACCACCTGCCCTGCCTTAACGGCGTCATTCGGATCCTTGACATACCGGTTGGCCAGGTGGCTGATATGCACCAGGCCGTCCTGGTGAACGCCGATATCGACGAAGGCGCCGAACGCGGTTACGTTGGTTACGACCCCCTGTAGAATCATCCCCTCTTTCAGGTCATTGATCTCGCGGATATCATCACGGAATGATGCGGTCTGAAACTGTTTGCGCGGATCTCGCCCCGGTTTTTTCAACTCTTCAATAATATCTGACAGCGTCGGTAAACCGACGTTTTCTGTCACATAACGTTTCAGATCAATTTTTCCGACAAGTGTCGGATCAGCCACAAGCTGCGTCATTGTGACGCCCAGATCGGCGGCCATCGTCTCGACCACTCCATAGCGTTCAGGATGAACGGCGCTGTTGTCCAGCGGATTTTTTCCGTCACGGATACGCAAAAATCCGGCCGCCTGTTCAAAGGCCTTGGCCCCGAAGCGCGGCACCTTAAGAAGTGCTTTGCGCGAAGCAAAAGAACCGTTCTCGTCGCGATAGCGGGTAATCGATTTGGCCAGTGCCGGGCCGACGCCGGAAACATAGGCAAGGAGTGCCCATGATGCGGTATTCAGATCGACTCCGACATAGTTGACGCACGACTCAACAACCCCGTCCAGCGACTTTTTCAGCATCCCCTGATTGACATCGTGCTGATACTGGCCGACGCCGATGCTCTTCGGATCGACTTTGACCAGTTCGCCAAGCGGATCCTGCAGCCGTCGGGCAATGGATATTGCGCCGCGCACTGTCAAGTCCAGCTCGGGAAACTCCTCGCGGGCGATCTCCGAGGCGGAGTAAATGCTGGCTCCTGCTTCGCTTACCGATACCACCGGCAGCGATTTCCCTGCACCTGCCAGAGTCTCTTTAACAAAGATTTCCATCTCCCGCCCGGCGGTGCCGTTGCCGACGGCGATCATCTCGATGGCATGGGATTCCACCAGACGGAGCAGATCCTGGCGCGCCTGGGGAATGCGCCCTTCACCGATGTGCGGGTACACCGTCACATGTTCCAGGAACCGCCCGGTTTCATCGATCACAGCAAGCTTGGAACCGGTGCGGAAGCCAGGGTCGATTCCGAGCACCCGCTTCCCTCCGGCGGGCGGTGCCAGCAACAGTTCGCGCAGGTTCCGTGCAAATACCAGGATTGCCTCCTCGTCAGCGCGCTCCTTGCTTTCCAGGCGCAGCTCCACTTCAATGGATGGTGCAATGAGCCGCTTGTAGGCATCCTCGGCAATGTGCTCCAGTAGTGAACTAAAGATACTGCTTCGCACGATCAGACGCGACTTCAGTCCCGCCAGTATCTGTTCGACCGGCGCGGTGATTGACAGGTAGAGCACTTCCTCCTTCTCGCCGCGCCGCATCGCCAGAATCCGGTGAGACGGAACCGCTTTAAGCGGTTCCTGATAGTCATAGTACATCTCGAACTTGGTGACCTTTTCCTTATAGTCGTTCGATACCCTTGAGGTCATTATGCCCTGCGCGTTCGTCAGACGCCGTACCATAGAGCGCGCGTCGGCGTTGTCTGACAAACGTTCTGACAGAATATGTCCCGCTCCCTCCAGCGCGGCAGCCGCATCCGGTACCTCTTTTTCAGGATTGATGAAAGGGAGTGCCGCTTCTTCCGGAGTTCCCAGTATCAATTCCTGAGCGGCAATGATATCGGCCAACGGTTCCAGTCCCCGCTCCCGTGCAATGGTCGCCTTCGTGCGGCGCTTCGGCTTGTACGGCAGATACAGGTCTTCCACCTCGGTTTTCTGACGGGATGCTTCGATCCGCTCCCGCAGCTCCGGGGTAAGTTTTCCCTGTTCTTCGATGGATTTGAGCACCGTGATCTTGCGTTCTTCAAGTTCACAGAAGTAGGCAAATTGTTCCTCTATCGTGCGGATCTGCACTTCGTCCAGTTCGCCGGTATGCTCCTTGCGGTAGCGGGCGATGAAGGGAACTGTGGCTCCTTCCTGCAACAGTTCAACGGTATGTTCCACCTGAAACGGTTTCAGGCCGGTCGCTTCAATAATATAGGAAATCAATTTTATTCTTTGTTCGTCAGACAACTTCATTACGGCTCCTGTTTGTTAAAATAGTCAGCGTTGTCCTGTCAGGTCTTTGCATTTAGCCTCCCCTCCCTTGCCTAGAGGCACCTACTTCTGGTGACGGGAGGGGATTGAGGGGTGGGTGAAGCCACTGATTCAGCAAAATAGCCAGCTTCCCCCACCCCCTAACCCCCTCCCGCAGGGTGAGGGGGGACTTTTAAGGCAATCGCAATAATCTAACTGCCGTAAAATAGTGCATACGTTCACCAGATATATTCCTTCGCAAACTCCCGTTTATCTTTTCCGGAAAGAATGTGCAGAATCCTCATCTGCTTGAGTTTGTGCGGAGAGAGGGAACCAAGCGGTATATAAACAATCTTCCGGTCCCTGCGGGCCGCCAGCTGTTTGAAAATGCTGCGCGGCGGTTTGGCAGCCACGTACACCACGTGCTTCTCAATCGAGTAATCGAGCGCCGCCAGCAGCAGCACCTCTGCTCTGGATGCGGCATAGTGATAATCCGGATCGTGCCAGACGTCCATCATCCGTCGCGGCGGATAGGACAGCATGAACCCCCCGTACTCGCAGCGGCAGATCCCCGGCCCGACTATGTTTTCCGCCGGTTCGGTGGCAAAGAAGGCCATGTCTGATTCCTGCTCATGCTCTCCGAGCCAGGTCATGCAGTAGGGATAGCGCTCGCTTTTGCGATCCGCGTCAAAGACCACTACGAGACATCCGACGCCGCCCGTTACCCGCTGCTGTTCCCGGACATAGATCGCCCCGTCATGGATGTTGCGCAGTGTCTCGCGCATATCAATACCGTCCAGCAGAGAACTGGTGAATTTTTCGGTGCGTGTCATCTCCTCGGAGAGTTGCTGGCACCCCTTGCGCTTCAGAAAACGACCGTACTCTTCAATGGCGAGATCTTCCGGCGGATACGAGCAGATCGACGGATCGTCGAACCCCTCCAGCCACTCACCGGGGCGCACTTCACGCTTACGCTTGAGCATGCCCAATTGCGAGAGCCCCTTGCTGCGCTTCTGGCGGGGCCTGAAACGGATGCGGCGACTTCCGCCCCATAGTTCCTCCGGAGAGATGCTGATTGTGGCAAGATCACTACTCTCCGTCTGCCACGGGTAGCAGGTTGCCAGACGGCAGAAGGCATGGGCAAAGTTGTCATCGATGCAACCGCGCGCCGCCGCCAGCAGTTGAAAGAGGTCCGGCATCAGCATGCCGGTCTGGAGGGCATAGTTGCGGGCAAAGCGGAAGAAGGCCCGCTTCTGCCAGATATGCAGAGTCTCTCCGGTCTCCTGACGATAATGACGACCCGCTTCGCTGAAGAGCCTATAGATCAGGCGCTGGCGGTCGAGAAACGCACCCTCCCGCCCGAGGTGACGGGCGGTTCGACGAATCGCATTCTCCAGTAACTGTTCTTCGGAGATATCCTTCTTGCCGCCTGCAATCAGCTCCAGTGCGTGAAAACGCTTGCGAAGTCCGGCGCCGCTCTCCTGCGGTTCCTCCGGGAGCGGGCCGCGTCGCATTTCGTAGACCGCCGACAAAAACGAAAATTCAGCCAGAATCTCGCGGCATGAATCGGGATGCAGGTTGAACAGGGCAACACCGTCTCGCTTGATTCGCTCCAGCGGCACAGCCTGCGGAGCAACGTAGAGATGTTTGATTCGTTCAAGGTGTGCCATGCCGCAGACAAACAGAATCCGCTGATGTTTCTGCGAAAGCTGCTGCAGGCGGTACACAATCCCCTGCTCGCGCCGCCGGTCTTCCAGGCAGGGAACGTCATTGTCGTACGCAGTCCGGTACTCACGGTAATATGCCGCCAGGCCGATGCGGCTGATGCTGTAGGAGTCGGGAAGGTGGTCATGGTGGTGAGGATAGGTGTCGGTGTCAACATCGACAAAATAGAGCGGCAGTCCTCGCTCCAGCGCCTGTCGCGCAGCTTCCACCAGCGGATCGGCCGGTTCCACCAGCAGATAGACCGTCTCCGTTCCGGCCTGATAGCTGATGGCCGAAATCTGCGGCAAACGGCGAAGCGCCCGCAGAAAAGGAGCCTCCAGTGTCGCAGGCAGCTCAATCGCCACGGCATCTGGTTGCACTTTGGTGGCGGCCATTCGCACCAATTGAGCGAACTCCATGCGATAGTGGAGCACCGGCAGGGCATGGACCGGGCCGAATTGTTCAAGAAACAGACGGGTTGGCATGGCTATCCCAGATACGGCAAAGCTTCATTCCCCAGGATACGCGTTACCGACAGCCGCAGCAGCTCCTGTGGCGTGCCGCCTCCGGCAGCGGACATCTTGAGGGCGTAGCGGGCGATATTTATTCCGTCACGGACTGAGTAAAGCTCGTCCGCCACGTGGGCGCGCTGGAGAAAGCCGACGACGTACTTCAGGATATCGCTGTCGGCAAACGGGAGGTTTTCTTTCAGGATCACCAACTCCTCGTCAGCTTCAGGGAAGTCGATGTAGATCTGCGGTTGCAGGCGGGAATGGATATATTCCGGAATCTCGAAGGTGGAGGAATCCTCGTTCATCGTAACCACGATGCGAAATTCCCGTTTAGCCGGGATGCACAGTCCGGTGATGATCGACTCGACATAGCGGCGGTCATCCAGAAGCGGCGCGAGCGACGCCCAGGCTTTCTCGCTCATGCGGTTGCCTTCGTCCAGAATAAGCACCCCGCCGGTCAGCATGGCCGAGACCAACGATGAAGCGGCATAGTGGATCTTGCCGTCCGGCCCGATTACCGGAGTGACGATCAGGTCTTCAGGTCGGGTATCCATGGTCGCCTGATACAGATAGACCGGCTGATTGAGACGTTTTGCCGCAGCATATGCAAGGGTGGTCTTGCCGACCCCCGGTTTGCCTATCAAGCGCGGATTAAACGGGAGGTCCCGCTCGTCGATGACCATCCATGCAGCCAGAAGCTGGGTCAGCAGCTCGTCCTGGCCGACCCATTTCAGGTTGAGTTCCACCGGTCCGGCCAGATTAAGGGTGATTCCGTCGAGGGTCGTCTGATTCATATGTGTGAGGCTCCATTAGTAAGTTAGAAATTATTTTCTGCGGGTTTCTGGCAGAAAATAATTTCGTTAACGCACTTATCCAGTTTATCTGGGCTTGGAATTAAAGCGTATTCTCTTTGGCTATCGTTCGATCAGATAATCAATTGTGGTGGGCGAGACATTTCGTCTGCCCAGTTCAGGGATTTCAGGAAGAATAACTTTGTACTTCAAGCCGTCGATATTTGTCAGGCGCTCCGGAATGCCGTGCTTGACCGCATGCCAGGTGCCTGCCAGGACCACGAGTTTCCTGCCGGGATGCAACGAGTGGTCGCTTGCAATGATTCTGGCCATGCCGCTGTTGCGTAAACCCTGGGCTTCGCAGAAATTCGAGAACCTTCTTCCGCCCGTATCGTGTTTGAAAACCTCCAGAAAGGTCTTCTTCATGAACTCGGTCTGGGGGGCATTAAGTTCGCAGGATACCTCGGCGGGGAGTTCATTCCGCTCTTCAGGCGTAAGCGAAGCAAATCCCTGCTTCGCAACCTTCATTACTATCGCTTTCGGAACGTTCAGGGCAATCATCGGAATATGATTATCGCGGGCAAAGATGAAAATATCCCGGTACAGGGACCAGTCATACGACCAGTTTGCGGCATACGTTTCTTTGAAATGATACTCCGGAATTTTGCCCGCAACCCAATCGTCAAGCTGCTTCTGGTTGTCCGTTTGAAACATTTCCAGTCCTATGGCCACGGGCAGCTTTTTTGCCTGCAGCGAGCGGATGGCATCAAGCTGCAATTCATGATCATTTTTCCTGTCATGTGTTTCTGCAAAGAAAATAACATCCGAGCTTGCGGTGTCCGTTACCATCTGTGAAAAACTGACGGCCTTTCCGTCACTCATTCGTATGACAGCCATGTCGGCAAAAGAATTGGTAGATAAAGAGGTGCAGCAGATGAGGATGAGGATAAAACGTATGGCGGTGTACATGTGTGTTTTCCTGAATAATGGATTATAAAGAGCAGACTCTCTTTCGCTAACTATAGCAGAAGTGTATAGATGTGAGTGCAAGTTTTTCGTAGAATGGTATGAATAGAGAGGCTCTTGCAAAAGTATCAAAAGCAGTCCCCCCTCCCTTGACGGGAGGGGGTTAGGGGGTGGGTGAAGTTGCAACAGGCTAATAGAT
>JANXZX010000163.1 GCA_025355325.1 Geobacteraceae bacterium
TTACCCGACTCATTACGGATGATAACTTGCGCCGGACACTGGCCAATGAAGCCATAACCCGACCGATCAGGACATGGGATGAATACGCCGGTTTCATCTGTGCTCGGGTTGAGCAGGAAGGCCAGGCATCCACCTATCTGGGAACGGTGTATTACTGGATTGATGCTACACTCCAGTTTCCCAAGAATACAGGCATTCAGCGCGTATCCCGTCAATTGGCGCGAGCCCTGATGGAGATCGGCATTAATCTGATACCCGTAAAGTGGGATAACAAAAAGAGGCAGTTTGGGCCCGTCAGCGATGATGATCTAGTATTTTTTTCAAATTGGAAAGGCCCGGCAGTATCCATATGGCATGACTGGGTTGAACCCTCTCCGATGCAACGGAGTGCTTGGTTTATTATGCCCGATTTGCCATTAAATCGGTCAGTGGATGATCGCAAGCACCTTATGAACTTCACGCGTAAAATGGGCCTGCGCTGCGCTGCTATTTTCTACGACGCGATCCCATGGAAAATGCGGAGGATCTACCCCCCTCATTTCGCTGACAGTCATCGGGAATACATGATCGGTTTGGGCGAATATGACCTTGTTCTCCCCATTTCCTTCTTTAGTCGAGACGACTTGGTGGATTTCCTGAGTACTGAATTGCCGCGACCGCAAAGCCTGGATTTTAAAATTAAGGCGATAATTCTGCCCGGCGAATTTGCCGAAAGTCCACGAGTCACCCAATACACGGTTTGCGCCGAAAACTCAGTTAAGGTGCTGTGTGTTGGTACTGTTGAACCTCGTAAGAATCATGAGACATTGCTTAAAGCCTTCGATCTTGCAAGTAAGCAGTCAACGGTTGATATTAAACTCATCATCGCAGGACGGGCATGCCCGCCTTTGGCTGACCGGGTTCGTGAATTTATTTCTCATCGCACGGGAATCGTATGGGAGGAGAATGCTGACGACTCCCGTCTACGCGAACTCTACATGGAATGCGATTTTACGATCTATCCTTCTGTAGAAGAAGGCTTCGGACTCCCGATTCTCGAAAGCTTGTGGTATGGCAAGCCATGCATCTGCGCCAATTTTGGCGCAATGGCGGAAGTTGCAGAAGGCGGGGGATGTCTTACTATTGACGTCCGCAATGTGACAGTTCTGGCAGAAGCGCTCAAAGAAATGAGTGAAGACACGATGTTACGCACTAAACTGTTCCAAGAAGCAGTAAGTCGTTCGTTCAAGTCGTGGAAGGAATATGCACAGGAGGTGGCGATAAGGCTTGTACAAACCACCCCAAGAACCTCTGCAAGAGGCGTTACGTTGCTCACGGAAGAAATTGCGGGACGAGTGTTTGCTATGCATCTGGCCAGTCGCCCAAAGCTCTCGGTTTGTATCAGCACCTTCAATCGTGCGGAATGGTTGTCAGTTAGTTTGAAAAACTGGTCCCAGTTGTATCCGGACCCGTTACCGGGTGTGGAATTACTGGTCTGTGACAATACTTCAACGGACCATACACCTGACGTTGTAAAGCCGTACATGCGCCGTTCGGATTTCTCATACTACCGGAATGTCCGGAATGTTGGAATGCTGGGAAATTTACGGGAAACTGCGCACCACGCCAGTGGCGAATACGTGTGGATCGTGGGTGACGATGACCTTTTGTTGCCAGGATCAATTGAGCGCGTCCTGGAGGTGATTCAATTGCATCCGAATCCTGCTCTTGTGTACCTCAACTATGCGTTTACACATGTTGAGGATGCAAGGACGGTGAAAGATTTTGGCGCTTTTTTCCGTGATGCAACACCCATCGTTCCTCCCGAAGCTGATCGCGCTGGTCCGATTCGGAGCATCTGTTCACGTAACGAAAATTTCTTTACCGCAATTTATACCCTTGTCTTCCGGTGTGACCACGCAATAAAGGCCTATTCTCAGGATACAAGCGGACGTCCATTCTCGACCATGCTTACCTGTATCCCCACTACATACTATGTGCTAAACCACATGATGGAAGAGTATGGCATATGGATAGGATCACCACAGGTTGTTGTTAACATGAACGTTTCTTGGTTAAAATATGCGGCGCTCTGGATACTTGAGCGCATTCCCGAAGTGTATGAGCTGGCTGAGCTGAGAGGTGTTCCAAATGATGAGATAGATCGCTGGCGTCGACACACATTACCAGCCGTTACGGATTATTTTCGGGAGATTTTCGAGGACGACCCATTGAACAATGCTGCATACTTCTCGCCCTCCCGACTGGTACGGAGATTCAAACATTTGCCAGAGTTCAAGGCTATTTTACCGACGCTTCAAGGAATTTATGAGAGAGCCCACGGGGCTGGCCATCCGGTAGCTAAGTCGCCGGGTGGACGCATATTTTCTTGATTCAGCGTTGTATACATTTAGCGGCAATTATTCTCTATTTTTATTCAATTTTATTTTCACGGAGGCAAGCTGATGACCACATACAATAAAATATCTTGTTGCCGGGTTAGTGGCAGTGAAAACCTGGTTACGGTACTAAACCTCGGATATCAAGCCCTCACAGGGGTGTTTCCGGCCAATCTGTCAATGTCAGTAACAAAGGGCCCCCTTGAACTTGTCTGGTGCCCGGATAGTGGTTTGCTGCAGTTGAACCACTCTTATGATGCTGAAGAAATGTATGGCGACAACTATGGCTATCGCTCAGGACTTAACCAGTCTATGGTGGACCACCTGACGCAGAAAGTTCGCTATCTCGAACACCTGACTATGCCTAAAGCGGGAGATACAGTGCTTGACATCGGTAGTAACGATTGTACGACGCTGAAGGCTTATTCCATAGCAGGATTGAATCGCATAGGAATAGATCCGACTGGTCGCAAATTTGCGTCCTATTACCCGCCGGACGTCAAGCTTGTGCCAGATTTTTTTAGTGCTGCGGCTTGCCGTTCCGTAACCAACCGCAAGATAAAAGTGGTCACCTCAATTGCAATGTTTTACGACCTGGAGAGGCCCATCCAGTTTGCGCGCGAAATTGAGTCCATCCTGGCAGACGACGGCGTTTGGCATTTTGAACAAAGCTACATGCCCTCAATGCTAAGGACCAATTCATATGATACCATTTGCCATGAACATTTAGAATACTATTCACTGAATGTTGTCAAACGCATTCTTGACAGCGCCGGACTTAAACTTGTTGATGTGGTGATGAACAACATCAACGGTGGAAGCTTTGCTGTCACCGCAACTAAGCTGTCAAACCATACACTTAAGACCAATCAAGCAGTAATTAGCTGGCTGTTGGAACAAGAAGACCGTATGGGCCTTTTAACCCCCCGTCCGTATCGTGATTTTGAAGAGCGTGTTTTCCGTCATCGCGATGACCTCAGCCGCCTCATTCGCTCATTGGTAGCCGATGGTAAAAAGATTCTGGGTTATGGTGCGTCAACCAAAGGGAACGTCACGCTGCAGTCCTGTGGATTGACTACTGCCGAAATTCCGGCAATTGCCGAGGTGAATGAAGAAAAATTCGGCCGAGTGACACCCGGAACCCATATCCCGATCATTTCAGAAAAGGAAGCTCGGGCCATGAATCCTGATTACTTCTTCGTACTACCCTGGCATTTTAAGGATGGCATTCTCCGGCGCGAAAAAGAGTATCTATCGAGAGGTGGAAAATTTATCTTCCCATTCCCCGAAATTGAGATTGTTTAACTCCCTTCGGTATGTACTACCTTCAGATAGCTCAAGGTTTTTAACCGCTTTGAGCGGTTCACGGTTTTATTACGCCGGCTCTGCCGGGGGATGAGTGACTAACTGAGGTTAATGGGTTTGTAATGAAACTATTGAATACAGTTCATGATAAGTTGTCATCTTGGGTAACTGTGGTGCCAAAAAGCTACTATTTTGGTGCGCTTGTAACTACGGTTATTTATTTTGTTAGCTATTTAATGTTCCCATATACGCCGGGAAACCTTGAACAATATTTCATGGCTTGGTTTGGTTGGTGCGATCAGGGCTTATATCTTGAATCAGCGAAAGCAATTGCTGGATGGAAACTATCCCCTGCAACATACGTTTATCCACTGGGCTACCCTTTGCTAGGCGCCATTTTTGTCAAATGGTTACCAAGGCATCTGTTCCTAATTCCGAACATGATATTTTCAGTTGGAATAGTGTTGGTGACCTGACCCCCCAAAACCGGTCCAGA
>JANXZX010000190.1 GCA_025355325.1 Geobacteraceae bacterium
TAACAAACGAGGCCCCTGGTGGAATTCAGGAGCCTCTCATATGAATCAAGCCTTTGATATATCCTACTTCACGAAACTGGGACTACTCTCACTACTCAGCCAGTTTCACCGCTTTAAACAATCAACGTGAACCGCCGTGTAAAGGAAGATTCGGGGTGGTGTTGAGGCGCAACTCCGCTTTTTTGGAAATGGAAACCTCCAGAATATGGAGCATTTCTTCCAGCAGACAATTCATGTCAAGATTTTCCACAACAAACTTGCCCTTGCCTGAGTATGCCAGCATCTGCTTGGCCAGGTCGGCTGCCCGGGAGGCTGCCTGCTCAATTCTATGCAGGTTATTGATCCCCGGCGATTCAGGCTTCATCCGCATTAATGCAAGTTCTGCATTTCCGATGATGGAGGTAAGAATATTGTTGAAGTCGTGGGCGATGCCCCCGGCAAGTACACCAAGACTCTCAAGCTTTTGGGCGTGCAAAAGCTGCTGTTCAAAATGGAGTCGCTCCTCCCCGGCCCGTTTCCGTTCAGTGATGTCGGTATGCATTCCGGTAAAACGGACAGGATTTCCCTGCTCATCCCGCTCGAATATTTTCCCCTGGCTGAGAATCCACATCCATGAGTCGTCTTTGCATTTGAACCTGAATTCGACCTCATATGTCCCGACGTTGCCGCTTAAGTACGCTTCTATGGCGTTTTTTGCCCGAACCATATCGTCCGGATGTACCCGCTTTGCCCATTCTTCGTATGAGTGCGGGAAATCGTTCGGCTCATAGCCTGACAGGGTAAAGTAGTTCGAATCAAAATACACCCTCCCCGTAACAACATCCCAGTCCCATATCCCGCTTTTTGATGCATTCAAAGCCAATGACAAGCGCTCTTCGCTCTTTGAGATCTCCCTGGTTTTATTTGACACAGCCCGTTTGAGCATTCTGAGCCACGTCAGGAGTCCGGCGAGAAAAATGGCAATAACACCAGCCCCGTAGCCAATATAGCGGAGATACGGTGCCGAGTAGAGTGTTGCTCCCATCCAGTTCTTATCAATAGCGCGGTATTCGGCAGGTGTGATTTCGGCAAAACCCTTCTCGATTTTAGCCAGCAGTTCACTGTTGCCCTTCAACACCGCCCGGTGAAATTCGCCGCTGTATAACGGCGCTGTCTCGCGGAATCTGTTCTGAATGCCCATTTTATTGAGGAAATACAGTGCCGGGGGGCGGTCAACCGTAAACACCTTTGCCTTGCCGTCACGGGCCGCTTCAATGAGTTTCTCGTAGCTGGGATATTCGGCGATGGTGGTGACGCCATGTTTTTTAAGGATATCTATCGAGTTGTCACCGGTTTTAGCTGCGACGAGGAAACCTTTGAGATCTTCCGGCCCCCGGATTCCGGAAATATCTTCGTGGAAGAAAAGCGGCACATCAAGTCGTGCGTAGGGTTTCGTGAAATCATAGATCGTGTCACGTTTCTCATTGCGGAAGATGGTATCGATCACGTCAAATTCGCCAGCCTGCATTCTGCGCTGCGCTTCGCCCCAGTCCATTCCGCGTACTTCAACGCGAATGCCGGTTTTCTTTTCCCAAAGCCGCCATTGGTCGATGGTAATGCCCTTCAGTTGTCCCTGATCATCTTTCAAGACATACGGCGGGTAGTTGTCGTCCATAACAACACGGATTGTTTTTGGTGTTTGAGCGTTTTCCGGAGTTGCCGCAAAACTGCCTGAAGCAGCGTGCAACAGGGAAATCAGGGTAACAGCCCGGAACAGGTACGCAGTGAGGCGGCGTTTTATGGCGTTCATAACGTCTCCTGAAGGATTGTTGAACATATCATGGGATAAGAGAAAGTATTGATAGAGTACTTGAAGTTATAGGAGCGCATCGCCTGCAAGCGACTCCCCCACCACGGGGAGGAACTTAAATGAATTTTTGCATGAAGCTCACGCCGAACTATTTAGTTTCCATCCGGAAAGGGTTCTTTCCGCCCTGGCGGCGTCAATCTTCGTGTTTGCTTGTGCGGCGTACCGATGTACGCCTCCGCGCAACCACTCGATTTCCTTGTCAGGACGAAAAACCCCGCCTTTCCGATACGGAAACCAACAGTTTCTCATCCGGAGTTTCCGGATGAGAAACTGTTTAATAAACCGGTCGTTAGGGTGTTATTCCTTTGTGTACAGGACCGCTACCGCCCTGGCAGTAGCGGTTCCGACGGCCACCCATCCATGCGGCTCGCCGGAGTCGTAATAGATGCTGTCGCCGGTTCGCATGCGAAACACATCATTTTTATAGTGAAAATCTAGTTCCCCCGATGTCACATAAATAAACTCTTCATCTCCCTCATGCTTGAAGAACAGTGAGTCATCCCACTCCTTGTTATCAAATTCAACAAGAAACGGTTCCATATGTTTATGCCTGAGTCCCTGCGCCAGAGAGTGGTAGGTGTATGGCCGGGCAGTGTCATTGACTGTCGGCCGGAGAGTTTTTTCGTCTTCGCGTACATCCTCGCGTCTGGTCAACATATATTTCTGGCGATTGCCGGCATCTTCAAAGAAAAAATGAATATCGACCTTCAAGCCCTTGGCAATCTTCAGCAGGGTTGCGAGAGGAGGAATGACCTGCTGATTTTCGATCTGCGACAGCAGCGGTTTGGAAAGTGTCGTCAATTCGGATAATTCCTGAAGAGTCAGTCGCTTCTGCTGGCGAAGCCCTCTGATCTTCTCGCCGATGCGGAATTCCTTGATCTGTGCTTTGATGTCGGTCATTGCAAAACCTCCCCGCTGCATGTTTGGATGAAGCGACACTTTTACACAAACAGCGGCTAGTTTCAATAGCATTAATAGTCTCGAAGGGGGCGTGGGTGGTATGCCTGAATACCTTGACACGGCGAAAGATGATGGTTACTGTTTCAGCAGGTTTACTCAATTTTATTGGCAGGTGCCTCCCACAATGAATACAACTCTCTCACGCATAACGCTCCTGATTCTTGGTGTCTGGCTGAGCGCTGCCGCCCTGGTCGGCTGTAGCGGAAAAAACGAGTCTCCGCTGTTTCTCGAATCGAATCGCAAGGGGGGTGAAGCGGAGGCCCCGGTCAAGGATGTTTCGACCGATATCCTTGCTACTCAGAAAGCCTTCACCAACGTCTCTAAAAAGGTGACCCCCTCTGTTGTAAACATTTCGACCATCGGCCGAAAAAAAACCGTTCAGCCTTTTTTTGAAACCAACCCCCTGTTTGAAGAATTTTTCGGCGCTCCGCAGACCCGTCGCGACAAGAGCCTGGGCTCCGGATTTATGATCAGCGCCGACGGCTATATCGTAACCAATGACCACGTCGTGCGCGATGCCGAGAGCATTCAGGTCAAGCTCTCCAACGACAAGGTCTATGACGCCAAGATAATCGGTGGCGATCAAAAATCCGATATTGCGGTAATAAAAATAAACGCGACCGACCTTCCGGTTGCCGTTCTCGGCAATTCCGACAAACTTGAAGTCGGACAGTGGGCCATTGCCATCGGTAATCCGTTCGGTCTTGACCGTACCATGACGGTCGGCGTCATATCTGCCACCGGCCGCTCCAACATGGGCATTGAAACCTACGAAAACTTCATCCAGACCGACGCCTCCATAAACCCCGGCAATTCGGGTGGGCCGCTCCTGAATATCTACGGCGAGGTAGTCGGCATCAATACCGCCATCGTGGCGGCCGGGCAGGGGATCGGTTTCGCTATTCCGGTTAACATGGCCAAGCCGATCTTTTCCCAATTGATCCAGAAAGGCAACGTCAGTCGCGGCTACATGGGCGTCACGATCCAGCCGGTAACCGAAGAGCTGGCGAAGTCATTCGGCCTGGATCAGGCTAAAGGCGCCCTGGTAAACGATGTCCTGAGTGGTGGTCCGGCAGACAAGGCCGGCATCAAACAGGGTGACATCATTACCGGTTTAAACGGAACTGACGTCAAGGATCCTTCCCACCTCCAGCGTCTTGTTGCAGAGGCCGGCATCGGCAAACTTGCCAGGATCAACATCTTCCGTGACGGTAAGGCGCTTCAGCTGAACATAACACTGGCAAGCGCTGATAATGCCCCCAAGCAGCGGCAGCGTGCCGAGCGCAGCGAACGGCAGCAGGAGGGTGAAGCGGATCTGCTCGGTCTGATTGTCGAAGATGCCGAGCAGGGCAAGGGTGTCTCCGTTGTTGATGTCGTGCGCGGCGGTGCTGCTGCCGAGGCCGGGATCAAACGTGGCGACATAATTGTATCGGTAAACCGCAAAAAAACATCCAACACGACGGAGTATGCCCGGGTCATCGAGCAGGCAGTGCGGAGCGGAACCCTGACAATTCTGGTTCGGCGCGGCAATGCAAGCATCTACTTTGCATTACGCGTAAGATAGTGCTATACTACGCGGAATTATACCTCATGAAGGGGCCCTAACTTATGGACTTGATAGAAAATCCTGATCAGGCAAAGCGGCTGGCAAGAGCTATTCTCTCCGACGTGGCGATGTATAACAAGGAAAAGGTCGAGGACGGTATCAAAAACGACAATATTTTTGATGTCCTTGAAGAGGAACTTGAAGAGGGGCGCCAGCATTTTTTCTCACGGGTCTCCCCTAGCCTCAATCCGGAGATAATCTACGGAACCGCCGTGGTCGATGTTCTTATCAAAAGGGCCGGAAAAATCGAATCAACCATCTGGTAACAGGCTGTCATAGTACGTATTCCTGCAGGGCGTGCCTTCTTCGGTGCGCCTTTGCTATTTTTCCTGGAAAAAACATTTGAAACACAGAGCAACTGAGCAACTGAGCAAAAACAAAGTAGAATTCAGGTTAAAACCAGAAATAATAACTCACCGTTTTGGTTATGCCTGTTGTTGATGTAACTGTTTGATTCCTCTGTTGCTCAGTTGCTCTGTGGTTCATGAACTGCCGATTTTAGTTTTATTGAGGGTTTCCATGAATCATCTGTCACTTACATTTTCCGCCGAAGCTGAACCGACACGAATTGACCTTTTCCTGAGCCGGGAGATGGAGGGCGAATCACGGGCTACCGTCCAGAGGCTTATCGAAACCGGCAACGTGCTGGTTGACGGCAAGCAGGTGCGCACTTCACTGAAGCTGAGGGGGGGAGAACAGATCGAAATCGACATTCCACCGCTGCTTCCGGCCGAGCCGATGGCCGAAGCAATCCCGCTGGAAGTGTTGTATGAGGACAGTGATCTGATCGTGATCAACAAAGCGGCCGGCATGGTAGTACACCCCGGTGCCGGAAACACCAGCGGCACACTGGTCAACGCCTTGCTGGCGCACTGCACCGATTTGGCCGGCATCGGCGGAGAGCTGCGCCCCGGCATCGTCCACCGCCTCGACAAGGGCACTTCCGGCGTACTCGTCGCCGCCAAGCACGACCGCGCCCATCAGGCACTTTCGGAACAGTTTAGCGTTCACAGCGTCAAGCGGATCTATCAGGCACTGATTTACGGCTCTCCACAGACCGATACCGGCAAGATAGAAGGGATTATCGGACGACATCCGACCGAGCGGTTGCGCTTGTCCGGCAAGGCCAAAAACGGGAAGCATGCGGTTACCCGCTGGAAGGTTAAGGAGCGATACGGCAGGGTGTCACTGGTGGAGCTAAGGCTTGAAACCGGCCGGACGCATCAGATCCGGGTGCACCTGACCGAAGCCGGTTTCCCGCTGCTGGGAGATCCGCTCTACCCGGACGGCGGGCGCTGCAACAACATCCCGGATACTCAACTGCGCGGCATGATCAACCGTCTTGGCCGTCAGGCGCTGCATGCCCGCTGTCTCGGCTTTATTCATCCTTCAAGTGGTGAATATGTCGAGTTTACCACCGAACCGCCGGAGGATATGCAGGAACTGCTGGCGTATCTCAGGAAGGGGTCGGAGTAAGGGGGGTAGCTCAGTTTGAGTGGCTGGTTGAAAAACGAATTACACCGTCACAACAATTAACCCTGGGATGTCGTCAAAATCTTTTACATTACGGGTGAGGAACGTGAACCCGTGCTGAAGCGCCTGGCTGGCAAGCCAGAGATCCTGTATGCGGGGACGATGGGTTTTTCCGCTGGTTTTCAATTGAGCGGCAAGCGAACCGAATATCTCTCCGGTTGTCTCGTCAATCTTCAGAACAGGCTTCACCCGTATTCTGGCAAGAGACGCCAAACGCTGTTGGCGTATCGCCGGGGTTGCCGCACATTCCGCGCCGAACTTCAGTTCGGCAATCGTAATCGGGGACAGATAGACCGGCTCAATCCCGGTGACGGCAACAATATCAGCGGGGGAGAGTTCTCCCTGCTCCACATCAATCCATATGCAGGTATCAATCAGGAAACCCATGGGTCACGCACCTCGCCGTCCACGGTGTCATCAAGGCGACTGTCAGCAAGCCAGGTTTTGCCGGCAACCTCAGGCAGTGTGCGGTATAGATCGCCAAATGCTTCAGCGGCTGTCATGGTTGCAGGGCCTGGAACAAGCCGGGCAACGGGGAAATTATTGCGCACAATCAACAACTCTTCGTGCTGGAATTCAACCCGATTGAGCATGACGCGAAAATTCCGGGAAAGATCCGTTGCGGTAATTGTCTGCACGGCGAACCTCCTATAATCAGATAATCTGATTATAGGATATGGAAAGGCGTCCTACAAAGCAAGAATAAAATAAGTCCCAATGGTTTGTGAACCTCGGAGGTTTGGGGGAGGAGTCGCGAAGAACGAAAAGTGAAACAATATGAAGTATTAAATGCCTTCTTACCCAAAAAGTGATTGCAGAAGGTTTATCCTGAAATCGGCAGTTCATGAACCACAGAGCAACTGAGCAACAGAGGAATCAAACAGATACATCAACAACAGGCATAACCAAAATGGTGAGTTATTATTTCTGGTTTTAACCTGAATTCTTCATTGTTTTGCTCAGTTGCTCTGTTGCTCTGTGTTTCAAATGCTTTTTCAGGTTTATAACTTTGTGAATTTTTAGCGAACTTCGTGTCTTTGTGG
>JANXZX010000200.1 GCA_025355325.1 Geobacteraceae bacterium
CAAACGACTCTCGGAACGGCTTGGCGAAACATCGTATGCGATGCATGTCAAAGGTCTGGAACTGCCGGCCTACCTCCCGGAAACCAATCCGGGTTACGCTTTCGCGATAGCCGGCGGGCACATGTCCATGGGTACGCACATGTATCTCGCCAAAGAGGGAAAAACCTCCGTCGATGAATGGGTGGCGGTTATTACCGGCCAGGGGCTTCTGCAAGTCGGATACGACATGATCGGCCTGTGCAAATTCGTCGGTGTCGGCATGGGACATGAGCTGATTTCCCGGGCAATCTTCGAGGCGACCGGTCTTCAGGTTTCGTCCGAAGACATCGTTGCCGCCGTTCGCCGCGCCTATCTGCGGGGTTTGGCCCTGGAGCTTCGCCAGGGGTACGAAGATGAGGAATACACGCTGCCAAGCCAGGTGTTCGATAATCCGAACCCGCAGGTGGCGCTCCCGGCTTTCATCACGCCGGAGTTCTTTGCCCGGATGAAGAAGAGGATTTGGGAAATTTTCAAGGCTGAGATGGACGGGCTGATTCCTGACTGATAATCCCCCCTCCCCCCCTTGCAGGGGGAAGGAAATACAAGACAACGAACATCACCGGCGCACAGCCGAAAAGGTGGTCACATGAATGCCTCAGATGATTCCCCCCTGTATGAGAATGTCAAAGCTCGAATAACCGAACGGAGCGGCCGCGCCGAGGAGCATCTGCGCTGGCTGCAGGAGCAGATGGACCCTTTCTTTGCGATTACGATGCAGGAAGAGGCCGAAGCCATCAGCGTCCTGACGATGGGACTGCATACCCTGAGCGGTAACCAGCGGCTGCTGTTGGCAGACCGGGAAAAAACCTTGATCCTGGCCCGTCTGAGTCATCCAGGCTCATTGTATGATTCCTTAAAAACGCTGCAGGAACGGGAAATTTCCTATGCGGAATTTACCCATTCCCGTTGTGTCGTACCCGGCTTGTCACATGAGCTGGAAGTGCAGCGCTTCGACTTCGACCGCCGCGACCATGGTGAAATCTCCCGGGCGATGGACGTCGCCATCCCGGCCGATATCAAGGAGGCGGTGCTGGCAGAAACCGCGCGCCTGTTTCCGGCCACTGAACCGGCGGATATGGAAAGACTGCTCCGGATCATCTGGCTCAATAATGAAACCTATGTGAAAATCTCTCCGCCCAAACGGGTTGCCCAACTGCTCTGGCTCTATCAGCAGGGGAACCGGCAGGGGGGCATTTTCCTCAATGTGGATGAGGTCGCCGGCGAGGAAGAGCGCCAGGAAACCAGGGTTATGTTTGCCGTCGGCAACCCGCCGCAGAAGGATTTCCTGGTGCAGATCATGGAGGTGTTCAATCGTCTCGGCCTTGGGGTAAAACGCGCCTACTGCCTGACGATCAGCAACGGCGTCCACCCTTATTTTCTCGGTTCGTTCTACGTAGTAAACCGCGGGGGTGAACGGCTTACGAAGGGGACTCCACTTTGCGGCCGCCTCCAGCAGGAGCTGTACAATACCCAGATCCTCTCGACCAATTCCGCCACCTACCGGGAGTTCGTCACCAAGCGGATCATGACCGGAGAAGAAGGGTCGCTGGTCAACGCCTTCATCTCGTTCTGCCACACGACCCTGGCTCATCACCATCCCGACCCGTTCGGTTACGAAGATGTCATACGGGCATTCCATTCCCATCCGGACATCGCCCTGCGTCTGGCCGGACTGTTCCGCACCCGCTTCGATCCGGGGTTAACAAACCGGGACAAGCTCTATCCGCAGGTTCTGGCGGAAACGGCCAAGTTCATCGAAGAGTACAATACCGGCCATCGTTACATCGACGACATCCGCCGCACTATTTTCAAGTGCTGCATCACCTTTATCCGCAACACTCTGAAGACCAATTTTTTTGTCCCGGAAAAGCATGCCCTTGCCTTCCGGCTCGATCCGGCCTACCTGGCCGAACTGGTGCCGGAATACATCGCCGATCTGCCGCCCGAGACACCGTTCCGGGTGACTTTTTTCTTCGGCCGCTACGGCGCCGGCTACCACATCGGTTTCTCGGACATCGCACGAGGTGGTTGGCGGACTATAATCACCCGCAACCGGGACGATTATGTGACCTGCGCCAGTACCCTGTTCCGCGAGGTGTTTGTCCTGGCCCACACCCAGCACATGAAGAACAAGGACATCTACGAAGGGGGCTCCAAGCTCGTGGTGGTGCTGGATGCCGCCGGCATCGAGGACAAGGAGCTGGTAACCCAGCGGCTCTACAAGCTGCAGTTCGGCTTCAGCAACGCCTTTCTCGATATTTTCGTGACCGAAAACGGGGTCGCCAAGGACAAGCGTGTGGTTGATTACTACCGTGAAGACGAACCGATCGAACTTGGGCCGGACGAGAACATGCACGATGCGATGATCGAGATGATCGCCCAGCAGTCGCGCAACCGCGGCTACCTGCTCGGAATCGGCATCATGTCCAGCAAGCGGGTCGGCATCAATCATAAGGAATATGGTGTCACCTCCACCGGGGTGGTGAAATTTGCCGAAATCGCCATGCAGGAGCTCGGCATCGATATCCGCAAAGATCCGTTTTCCGTCAAATTCACCGGCGGCCCAAATGGCGATGTGGCCGGCAATGCGATGCGCATCATGCTGGAGCGCTGTCCGCAGATTCGCATCAAGCTTATTCTCGACGGTACCGGAGCGATATTCGATCCGGAAGGGATGGCGCGGGACGAGCTGCAGCGGATTGTCCTGAACGACGACCTCGACGCCTTCGCCCCGGACAAACTCCATCCGGGCGGTTTCATCCTGTACTGCCGTCAGCAGCGGGTTGAGGGGCTGCGCGAGCTGTTCAAACGGGTGGTCTGCACTGCCTCGGGCCTTGAGGAACAGTGGGTGACCCTTGACGAATTCCACCGGGAGTTCGGCAATCTGCTCTTTTCAGTCCCGACTGATCTTTTCATCCCGGCGGGCGGGCGACCGGAAACCATTGACAAGAATAACTGGTCCCGCTTCATCCGCGAGAACGGTACTCCGACCACGCGGGTCATCATCGAGGGGGCCAATTCGTTTATTACCCCCGAAGCGCGGCTTCAAATGCAGCGTCGGGGGATCGTTATCATGCGCGACGCCTCGGCCAACAAATGCGGCGTCATCTCGTCTTCCTACGAGATCATCGCTAATTTGCTGCTGAGCGAGGCAGAGTTCCTCAGTCACAAAGAGCGTTACGTGGCCGGTGTCCTGGAAATACTCGAAAAGCGTGCCGAAGACGAAGCGCGGCTGATCTTCCGTCGCCACCGGGAGCCGGGAGCGAGCCTGCTCTACACTGAAATATCTGACGCGATCAGCCAGGAGATCAACACTCACTACGCCCGGCTGTTCCACTTTTTCCAGAAGCGCCCTGAACTGTGCGCCGAACCGCTGTTCCAGCAGGCGATCAAAAATCATTTGCCACGGATTCTTGCCGCCGAATACAGTGACCGGATCAAGAATCTGCCGGCCAAGTACCAGTATGCGATCCTTGCTGCCGAAATCGCTTCGTCGCTCGTATATTGCGGCGACCGGGAAGCTGACTTCGAAGAAATGTTGCGGGGGCATCTGGTGAGGATTCTCGGCGCGCACGCACAGTAGTAACCGAACACCGACATCGCGATATTCAAGGGGGAACATATAACATGGAATTCAAAAATATACTGGTAGTGCTCGATTATTCGACATCCTGCGCGGCACGCCTGGAGCTGGCGATTAATCTGGCCAAGCAGCATGGTGCCCGTCTGACCGGTCTGTACACGGTTGCGCACGGTTTTTTCGAATCGAAACAAAATGAAGCGGCAAACCATGTCGAACAGGTGCAGGCAGATTTTATCACAGCCACCGGCAGGGCCGGGGTTTCCGCCGACTGTTTCAGCGTTGACAAAGGCATCATCGGGGCCGACATTGCGGAAATCGTCAATCAGCACGCCTACTATAGCGATCTGGTCGTGGTTGGCCAGGATGAACCGGGCAACGTTGAGGGAAGTCTGCCGGGCGACCTTCCGGAGCGAGTTGTCCTTGGCAGTGGCCGTCCGGTTCTCATTGTGCCCTATGTTGGGAACTTCGAGCACTTCGGCGAACGAATCATGCTGGCATGGAAGTCAGGTCGAGAATCGACCAGGGCAACCAACGACGCGATGCCGCTGCTGAAAAAAGCCGCCGAGGTCCGCGTAGTGGAGGTTAACACTCCTTCCGCTGACGCGACTCAAGCCGAGTTGCTCTGTGCGCATCTGGGGCTGCATGGCGTTACAGCGAAGGCGGAACATGTCATTGTTGAACAAATCACCGTTGGCGATGCGTTATTGAACCGTATCTCCGATGAGGGGGATGGTTTGCTGGTCATGGGCGCATTTGCCCATACGCGCCTCGGTTCGCTGACGCTCGGAGATGTGGCGCGCCACATTCTTAAACATATGACGGTACCGGTGCTGATGTCGCATTAATTGGTCGCAGTGTAATTTCCCCTCTTTTTCATAGGGCGGAATTATCGGTGTAACCTCTGATTCGTATTCACTCAACAGGAGATAAGGCTATGCGACGTAGCGAAAGACAAATCACCGACAGAAATGCCATCGACGCCATCATCAAGAAAAGTATGGTGTGCCGGCTCGGTCTGAGCGATAACGGTCTGCCGTACATTGTACCGCTGAGCTTCGGCTATGATGGCACTAACCTCTACGTTCATGCCGCCCTGTCCGGTCGGAAGTCTGATATTTTAAAGCAGAACAGCCGTGTCTGTTTCGAGTTTGACCGGATGTTGGGAGTTGTCACTGGTGAGCAGGCGTGCAACTGGAGCATGAACTACGAAAGCGTTATCGGCTTTGGTGTGGCAGAGTTGATGGAAGAGGGTGAGGCAAAAGCAGCCGCGCTCAACTGCATTATGCGGCAGTACAGTGACAAGGATTGGATCTTTACTGAACAATCGGTGATTGCTACGGCGGTATATCGCATCAGGATTGATGAGATTAGCGGTAAGACGCGGAGTTGACCCCGTTCTTCTCCTTTGTTTGGAAAAGGGGACCGGTACTTTAAAAATGCCTGTTCGGAAAACAGTATCCGTTGACAATAATAGTCACCAAAATCATTAAATCGACCACTCGTAAACGGTAACCACAACGGTTGCTAACATACTGACATTTCGATTCTTTAATTGACATTGACGATGGGAGGTGCTACTTAGGAGACGTTTTACCTGTAACTCTATCCGTTCTCCGTGCAACGTTAGTTGCAGAGCCGGTCAAAAGAGGTCATTTAACGTGATATTATTGAAATTATGCCGCAACATTCTCCTCCGACCGCTGGTCGTCATGGCCATAATTTCATCTTTGATCGCACTCCCCGCTTTCTGTCAGGAAACGGAGGATTCTCAGGTATTTATTGCCGGATTTAATGCGTACCAGCAGAAGGATTATGCCTCATCAATTGAAAAGATGGATGAGGTGTTGAAAAAATACCCCGACACCCCTCTCAGGGACATGGCGCTGTTCTGGCTATCTCAATCTTACTACAAAGCGGGCAACCAGCAGGAGGCTGCCCGCTATTTTTCTCAGTTCTCCAAAGAATACCCCGAGAATCCGCTTAAAAGCACGGTCGAAGAAGATCTTTTGACTCTTACCGCCCGCTATGAAAAAGGGGAAAAGCTGCCGGTCGGTCCTCCATTGGTCAAACAGTCTGATCTCCTGGCAGCCCAAAAAATAAAGGCTGAGCAAGAGCGTTCCGCTGCTGCCGAATCTGCGCGTGTTACGGAACTCAAGCAGGCCGAAGAAAAAGCCGCTGCTGATAAAAAAGAACGGGAACGTATTGCACAGGCTGAAACCGAGCTCGTTCGCATGAACGCTCTCAAGGCAGAGAGAGAACGTAACGCGGCCGCAGAAAAGGCAGAGCGCGAGCGGATTGCTCTTGTCAAGGCCGAAGAAGCCAAACAGTTAGCGACTGCTGCTGAGAAAAAGGAGCAGGAGCGCATCGCTCAGACGGAAGCCGAACTTGTTCGAATGAACGCTCTCAAGACTGAAAGCGAACGCCGGGCGGCTGCGGAAAAGGCTGAGCGTGAGCGGGTTGCCCTTATCCAGGCCGAAGAAGCCAGACAGACAGCGGTTGCTGCCGAAGCGGCGCACGTTGCAGCACTCAAACAGGCTGAAGAAAAAAAGGCTGTTGCTGAGAAAAAAGAGCAGGAACGTATCGCTCAGACGGAAGCGGAGCTTGCTCGTATGAACGCCCTCAAGGCTGAAAGCGAGCGAGTGGCCCTTGGTAAAGCAGAGGAAGCCAAACGGGCTGCCGCTGCCGCCGAGGCGGAGCGTATGGCCTCCCGCAAAGCCGAACAGGAACGTCAGACGGAGGAGCGGGTTGCAAAGAATGCGGAAGCTGCCCGACAGGCAGCACTTAAAGACGAAGAAACACGCCTGGCGCAGCAAAAACGTGCCGAAGAAAAAATAAATGCTGCCAGGTTGTCGTATCGCGCAAAGGCAATTAGCCAGTATAAATCCACCATTGAAAAATACCCTGCTACGTCCGCTGCAGCTTCGGCTGCCGCAAAGCTTCGCGAACTTGACGTTGCCGTTGCGTTGCCGACCCAGCCTGTTGAGGCGCCTCTGCCAGAGAATGCGCAGGAGTTCCGCCTCGAAGTTGCACAATTTGCCGGTTTTGAGTTTAGTGTACTGGCTCACCCAAATGCGTATGCCGTCGGACACCATGGTGCAGTGCCCTTTGAAATTACTAATCGCGGCAACGGCAAGGACTCTTTCTTGCTTGCATCCGCCTTCCCGGCCGAATTTAAAGTCCGTTTTGCATCTGCAGCTACTCCCGACGTCACCATTACCCAGACTCCGGAACTTGCTCCTGACCAATCATTCAAAGGTGTTATCAACCTTGTTGTTCCACCCTCCAGCATCGACGGTTTGCGCATCACGTATCCGGTCAAAGCCACATCTCGTTTGATGGCTGAAGCCAGCCAGTCACGTGAAGTTCCAATGGTCGCATCAGCTCCGCTCCTTCGTGCAGTACTGCGCGCTGAAAAGACAACTCCACTGCCGGGTGACAGAGTGGTTTATCGTGTCACTGTCCTGAACGTCGGATCGACTGTCGCACAGGATGTCACGTTCCGCCTGAGCTTCCCGCCACAGCTGGAGCCGGTTGATCTTGCCAGTGACGGGTTCAGGCCTGATACGAAATCTGCCATGATATTGGACAAATTGCAGATCAAATCCGGGGAAGCCCGTGACTTCAACGTTGCATTCCGTCTCAAGGACGATTCTTTGGCTGAACAGGAACTGCTGGCCCGTGGCGAGTTGATTAATACCCCGCTTAATACGGCTGCCTCTTTCGTTTCAAACATGGTTCGCGTCGGGTCCCATCACAGCGTCTCAGTCCGTACCGCTTCAGACACTCTGGTCGCGATCCCCGGTCAATCCATCACTGTTCCTTTTGTCGTTACCAACACCGGTAATGTCAGGGAAAAGTTCAAGATTACTTCAATAGTCACCGGTATCACAGATGCTGTTATCTTCCATGATGTGAACCGTGACGGCATTCGTCAGGCCTCTGAACCGCTAATAGGCGAAATCGGCCCATTGGCGCCTCGTGAAGAAGCCAGTGTTGCGGTGGAGCTTAAAACACCGGCAAGCGCTGCCGACAACAGCCAGGCAACAGTCCGGCTTTTATTTGCTTCGGAAGGCGACACAACCAGTTCGGCGTCGGGCGTAACCCAGCTGACGTACTCACGGCCGGTTTTGAAAATGGTAATGTCCGGCGGCGATGGACGTCTCAAACCGGGCGAAATAGCTTCATTTGACCTGACAATCACCAATACCGGTTCAAATATTTCGCGTATCGTAGAACTCCGGAGTGCCTGGGCGGAACAGCTGGAACTGGTGGCTTCCGAACCTGTTGCCAGCACAGTCGGCAATGGAACTCATGTTTGGCGCTTCAAGGAGCTGGGGGCTGGTGAAAAGCGGAATATCAAGGTCTCATTCAGGGTAAAACCAGGCACCAGTGTCGGTACAGCCATCCGGGTCAAAAACATTCTGACCTACGAAGACCAACTGGGGAACAGGTACTGATATGACACCATGCACCCGCTGCACAGCCGTTATAATGCTTGTCTTGTGTATGGCACTACCGGCCTGGAGTCAGCAGTATCTGCTCTATACTCCTCAGCCGGTTGATTCCGATCAGAAACCATCTCCACAGGATGGAATACTTGTTCAAGAAATCAAGATTCAGAAAGGGGACACCCTGTCTGGTCTTTCTCGCAAATTCAGCGGGAAAGGCAGGTACTACCCCCAGATTCTTCTCTTTAACCAAATAAAGAATCCTAACCTGATTTATACGGGAAATACTCTCAGGATACCGCTGTCGCAATCCAATAAGAAGGGCGCAGTTCAAGTAGCTCAGAGCCCGTCACTTGAATATCCCGCAGTAAAGGTTCCTACAGCACATCGGCCTGCAGCACGAAAAAAAACTTCTTCAGCCGCACCTGCGGCTAACTCCTCAACCGCCGGGCAGAAACAATATGAGTCCGCTGTACGGTCATACCGGGAGGGTGATTTCCGGGCTGCCCTTGAACAGTTCGATCGATTTCTTGCAGACAACTCATCCTCCCCTCTGGCTGCTGACGCAAATCTGTATAAAGCAGAATGTTATTTGAAGTTATCCACCCAATAACCCGCAGGCGAATACAGATATCAGCTTTTTTTAAGCCGGGCCGCCTGCGACATATATGTCCATACTGCACACGTGATGATTTTCTCAATTTTTATTGCTTACCAAGAGGTTACACACAATGAAGATCTCTCCACTGGACATTCAGCAGCAGCAATTCAAGGTAAAAACATTTCGAGGTCTTGATCCTGATGACGTTGATGTATTCTTGCAGACAGTCGCAGGAGAAATGGAAGAATTAATCCGTGAAAACAGCCAGTTAAAAGAGGCCCAGTCCCGGCATAATCGTGAAATGGTCGATATGGCGGAAAAAGAGCGGGAGTTGCGCGAAACATTGCTTTCTGCTCAGCGGGTAATTGAAGAGATGAAAGCCAATGCCCGTAAAGAGGCGGAATTGATCGTGTCGGAAGCCGAACTTAAAGGTGAGCGCATCGTTGCAGATGCCGAGCGACAACTGGGTGAACTGAAAAGCAGGATAGAAGAAGTTCGTCGTCAGAAAATACAGTTTGAAATGAGCTTCAAAGGATTACTCGAAAGTTTCAGCCGTCAACTTGTTTTCGATGAAGCGGTCTGAACTCCCTTTTCTTACCACCCTTGAAGATGGTTTGATTCTCAACATCTATGTTCAGCCGCGCGCCTCAAAGAACCAACTGTGCGGACTTCAGGGGGAAGAACTGAAAATACGGCTCACCTCGCCACCGGTTGATGGGGCAGCTAACAAGCTCTGCAGGGAATTTATCGCAGATCTCTTTGATGTGGCTAAATCATCGGTTACCATTATTTCGGGAGAGACCTCCCGTCACAAACGTGTGCGGATCAGCGGTAACGGTCCCGGACAGTTCAGTAAACATATTATTGCAATAGCAGAAGCCCTGAACATCGGGCACATACACTGAAAGGAAGTATTCATGGCACAGGCAAAAACAGGAGACAAAGTAAAAGTACACTACACCGGCACACTTGAAGACGGCTCAATATTTGACACATCGGAAGGATATGTTGAGCATGCTGCAAATGATTCATGCGGGTGCAGTAGCACAAAGGGTAATGAGGACGGGTGCGGTTGCGGCGACAGTCGCGCTACCGGTCCGCTGGAGTTTGTTATTGGTTCCGGGCAATTGATTCCGAAATTTGAAGCTGCTGTGATTGGTCTTGAACCGGGCCAGAGCATAAAAGTTTCCATTCCTGCGGATGACGCCTACGGGCAGCGCGCCGAGCAAATGGTTGCCGTAATTGAGCGAAGTGAAATTCCGGCCGAAATCAACCCCGAGCCGGGCCATCAGATGGAAGTCATTTTAGAGGATGGTTCGCCTCTGCCTGTTCTGGTAACAGAAGTAACCGATACTACTATAACGTTAGACGGCAACCACCCGTTGGCAGGCTATGACCTGACCTTCGATATTCGGCTGGTTGAGATTCTTTAGACCTGCTACAGAGACAGACAGGCGTAAGAAAGGCCGTTGACAGAGATGCCAACGGCCTTTCTTTTACTATCTTTTTTATTGAGAGAAATTACTGCTGCTTTGCAGTTGCGACTGTTGAGCCTGCTGACAGCACCGAGAAATTATTGGCCCCTTTGGGGATATTTGCAAGCACCACAACAAAAGGAATTGCTTTGCCAGGAGCAACCTCCATGTTTACCAGCGAATCACCGAACTGGTTGGCCATAGTGGCCTCGATCTTGTCAAGTGGCAGACTCTCAAGTTGCTCCTTTGACAAAGGGTTTCCTCCATAGGCACTTTTCATAGCGACGCTTTGCCCGGAACCGTCAAATACATTTACCTTTACCAGAAGTGCTGCCCGTGCTTTTGGATATTCATTAAGAGCCTCGCCTGAAACTACCAGCAGTTCCCCTGCCGTTACATTGTTGACGAATGCTGCCTTCACAGCCCTGACGCTGATGACTCCGGTTTCCGGAGGAGCTGCCTCCTTGGGAGCAGAGAATGAAGTAAACCCGAGATATCCCAAAACTGAAACAACCACAACGGCAATAACTGAGATCAGTATGGTAAAAACCGAACTCTGCTTGCGCCGGGACGCAATCAAGAGCGGCGGCAACTCTTGTTGGGCATCTGCTGAACCTACAGCGGGGGCAAACCGTGGTTTCTCTTCGGTTGCCGGATAGGACTGCTTTTCAGTCAATGGAGCAAATACTATATCGAGAGGTTTTGTACTTGAGTCAATCGCAACAGTCTGAACCGTCCTCTCTAATTTGTCGTTGCTGATGCCGCCTGCTTCACTCGAAATAGCAGGGGTTTCATCGGGTGTTTCCAGTGAAAATAACGAGCTGCTGTTACCTGTTGAATCCTGATCAGCCTGAAGCGTAGCTGGCGTAAATCCGGCTACTTCCGAGCCAGTGGAAAATACTTCACCTGACGTTTCCGTAGTGGGTTGCACCACCGGGGCAAACATGTCATTTGAGAAATCAATTTCGTGAGTGGTTTCATTTTGCGGCGCTACAGGTGGCGGTTCAGCCGGAGCTGGGAAGGTTTCGGCCGGTACGTTCTTTACGGCGGGCTCAGATTCATTTTCACTGAAATCGAAGTTTGAAAAATCGAATTCTTTTCCCGTAGCTGCAGGTTCAACAGACTCCTCCGGTTTATCCCACGAATCAGAAAAAGAAAGCTCATCAGATTCAAACGATGTGGCTGGAGCGCTAACAGATGATGTATCGAACGAATCGAAATCGACTGATGCGCTGCCGGGAGGACTCTTTTCAAAAACATCCGAATCAAACATCGATGACGGAACAGCTTCTACGGTAACACCCTTGTTCTCAGGAGTCGTTTCAGGTGCCACATTATTTGGAGCGCTCGAAGCAGAAATATCCGTCAATGTCCCTTTAGTCTCGTGTGACTCCTCTTCCGTTCCTTCCTTCTGCACTGTGAACACGTGCTTACACTTTGCGCAACGGACTTTTACACCCTTCTCGGTAACTCTGGAATCGTCAAGCCTGAATTTGGTGGTGCATTTTGGGCATAGAATTATCATCTGCGACTCCTCTTCTCTCCTCGATGACGTTGCTAATTTCAGGCGATCCACAGATATATCTGAAGTTACCTTAATTTCTATATCAGAAAGGTGTGGGGGTGTCAAATCATTACGCTGAGATATATCGACTATTTAGTGATGATTGCGTGCTGTGCACAGATTCCGGCAATCGAACATGAGGCACAAAGACGTGGGCTTTTACCATCACAGCCGTCACTAATACCGAGGTGGGCTAGAGAAAAATCATATTTTACCGGATCATCAGGGCTGAAGACGCGAAGGGCCGCCGTAATCTCCCGGGCCATACGCCAGTCGGCACTCTTTCTGGTGGTCAATCCCAGATAACGACCAATGCGGCTGATGTGCGTATCAACAGGAATGATCAGCTGTGCCGGAGATATTGTGTGCCACAGGCCAAGGTCAATGCCGTCGGCCGGGCGAACAACCCAGCGGAGAAACATGCAGAGCCGTTTGCAGGCGCTGCCGGAGGCTGGGGCAGGGAACAGGAACGGGAAGTAGGAGTCGGCCGGAATGACGTGAGTTCCGAAAATCCTGGTGTAGTCAAGGGCCAAAACTGCAGCCGAGTAGCGGTTCAGGGAGTCACTGACATCAGTGTCCGTGGCGCAGTAGCCCCGCAGAAAAAAAGCGTTGATGCTTCCGGCCTGCTCCCTCATCTGTCGCATCCCCCAAAAGAGTGCGCAGAGGTCACGGCCATCGTTAAAGCGGTGTTTGAATCCGCTGAAAGTACGCAATCCAGCCTGCGGATCAAAGTGCTCTACATACTTTCGTGGTGACTGCCTCATCCCGGCGAAGATCGTTTCCAGTGTGCGCAGGATAATTCCTACAGAACCGTAGGCGAACGAAGATGCGATAACGGCTGCTATCTCGCGATCAGCCGGATCGGTAAAGCGGTGGCAGAACGAGAGTGGATCATTAGCCAGATGATTTGGTGATCTGGAGGCATAAAGAGCGTCGAGCGTCGCGTGGATATCAGACATCAGCCTCTCGCAGAAACCGGGCGGCGTCTTCGGGTGAGGTCGGGTTGATGTAAAAACCGGTTCCCCATTCGAAGCCGGCCACCTGTGTTAAACGTGGAACCAGTTCGATATGCCAGTGGTAATCATACTCCAGCGAGTTCCAGTGCTCGGGCTTGCCGGGACGGCGGTGCATGGGGGGTGCCGTGTGCAGAATAAAGTTATAGGGAGCATCGCGCAGCACCGTTTTGACCCGCAACAGCATATCCTTCATAGCCACGGCCAGTTCGGCCAGTTGAGCATCGTTCATCAGGGCAAAATCGTGGCTGTGCCGTTTCGGGTAGAGCCGTAACTCAAATGGAGAGCTTGATGCGTAGGGGGTCAGAGTTACAAAGTTGGAAAATTCCTTTACCACGCGCACCCCTTCACGCAACTCGAACTCTATCAGGTCGCAAAAAATACAGCGTTCCTTGTCGCTGAAGTAATTACGGGCAACTTTCAGCTGGGTGCTTGCCACAGGCGGCAGCAACGGTACGGCGATAAGCTGGCTGTGGGAGTGGGCAAGTGACGCGCCTGCACGGGTTCCATGGTTCTTGAACAGGACCATATAGCGAAAGCGGAAGTCCTTGCGCAGATCGATATAGCGATGCCGATAGGCGATCAGAACATCATTCACTTCATTGACGGTCAGATCTGCCAGTGTCCGGTTATGGTCAGGAGTTTCAATAATCACCTCGTGAGCGCCGATGCCGTTCATGACATCATACATGCCATAACCGCGATTATTGAGATCTCCCTCCACCCTCAGGGCGGGATACTTGTTGGGAATCACCCGCACCCGCCAGTTTGCGGCATTGGACTGTCCTCCGGGCCTAATTGCAAAGATTTCCGGTGGCGTCTTATCCTCGTTGCCGTAACAGAAAGGACAGGCGGTCATTCCGCTCACTTCAGGCTCCACCTGAAAATCCCGCGGACGGCGCCCACGCTCTGTGGCAATTATTACCCAATACAATTTTATCGGATCCCAGCGCAGCTCGGACATGCTAACTCCCTTTTTCTACAATCAGTTCTCGCGTTGCGCCTAAATCAACCAGTTATCCAGTTCTATTTCTGCCCCTGCATAATACAACATCAATGGTGCATCGCTCGGCCAGCGGCCGATCTCCTCGTTGTCACGCACCAACGCCACCGACGCGAAAATTTTGCTCTTTGAACCAAGATGTAACATTTCCAGCGGCAGGCGGACCTCGCAGGTACGCACAATCTTCCAATGGCAGTAGCAGTTGGTCGGCGTCCAGGCACCGTTCTCCTTAACCTGCAAGAGCCCTTCGTCAGAGCGAATCTGTAGCGGCAGACGGTATTCCCGGTCGTGGATCAGATGCAGATAGAGCACATCTGTCTCGCGCAGCTGTCGATTCAAATCCAGTACGCCGTCGATCCTGAAGAACAGCGATTTTTCGTTAAAGCCATAATAGAAGCTCTGCAGCATCCGGTCGGACGAATGCATGGCGGAACCCTGGCGCGTCAGGTCATACAGTCCGGCCGCCAGCCATTCGAAATAATCGCTGACCCTGCCGTTAATTTCGGGATCGATAAACGCAGCCGGCTCCCGAATAAGTCCGGCAGGGTTTTTCTTCTTGATCGGCTCAAGCAGCTCGCGGGGCGGATCCTGTCCCAGCAGGCGGTAGACATTCATCAGATGCTGGCGGAAGAGCCGGTCGAAACGGTCGCTGTGTGGCGAAAAATGATCATCACCGTACCACCAGAACCAGTCGCTCCCTTCGGCGGCATACAGAGACCGGCAAATCATCTCTGCGATAGCGTCCGCAGAAGGTTCACCGGTCTCAAGTGCCGCTGCGACCAGCTGATTACCGGTTACGGCAGCTTCACGGGCGTGCGCAACAAGATCCCACGCCAGATTTTCTTCCGGATGGCCGATCCAGATCCCGTAATTGCCGTTAATCCATGATCCCGGAAAGATCGTCTGGAGACGTCCTTCGAAGTGGGTATCTTTCAATACCTGACTGCAGGTGGTCAAACGAAGCGTCGTTGATTCGGCAATCCCCTTATACATCCCCTGTAGAAAATTATAGGCGTTGTCCGGATAGTACTCCCAGGCATTTTCACCATCCAGAATGATCGGGACGACGCGCCCTTCTCCTCCCAGCCGGTGTTTGATGGCATTCAGGCGACCGCACAGGTCAGTCACAGCCCGCCCCGGTTCCCACTGTGAATAGGTAAAACCTATCAGGTCGGACAGCTCATGATCACGGAAGAACGCACCAATTTCGCCCTGGCTGCTGGTATAGCGCCACGGCCGATACAGGCGTTCCTTTCCGGCGCCAAGACCGCCGTCCAGACTTTTACCCAGGATTTCCTCATCGGTAGCAATCCAACGGATGCCGCTCCCGGCAATAATAGTCAGTGTTTCGTTGCTGACGGAACCCTCGGAAGGCCACATCCCGGCCGGGGTAAAACCGAATATTTCCTGGAAATATGCGATTCCGCGATGTATCTGGGCACGGGCATCCTCGGGATGCCTGAAACTGGTGGTGGGCATCGTGACGCGCGGCATGGCGGTCTGGGCAGTGCGGATGTCACACAGCAGCGGCAAAATCGGATGATAGTACGGAGTAACCGACAGTTCGATCCGCCCCTCAATGTGAAGCCGCCGATACAGAGGAATTATTGCCTGCAATATTTCTAACTGGGTGGCGAAGAGCAGCTCCTTGTCGGCGGCGGTAAAGTCTTCACCCTTTGCAACCAGATCGGCAAAAACCGGATAACGGCGGCGAGCCGCCTCGCCGGTCCAGGCAAGGAAAAACCAGACCTGAAGATCCAGCAGATCCTGATCGCTGAAATGTCGAACCCGCTCGGCAGCGCTCCCCGCCTTTCCTTCGCCGGCCATATAGAGCAGCTCCAGATACCGCCGGGAAGGCTCGATCATGTTTTGACGGTTGGCCGAAAAAAAGTTCTCCAGCAGAAATATGCGGTCGTCCTGACTCAGATCCGCCGGAGCGGCTTTCCCCTTCTCAAGAAACGGGTCAACCGCGCTGCCTGAAGCGTATTCCAGCAACTGCTCGATCAGCGACGGCACCAGATTAAAAACTGCCGTGGCACCAGGCGTATCCTCAACAATTGCCGGCATGTCGAAATAATCCTTGATGCCGTGCAGATACGTCCAGGGGAGGGCATACTCGTTTTTAAGCGGATCTTTGTAATATGGCTGGTGCATGTGCCATACGATGACTACATCAAGTGGTCGCGGCATCGGTTATTCCATCTCCTTTTTCCATGCGGCAACCTTTTTTTCGTAATCGTTGAGGAGCTTCTGCGCTGATTTCTGATCCTTGGAATCTGCTACGATATGGACCACCGGCAGGTACTGGTCCGGCAGCACCAGCACCCACTCCTCTCCGAAATGTACCTTGATGCCATCAATGAAGGTGGCTTCCTGCTCAAGGCTGTCCTCGCTCATTTTGCGCATGATGCCACCCTTCATTTCCCATGGGCAGGGGCGGCTGGCTTGAAGATAGGCGCTGCGCGGAACATCCGAAAGTGCCTGTGAAAGCGTCATTCCGCTGGCAATACTCAATTCCATCAGCTTCGCGATGGCAAACATGCCATCAAAGGCAGACTGGAAGCGTGGAAAAGCGAAGCGGCCATCTGTAGTTCCGGTAAGAACTATTTCCGAAGAGGACGCTACCTCCTGCATAGCTCGATCCGAGCTTTTGGTGCGGAGTACCTGGCACCCTTTCTGTCCCGCCATCTGCTCGATTGTAGAGGGGGCCTGCACCGGCACGGCAATCGTTCCCTTCTGTCCGGTTTTCATCAGCAGCTCTACCGTCAGAGCGAGCAGCTCGATGCCGGTGCAAATTCGTCCGGTTTCATCGACCATGGTGATCGCTTCTGCGGAAGAATCGAGCCAGAATCCGGCCTGCGCTCCCAGTGATGAGACGATTGCCGAAAGCTGGTTTAAAGCCTGCTCCTTTACCTTGGCCTGGACCCCGCGCCCTTCGTCTACGTAAGCGTTTAGTGCTATGACCGAAAACCCGAGTTCATTCAAAAGCTGCGGAAGTGTCTGGCTGGCTGAAGAAAAGCTGAAGTCAATAACAACCGTGGCGGCAGATTTTTTGAGCAGCTCACGATCAAGCGCCCGCAAGAATCCCTCGCGATAAAAGTCTCCGACATTGTTGATGTCGGTAATAACTCCCGGTTCGGTATGATGAGCGCGCCGGAAATTTTCCTTGAAAAAGGTCCGCTCGACATTTTTGCCCATGTTGCTGGAGAAATCCAGGCCGTCTCCATCAAGAAAGACGATCTCCAGCAACGCCGGATCATCCTGAGCCTGGCGTAAATGAACTCCGCCAACCTCGCCAAATGTTCTCAATTTGTAGCGCATGAGCGGCAATGACGTCATCTTCATATCGCGTACATTGATGCCTGCCGAGAGCAGTCCGCCTACAAAGCAGCGCTTGAGCATGCGGGAGGAGGGGTTGGAGTCGCGGCCGCCAAGTACGAAGCTCCCCTTGGGTAGCGAAGTGCCATAGGCACAGCCGAGTTTGGCACAGAATTCCGGTGTAAGCTCCACATTGGAGAGCCCTCTGATGATTGCTCCCTCAAACAGCGACTTTTTCCACTTCTCCCCCCAGATCATATTGGAAGTGACGGTGGCTCCGGCTTCGATGGTCTTTTTTGGCCAGATTTTGACATCGGCTTTGATGACCGCTTCATCTCCGACCGAGGTCTCGTCGGCAACAATGACTCCCTCTTCAAGGGTCGCTCCCTGACCGATTCGCACGTTGGAGCAGATTACACTATCAGTGATTTTCGCGCCTTTTTTGACATACGAATTATCCCAGATGATACAGCGGTTGAGTCGTACCCCCGCTTCAATGGTACAGTTCCGGCCGATTACCGAGTCCTTGATGCGCACTTCACCCAGGATCTGGCTGTTATCGCCAATAACAACCGTACCTTCAAGCCCGGAGGCCTGTTCCAGCTTGACATCCGCGCCGATCCTCAAATCCTTGCCGACAAAGTCCAGTTTCGGCTCGTCAATTTTCAGGTTGACCCTGCCTTTAAAAATATCATGGTATGCTTCACGGTAGGAATCGGTGTTGCCGATGTCGCGCCAGTAACCGCGGGCGGTAACGCCGTACAAGGCATCCTTCTTTGTCAGCATAAGCGGAAACAGATCCTGCGAAAAATCGAAGTTTTCTCCCTCCGGAATGTACTTCAGTACCTCCGGTTCCAGGACATAGATACCGGTATTTATCGTGTCTGAGATCACTTCGCCCCACCCCGGTTTTTCCAGAAACTGGGTGATGCGCTTTTCCTTGTCAGTTATTACGACGCCGAACTGGAGAGGATCTTTGACAGATGTCAGCGTAATCGTAGCATTCGCTTTGCGGTCAACATGAAAATCAATGATTTTTTTAAGATTGAAATCTGTCAGGAGATCGCCGCTTATAACGAGGAACCGCTCATCAAGATATTTTTCGGCAGCCTTGACCGCGCCGGCCGTCCCCATATCAGCAATCGGGGTGACATAGGTGATCTTAACGCCGAAATCGGAACCGTCGCGAAAGAAGTTTTTGATGTAGAACGGCTGATGATAGAGCAGCATGATCAGTTCGGTGATTTCGTACTTTTTGAGGAGTTCTACAATATGGAGCATGATCGGGCGATTAAAGAGTGGTATCATCGGCTTGGGCATGCTGCCGGTAAGCGGCTGGATACGGGTGCCGAACCCGCCAGCCATGATAACAGCTTTCATAAAAACACTCCTTTGATTATAAAATTAAATGCCGGATTTCCCTTTATCAAAAGGGAGGCTATGCCCCTGCTTTTATTTTTTGCGCCTTTTTTGCCAATACTCGGGCAATTTCCTGCTTCAGTTCGGTCAGGTCACCTGACTTGACCACATAACCGTCCGCCAACCAGGCGGAAAAATCATCTTTGTAACAGGAAAATGCCGAGCAGAGGATCACCGGCATATCATGACGTTCCTTGACCAGCTTCTGCAGCAGTTCGATGCCGCTTTCGTTTTTCAGTTTTATATCGAGAACCGCCAGGTCAAAGACGCCGGACTGAAGCTTTTCCGTTGCCTCGGCACTGCTGGCCGCCGTCACCACTTCATACCCTTCATCCTTCAACTCCTCTGCATACAGCAACCTGATGTTGGCTTCATCGTCTACTACCAATAATTTACTCATAGCTGTTCCTCCTTGCGGGTGGGAAGTGTGATGGTGTACCGGATCCCATTGTGTTCGTCTGCTGTTACCTCAAACGGAATCCCTTGTTTCTCAAGCATGGTTTTGCACAGCGCCAGCCCCAGTCCGGCCCCAAGGTCACGGGTTTCCGAAAAAGGCACCAGCAACCGATCAAGCTCCTCCTGGGAGATGCGCCTGCCGCTGTCATCAATCCGGAGGATAACGCAATCGTTACCACGAACAGAGCTGATAGCAATTGACCGGTCGTCGCCGATGTTGTTGATATCATTTTGCAGTACCGTACGAAGACAGTAGGAAAGCTGTTTGAAATCGATAAATACCGGCGGCAGCTCATAGCCAGAGACATAACTGCTGGCATAGCCAAGTGACAACAGGCTGTCAGTTGTGTCACGCAGCGCGGTCTCAACCAGTTGGTTTACATCCCAGAAGTCGCGGGTTGGGTACAAAGAGTCGGAATAATTAAGAATTTCGTCAAGAACCCCTTCCAGTTGACGGGTCTCGGCAACAATTGATTCAATGAAAGTCCGTTTGGGGTCTGATTCAGGGCTGCTTTTAAGTATCGAACGGGCAAACCCGCCGATAATCATCAGCGGGTTACGGACCGAATGGGCAATGCTGGAGGTGATCCGCCCAACCAGGGCCATGTTCTCCATCCTAACAATCAATTCCTGCTGTTCTTTAAGTTTCTTACCAGCTTCAGTAACGCGGTTGAGCTCGACCTGAAGCTTGTCATACAGCGAGGCACGCTCAATCGCAAAAGCAACGGGAAATCCGAATGTTTCCAGCGAGTGCATATCTTCTTTGGTAATGGCACGATGGGTAATAAAGTTGTCGGCGATTATCATGCCAACCCGGCGATTTCGGGAAATCAGCGGCATCAGCAAAAAAGTGTCTACCCCCAGCAGATGGGCTAATTCATGGGGGACATCCGGATGCTGAAACGCTCCCTCGACCATTAACGGTCGTTTGCCGTCCAGAGCCTTGATGATGATATGATCTTTGTTGGAGAGTGGAATGGTTAACTGCTCAAGGACATCATGGAATTTTGCGCGTTCGGAGGAAAGTTTGTTCAGCCGGAAGTTTTGTGCCAGTGTTTGCAGATCCATGTCATTCTGAAGGATCTCATCCCATACCTGGCTGGCTTCTTCAAGATTGCGGGGCCCGAGTCCCAGATACCCCTTCAGCATCCCCTCTTCGCGGTCGCATAGCAACAGGAAGGCGCGATTCATGCCGAAACCCTTGCCGGCCGTGATTGCCGTCAGCGCAACAGACAAAACCTCATCAAGGTCAACCGAGCTTTGCAGGACATGACCAAGTTCGTTCAAAAATCGAATTTCAAGGGTTTTGTTGTCGAGGAAACTTACCAGTGATTGGATCTGGGTCTTTTGGTCGCAATATTCCGCAAGAAAGCTTGCGAGTACCGGAGCCAGCGGATTTGCATCATTACGCAAGGCATTCAGGTCATTCAAAAAGGTGGGACAATCACAGCATTTTTCAAGGTTCCGCTGCTGTTTCAGGGTAAGCAGCTCCTCTTCACCCGTACCGACCCTCGGGCAATCTGCCTGCTCAATAACTTCCCTGTTCCAGCAACACTCGCGATCCACACCGAACCTCGTCAGCTCTGTTTTTAATGATTATATCAGTCAAAAACGTGTATGCAAACTCACGGCAGTCAATCCGGAATATTTATTTGATGTTCCAGGTCGTTCCGTGCGCCGAGTCAAGCAGCTGAATCCCGTGTTCCAGCAACAGATCGCGAATTTCGTCGCTACGCTTGAAATCCCTCGCTGCACGGGCTTCGGCACGTTCGACAATCAGTCGCTCAATTTCTTCCGATGTCATATCAATCAGACATGCCTTGGCGGCCTTGACCTTTTCCAGCCAATCGGCGGGTGATGTGGCAAACAGACCCAGCACGTCTCCCGCTTCCGCGAACAGATGCCGGGCACGAGCTATCAGCGACAGCGGGAGTGTTGTAATTTCCTTCACATCCGCCAGAAACCGGTTGGCTGCCCGCACAGTTTCAAACAGGACGCCGAGCGCCTGCGCCGAATTAAAGTCATCATCCATTGCTTCGATGAAACGAGGTAAAAACTGGTCAACCTTTTCCTGGAACTCCATACCCGTTTGCGAAAGAGTCTTTACTATAGTGACATCGGCTGAGTGGGACTGGTCGTCCAGAACCTCGTCCAGAGCCGCCAGGCAGGAGTAGATTCGTTCCAATCCCGACTGGGCCTCCTCCAGGTTTTGGTCTGAAAAATCAATCGGTGAACGGTAGTGAGCCGAAAGAATGAAAAACCGCAATGTTTCCGGATCATACTTTTTCAGCACCTCACGAATCGTAAAAAAGTTTCCAAGGGACTTGCTCATCTTTTCTGCGTTGATATTGACGAAGCCGTTGTGCAGCCAATAACGTACGAATTGGCAGCCGTTAGCACCTTCCGACTGGGCAATTTCATTTTCGTGATGAGGGAATACCAGATCTTTGCCCCCTCCATGAATATCAAAAGTTTTACCCAGAAACTCCATGCTCATGGCCGAACACTCGATATGCCAACCGGGGCGTCCATTGCCCCACGGCGATTGCCACCACGGTTCTCCCGGTTTGGAGCCCTTCCAGAGGGCAAAGTCCATGGGATGGCGTTTTTTGTCACCGACCTCGACCCGGGCTCCTGCCTGCATCTCCTCCAGATTGCGTCCGGAAAGTTTGAGGTAGTCGGGGAACGTCTCAACGGCGTAATACACGTCACCCTCGGAAACGTACGCGTGTCCCTTGGCGATCAGCGCTTCGATGATGCCGATAATCCCGCTGATATGATCGGTGGCTTTTGGTTCCACCGTCGGCTTGGCCAGGCCGAGTTGCGCCATATCTTCATCAAAAGCCAGAATAAAGCGATCAGCTATCGTGCGGTAGTCGGTGCCTTCCTGGTTAGCGCGGTTGATGATTTTGTCGTCAATGTCGGTATAGTTACGGACGTATGTGACATCATATCCGGCATATTTAAGGTAGCGGAAAATTATGTCAAAGACCACGCCTGCTCGGGCATGTCCGATGTGGCAGTAATCATAGACCGTCACCCCGCAGACATACATCCCGGCTTTACCGGGAATCAGGGGGATAAAAAGTTCTTTTTCACCGCTGAAGGTGTTGTAGACGCGCAATGCCATACGAGTAACTCCACATATAAAATGTGGGGCATTATGCCTGTTTGTGGCGGGGATGGCAAGGAGGTAAGTGAGGTGACTGCTCCCTTTGGGGGAGGGACTGGTGTATAGATTCGGGTTAACGGGATATGTTCTGTTTATCGTACGGTAATATTGTCAGGCAAAGGAACCGCAAATAGCGGCAAAATCATCTTTGATTTCCTTAAACGCAGCCAGCACCGACGGATCGAAATGCTCAGGCTTTGTACGACCGTCACCGTTAATAATGATGTCACACGTCTGCTCATGAGAAAACGCCGGCTTGTAGGCTCGGCTGTTGCGTAACGCGTCATATTGATCTGCCAACATGACTATTCGCCCTGCCAAGGGAATATCGGTACCCGTAAGTCCGTACGGGTATCCGCTGCCATCCCAACGCTCGTGATGTGAAACGGCTATCTCAGCTGCCAACTGGAGCAGGGCATGGGGTGAGCCCTTCAGAATCTTTTCACCGATCAAGGTGTGTTGTTTTATTACTTCAAATTCCTTTTCCGTGAGTTTTCCCGGTTTGAGAAGTATGGAATCCGGTATTCCGAGTTTTCCGACGTCATGCATCGAGGCTGCGGGTGATATCCTGCTCAGCAGGTCCTCCGGTAAACCCAGTTGCTCGGAAAGCCTGTGAGCGAACAGTCCGATACGGATAATATGTTCACCGGTATCTTCATCCCTGAATTCAGCTGCTGAGGTTAGCTTTTCGACAATCTCCATACTCATGTTCTTCAGTTTGCTCATGGCTATATTCAATTCTGCCGTACGCTCTTTGACAACATCTTCCAGATGTTCCTTGTGCATTTTTAATTCCGCCTCAAAACGGGTGCGATCAAGGATCTCCTGATGAAGTTGGTGGTTCTGCAATTCTATTTTTTTCTGAAGAGATCTCAGGGTAAGGTGAGTATTAACTCTGGCCAAAACCTCCTCGGCCTGAAAAGGCTTGGTGATGTAATCCACGCCACCTGCGTCAAACCCTCTGATTTTGTCAGAGGTGTCGTTAAGGGCGCTGATAAAGATCACCGGTATATCACGACTATCAAAGTTGGATTTCAATTCGGCACACACTTCGTAGCCGTCTATATCCGGCATTGTAACATCAAGCAGGATCATATCCGGTAATTCTGCCGCTACCGATTTTAGCGCCAGGCGCCCGCTGGATGCAGGTCTCACTCTATATCCCTGGGTCGAAAGTATTTCGGCTAACAATCGGAGGTTTGCCGGTGTGTCATCAACAATCAGAATCTGAGCAGTATGTGGCGTGTCTGTCGAGCCATCGTTTGTCATTACGTACCCCCAATAGTTCTGTTTCCCATAGGCTTGTATTATTCATGATGTTTATTCCACAAGGCTCAGCAGGTGATCATATTCAAAATCAAGAGCCAGCTGTCTGAGCACACTTCCTACAATATCATTTTCAACGGCAATTTTATCAATTATAATAATAGTTTGAACGGTATCCAATGTAAGTACGGCTTTGCGCAATTCGTCCAGAAGCCCCGCTGTTATCATATTTCGAATGTATTGCGAGGAGATGATACCGTTTGTTACAGACAGGTTCTCTTCAGTGTTTTCCAGGTCGTAGAGGAATTCAAGGCCTAGATGTTTCGCCATAATATCGAAAATTTCATGTTCGCTGAAGGGCTTGCGAAGAAACTCGTCAAACCCTGCCGTCATAATTAAATCACGGTCTTCCTGCATGCCGCTCGCGGTAAGCGCGGCTATGACAACAGAATTGCCGAGTTCACTTTCCTTGATCAATTTTGTCGCTTCAATGCCGCTCATTGTCGGCATACGGACATCCATCCAGATAAATTCGGGGCGCCACTCGGATGAAATTTTCACCGCTTCATGGCCATTAACGGCCTCTCGTACATCAAAACCGGTCATTTGTAAAAGCCTGGTCAGTAATGTGCGGCTATCTGCAAAATCCTCAACAACAAGAATGCGGGGGACAGGCTGCCCCGGAGCGAGTCCTGTTACCCTGGCACGCTGGCGATGCTGTGTTCCTTTCAGGTCGCCCGTTCTCTCCATCTCTTCTGTGATTGAAATGTCGAGACGAAATATGCTTCCCGAACCTAACGTACTCGACACGGTGATGTCACCACCGAGCATTTGGGCGTACTTTCTGCTGATAGGCATCCCAAGCCCGGTGCCGCCAGTGACATGCCTGCCGCTCGCCGTCTGTTCAAAAGCCTGAAATACTACTTCAAGCTCCTCGTTGGCTATGCCGTGCCCGGTGTCCTCCACTTCAACCAGCAAACGCTTATCGCCGATTGCGTCATTTTTAACTGACACCCGCACAGTGACCCCACCCACTTCCGTAAACTTGATTGCATTATCCATCAGGTTAATCAGTATCTGGCGCAACTTCCCCTCGTCTGTCAGAACATGGCGTGGAAGAGTATCCAGGCCCACCAGAGTAAATTGCAGCTTTTTGGTTTCGGCCTTTAACCGCAACATCGCACAAATCTCGGTAAACATAGTCTTGAGATCGAATGAAACTGTCTCTATGTGAATGCGCTGAGCCTCAATTTTCGATATTTCCAACACATCATTTATCAAGGAAAGCAGATGTTCTCCGCTGCGATTGATGGTATCCAGTTGTTCCCGCTGGCTGGGGTTGTTGGATGCATTTCGCTGCATCAGTCGGGAATATCCGAGAATGGCGTTCAACGGTGTTCGCAATTCATGGCTCATATTCGATAAAAACACGCTTTTAGCCTTGTTGGCGGCTTCGGCATGTTCTGTGGCGACTCTGAGTTCCTGTGTCCGCTCCTCCACCGTACGTTCCAGGGTGTCGTGCGCTTCTTTCAGAGCGATCTCAGCCCGTTTCCGTTCCGTTATATCCCGAACCGTTTCAATAGCCCCCACTATGACGCCATGCTGATCGTACAATGGCGCTGCGGTCGCAAGGAAATATATTTCTGCGCCATTTATGTTTGTCATGTAACCTTCTCCAACAAGCAGGCCATTACCCCTTCTTTCCAGGTGCTCATAACTTTGCTCATATTTTTCGTCCGGTTTTGCTACCAGATCGATAAGCATGGGGCGTTTATTGCCGTAAAACGCTTCGGCGCAGGCATATCCCCCCTTGCCCAGCATATCTTTTGCGGCAATTCCGGTCAGTGTCTCCATGGCATGATTCCACGCAATGACCTTGCTGTCTTGATCAATAACAATGGTCGCATCCGGCAGAAAGTTTATTATCGACTCCAAAAACCGTTTGGTGTCCCTGAGAGCGTCCTCAACTTTGATTCGCTCGCAGATCTGAACATCACGTTCACTGATCTTCTCTTCCAGTTCAGTAAAATGTGAGTTCAACATCGCCGCTCTTTCCTGATAATAATCTATTTTTTTGCGGAGATCCGCGTGGGTTAAATTAAGGTCGGCAAGAATCTCGGCATACACCTCGGTTATTTCTTCGGATTCTCTGCTGCTAAGGCTCATACCCTGTTTGACAGCTTCCCGGGCGGAGGCTGCCCCAACGAAGCCTGCAAGCCTCCTTTCAACCATGTTATGGAAATCAAACAGTTCGGTCGCATAAATCCATTCTTTTCCGTCAATCCCCACCGCTCTGAGGCATTCCCGGCAAAGCTCCGTCGCCTTTTCCTTGTCAATATATTGGCTCAGAACCCGTTTCGCCTCTGTGCTCTTTTCCTGCAGATTAATGTCTGCCTCCCCTTGAATCGGGCGATTCATGACGGGATCACCGGACAGGATGTCCACGAACTCTCCTGCAATACTTCGTTCCGTTTTGCTCTGTTTAAAGTAAAGTGATCCGAGGAAAAAGAAACTGATATTGAAAACCATTGACCAGAAAAGTGTGTGGCTGACCGGAGAAAAACCGCTCAGACCAAACAGCTGTTGCGGGCGGAGCAGGGCTATCCCGAACGGGCCGGATTCCAAAAGGGTGGTCGGCAGCCAGCCGCTCCTGATGAGTGAAGGGAGGAACAGGGTATAGAACCAGATCAGGGAGCCTGCGCCTAATCCAGAGAGAGCACCTGCCTTGTTGCCGCCACGCCAGAATATTCCGCCAAGAATGGCTGGAGCGAATTGCAGCATGGCGGCAAAAGAGACAATACCTATTGAGGTCAGCGCATATGAATTACCCGCCTGCCTCTCAAACCAGTAACCAAGCAAAATAACGGTACCGACCGCAACCCAGCGGCATTTCAGGAGATGCCGTTTCAGGAAGGACAGTCGCTCGTTATTGCCGATGAGTGGAAGCAGGAGATGGTTGGTCATCATGGTGGACAGCGTCATGGAGCAGACCATGATCATCCCGGTGGCGGCCGAAAAACCGCCGATAAACGTCAGGACAGTCAGCCATGAGGGCCCGAATCGGAGCGGCAGGGTCAGGGCAAACCCATCGGCACCGCTGATCGGGAGCCCCTTCAGGAGACCTCCAATGCCGACGGGAAAAGTGAACAGGGTAATGAGAAGCATATAGAGCGGGAACATCCACATGGCGGTTCTGATATGGTTTTCGTCCGGATTTTCAACCACTGCGACGTGAAACTGGTGCGGCAGAAAGAGCACAGCGCTCATGGAAAAAATCAGGTTTGAGACCCAGGGTATGTAGGGGTATTTTTCTTTTCCGCCAAAACTCATCAGGTAATTGAAGGGGCTTTCGGACAGGCGGGCGAAGAGGTCGCCGAATCCGTCGAAGAGACTGTAGGTCACAAATATGCCCACAGCCAGAAACGCCAAAAGCTTTATCACACTCTCCAAGGCCAATATCATAACCATACCTTGATGCCGTTCCGTCGAATCAAGCTTCCTGACTCCGAAACTGATCGTCAGGAATATCAACGAAATAACTATGAGAAAGCTGGTGTAGCGGTCTGCGTTGCCGGTCGCCAGGATTTCGGGCGTTTTGATGATGAGAACAGCGGAAAAGATGGATTTCAATTGCAGGGCTATATACGGGGTAGTTCCGATGAGAGCGATTATGGTCGCCAATGCCGCGAGAACAGACGATTTGTCGTAGCGCGCCGAGATGAGATCGGCGACGCTGGTAATATGATACAGCTTCTTGATTCTGACTATTTTACGGAGCACTATCCACCACAAGAGGACGGACAGTGTGGTTCCGAGATACAGCGAAAGAAACATCAGGCCTGATTTGGTGGCATTACCTACACTGCCGTAATATGTCCACGCGGTGCAATAGATTGCCAGGGAAAGGGAGTAGACAACAGGAGAATTGGCCCATTTTCTGCCTCGGCTCCCTTTCTTCTCAACCCATAAGGCCACTGCGAACAGTAGCCCGATATATATTATTATAACGGCAATGACAGTGAGCGGATTAATCATGTCATTCCTCCCTGTTAATCCATACGACTAATTTCAATCGGCCTCCTCCACAAGTCTCAGCAGGTGGTCATAATCCAGATCAAGGGCCAGTTGCATGAGAACTTTGCCGACGAATGGATCTGTAATGGCAATTTTTTCAACTGCCTTTATGGCTTGATTGGTATCCAGTGCAATAACTGCCGAGAGTAATTCGTTACGCAGCTCCGGCGTCATTGCCTTTCGCATCTGCTGTGCAGAAAACCCGCTGTTTGCTTCCTGCGATACTGTTTCTTCACTCTCGTTGTCATAAAGGTACACCAGGCCCAGGTGTTTCCTCATTATGTCGAATATTTCCTGCTCCAGAAACGGCTTGCGAACAAATTCGTCAAAACCGGCCGTCATGATCGAATCACGATCTTCCAGCAGTCCGCTGGCGGTAAGGGCGGCTATTCCAATCTTTTCGCCCCATGAACTCCCTTTGATTCGACGGGCCGCTTCCATTCCATCCATCACCGGCATACGAATATCCATCCAGATAAAGTGGGGGTGCCACTCAGACGCAATTTCCACGGCTTCAAGCCCGTTAACTGCTTCCCGTACATCAAAACCGGTCATTTGCAGAAGCTTGACAAGTAATGCGCGACTTTCCATCACATCCTCGGCAACAAGAATACGGGGGACAGCTTGTCCTGGGGCCAACCCCATAACCCGTTTCTGTGTAACTGTTTTCTCCCCGGGTATGTCGGTTTTCGTCCCCTCCATGATCGGGAGATCAACGCGAAATACGCTCCCTTTTCCCACAGTGCTCGACAGCGTGATATCGCCGCCCAGCATGCGGGCGAATTTTCTACTGATAGGCATTCCCAGTCCGGTGCCACCCACAACCTGTCTGCCGCTGGCCGTCTGCTCAAACGCCTGAAACACCTTTTCAAGTTCTTCGTTTGCTATGCCAGGGCCGGTATCTTCAACTTCCAGCAGCAGCCATTTATCACTGGTTGAGTTACCCCTCAAGGAAGCCCGGACGGCGATCCCGCCCTCTTCGGTAAACTTGATTGCGTTACCGATCAGATTTATCAGTATCTGACGCAATTTCCCCTCGTCGGTCAGCACGTACCGGGGCAGATCTTGCATCCCGTCCAGTATGAACTGCAAGTTCTTGGCGGCTGCCTTTAATCGAAACATTGCATAAACATCCGAAATTACAGCGCCGAGATCAAACTCGGTAGTCTCGATATGGATTCGCTGAGCTTCTATTCTTGATATCTCCAGAACATCGTTAATCAAGGAAAGCAGGTGTTCGCCACTACGATTGATGGTCCCCAAATGCTCGCGCTGTTCGGGGCTGATGGTGTTATCTCTCTGCATAAGCCTGGAATACCCCAGGATGGCGTTTAACGGAGTTCGCAATTCATGACTCATATGCGACAAAAAAACGCTTTTGGCCTTGTTGGCGGTTTCGGCATGTTCCTTGGCGTCTCTCAGCGCTTTGGTTCGCTCCTCCACCGTAAGCTCCAGAGAGTCGTGCGCCACTTTCAAGGCTTTTTCAGCCTTTTTACGTTCTGTTATCACCCGGATCGACTCGATTGCCCCGGCCTGGTTCCCATGCTGATCGTACAGCCGGGCCGCAGTAGCCATAAAATAGGCATCTTGACCCTTGAAATTCGGCACATGGATTTCTTCATACAACAGACCTTCCGGGGTCATTCCCAGGCCCTCATATCCTCCTTCTATATAGGCCTTGATCGGATCTGCAACCAGATCGATGAGCATCGGGCGGTTTGTTCCGTAGAATGCCTTAGAGTAAGCATAGTCACCCTTGCCCAGCATATCCCCGGCGACAATTCCGGTCAGTGTTTCCATAGCCCTGTTCCAGGAAATAACCGTGCCGGCGTGGTCGATTACATACGTTGCATCCGGCAGAAAATCTATAATTGACCCCAAAAACTGCTCTGACCCTCTGAGTGCTTCTTCTACCTGTACCCGCTCGTTGATCTGGGTATCGCGTTCACGGACCTTTTCTTCCAGTTCAGTAAAATGTGAGTTCAGCAACACCTCTCTCTCCTGATAGAAATCGACTGTTCTCCTGAGATCGGCGGGAGTAACATTCAGATCGGCAAGAATCTCGGCATATACCTCGGATATTTCTTTAGATTCCTTGCTGCTCAGGCTCATTCCCCGCTTAATTGCCTCCCTGGCGGAAGCGGCCCCGACAAAGCCTGCAAGTTCCCTTTCAATCATGTTGTGGAAGTCAAACAGCTCTGACGCGTAGATCCATTGTTTTTCATAAATGCCTACCGCCCTGAGGCATTTCAGGCAAGATTCCTTCGCCTTTTTCTTGTCAATGTATTGGCACAAAACCAGTTCAGCTTCTTCGCACTTTTCCTCCAGATTTATGTCTGCCTCTCCTTGAATCGGGCGGTTCATGACGGAATCACCGGACAGGACGTCCACGAACTCTCCTGCAATACTTCGTTCCGTTTTGCTCTGTTCAAAGTAAAGCGAGCCGAGGACAAAGAAGCTGATATTGAAAGCCATGGACCAGAAAAATGTGTGGCTGACCGGAGCAAAGCCACTCAGACCAAACAGCTGCTCCGGTCGGAGCAGGGCTATCCCGAATGGGCCGGATTCCAGAAGTGTGGTCGGCAGCCAGCCGCTCTTGATGAGTGAAGGGAGGAACATAGTGTAGAACCAGACCAGGAAACCGGCGCCTAATCCCGAGAGAGCACCTGCCTTGTTGCCGCCCCGCCAGAATATCCCGCCAAGAATGGGTGGAGCAAATTGCAGCATGGCGGCAAATGAGACAAGGCCAATTGAGGTCAGCGCATACGAATTGCCCGCCTGTCTCTCAAACCAGTAACCGAGCGAAATAACAGCTCCGACCGCTACCCAGCGGCATTTCAGGAGATGCCGTTTCAGGAATGACAGCCGCTCATTATTACCGATAAGCGGAAGGAGGAGATGGTTGGTCATCATGGTGGACAGCGTCATTGAGCAGACCATGATCATTCCGGTGGCGGCCGAGAAACCGCCGATAAATGTCAGGACGGTCAGCCATGAGGGCCCGAAACGGAGTGGCAGGACCAGGGCAAACCCATCGGCGCCACTGATCGGGAGCCCCTTCAGGAGACCTCCAATACCGACGGGAAAAGTGAACAGGGTAATAAGAAGCATATAGAGCGGGAACATCCACATGGCGGTTCTGATATGGTTTTCGTCCGGATTTTCCACCACAGCGACGTGAAACTGGTGCGGCAGAAAGACCACTACGCACATGGAAAAAATAAGTGTTGAGGTCCAGGGTATATAGGGAGCTTCCTCTTTTCCGCCAAAACTCATCAAATAGCTGTGGGAGCTTTTAGACAAGCGGACGAAGATATCACTAAATCCATCGAATAGGCCGTACGTCACAAAAATACCAACGGCCAGAAACGCCACAAGTTTTACCACACTCTCCAGGGCCAATATCGTTACCATGCCTTGATGCCGCTCCGATGAATCAAGCCGCCTGACTCCGAAGCTGATTGTCAGAAATATCAGCAAAATGACTATAAGATCGCTGGTGAATCGATCTACGGAACCGGTTGCCAGGAGTTCAGGCGCTTTGATAATGCCAACAGCGGAAAAGATTGATTTCAATTGCAGGGCGATATACGGGGTAGTTCCGATGAGAGCGATCATGGTCGCCAATGCTGCAATAGCTGACGACTTATCGTAGCGCGCCGATATGAAATCAGCGATGCTGGTAATATGATACAGCTTCTTGATACGAACAAGTTTGCGGAGCACTGTCCACCACAGTAGGACGGAAAGTGTGGGCCCGAGATACAGCGCAAGAAACATCAGGCCTGATTTGGTGGCATTTCCGACGCTCCCGTAATAAGTCCATGCGGTGCAATAAATTGCCAGAGAAAGGGTGTAAACAACCGGGGAATTGGCCCATTTCCTGCCGCGACTACCTTTCCTCTCAACCCACAATGCCACCGCGAACAGGCACCCGATATACAGTATAATGACAGCAATGAGAGTAAGCGGGTTAATCATGTCATCCCTCGCCTGACTCTTCATTCGTACCATGGCTCGAATGGGATGGTTTCAAGCTTAGGGATATCAGCGCTATCAGCAATATGACAATTCCCCATACAAGAAACAGATAGATAAATATGGAGGAATCATGCGTCCTGTCCACAATGGTTATTATCGGCCATCCGAACAGGGCGAAAAAAAACAGGAATAAGAACATCTCCAGGCTGGCCAAATTGTCATTTGAAAGGTGCTTCATATGTGCCTCACAATAAATAAAACCGTGCTTTATTAAAACATAGATAAACTTAGACCATTCCATATACATTGGTTCATAAATATATACTATAATTTCACCATAGCTGCTGCATGTCAATTAAATATTTTACTTGAAATACAGTAGTTTAATTAGAATTCAGAGTGTTAGACATTGGTAAGTGTCCGTGTCTCATCGAATTGAACCGCTAAAGTATCGTATATAATATACTAATTATACGATTCTATTGTTTTTTGGTGTATACCTGTGTTTTATGTTGTTAGCTTGAACAGTCGCCGGACGTACAAAAAGGTCAGAATTTATCAACATTGTTTGGTAAATTCTGACCTGATTCCAATTTAAAATCAAAAAAAGCAGACAAGATTCGTGACGACATCTTGTCTGCTTTCGGGGCTCTGTATTTTTTGACTGATCAGAGGTTACGTTATGTGTGTTGGCGCCTCAATGTTGGTTTACTTCCCCAATAGCGGGCTCATGACTTGATAGCATAGATAGCTGACCAGAGCGGCAGCCGGAATAGTCAGAACCCAGGCGGTCAAAATCCGTTTTGCCACATTCCAGTTGACCGCATTCAGGCTTTTAGAAAGCCCGACACCTAAAATCGATGAGGTGACCACATGAGTGGTACTGGTCGGGAGGCCGAGCATGGAAGCTCCCAGAATTACACAGGTGGATGCCGAATCTACTGAGAAGCCGGTCATCGGCTGCAACTTTACGAAATCACGACCGACTGTTTTGATGATGCGCCAGCCACCTGCGGCGGTGCCAAGTGCCATCGCCAGCGCACAGGTGAGCTTTACCCACGTCGGGACCTCAAAGGTCGGTATTGCTCCGTAGCTGAGCAGGGCCATGGTGATAACCCCCATTGACTTCTGCGCATCGGCAGTGCCGTGGGAAAAAGCCATAAAGGCAGCTGATAGAATCTGCATTTTGCGGAAACCACGGTTAACCCCGGCGGGAGAGCGAAATTGCAGGACCCGTGAAAAAATAACAACGAAAATAAATCCGGCGATGACCCCCAGGATCGGGGAGAGAATCAATGCAAGGATGATTTTTTTAAGCCCGCCCCATAACAGTGCCGATGGCCCGACATGGGCAATAACCGCCCCGATCAGCCCGCCCACTATGGCGTGGGATGAAGACGAGGGGAGCCCGAAGTACCAGGTCATGATGTTCCATATGATGGCGCCGATGACGCCAGCCAAAACGACCATCTGGGTAAGCTGATCGGCACTGATGATGCCGGTGCCGATGGTTTTAGCAACTTTAGTAAACGCCATGGCACCCAAAAAATTGAGGCTTGCGGCCAATACAATGGCAGACTTGACGGAGAGCGCGCGGGTGGAAACGCTGGTGGCAATGGCATTGGCCGTGTCGTGGAATCCGTTGATGTAATCGAAGAGAAGCGCCGCGAGAATTACCAGGCAGAGCATCACAAAAGCGGGATCAAGCATTCTTTACCACCACGCTTTCAAGGATATTGGAAGCATCTTCGCATCGGTCGGTTGCCTTTTCGAGTGTCTCGTAAATTTCCTTCCATTTTATCAACTGTATGGGATCCTTCTCTTCGTCAAACAATCGGCTGATAGCTTCACGAGATACCCGATCTGCTTCATTCTCAAGCGAGTTGATCTCAACGCAGGCTTCAAAAATCTGCTCGTTGGTTTTTTTACCGAGCATGGCAACCGCTTTGTCTACCGCATGGCACGATTGTAGAATTATGAATCCAAGAGACTTAGCTTCAGGCGGAATGGCTTCGACATTGTACATGATGATCCGTTGGGCGGAGGCATCAATCAAGTCAAGAATATCATCAAGCTTGGAGGCAAGCGCATAAATATCCTCCCGATCCAGTGGCGTTATAAAGGTTTTGTTGAGGGTCTGGATGATTTCGTGGGTCAGGGAGTCCCCTTTGTGTTCGATGTCCTTGATTTTGCGCTGGCTTTCCGGCGGGTTTTCAAAGTTATCAAGCATATCCTTGAGAAGCTTGGCACCGACTATAATATTTTCAGTCATCTCCTTGAAAAGTTTAAAGAATTTTTCTTCTTTTGGAATAAATCCGAACATTGGTACGCCTCCGTAATTTGATCATGCCGACTTCGTTTAAAACTTATGATAAATAGCATATTTTTGACTTTCATTACAGCCAAATTTTTCTCACAAACGTCAAGGCCTATGACATGGAAAAAAGTTTAATTAGCAACAATTTTTCTAGCCTGATATCTGACTTATGGCGGGCAAGCAAATACAGGAAAACTGTGGGTAAAGCAGATATGGACAAGTAACACATCCGAAGTTATCGCACCATTCCGGCAGCCATTCTAATTGCTGCCAGCAGGCTCTTTTCCGAGGCTCTTCCCGTACCGGCCAGGTTATAGGCGGTGCCGTGATCGACAGAGGTGCGGATAATCGGCAGCCCCAGAGTAATGTTCACGGCATCATCGAAATGCAGCATTTTGAGCGGGATCAGCCCCTGGTCGTGATACATGGCGACAACGCCGTCATAGCTTCCCTGTTGGGCAAAATGGAACAGGGTGTCGGCCGATAGCGGGCCTTCCGCGTTGATCCCCTCCCGCCGGGCCGCTAATATGGCCGGTTCGATAATCTCTATTTCCTCGCTGCCGAATTTCCCCGCTTCGCCACAATGCGGATTGAGGGCCAATACCGCAAGTCTTGGCGAAGTGCTGCCGGTTAAAAGCGAAATCCCTTCAGAGGTGATGCGAATGGTCTTCAGTACCTGTTCAAAGGTAATCAGGCGCGGGACTTGGACGAGCGCTTCATGGATTGTCACCAGGCTGACCCGGAGCACATCACCCGCCAGCATCATAACGAAGTCGTTACTACCGCACAATTCAGCCAGCAGTTCGGTGTGACCGGGGTAGTCGTGACCGGCTCGATGCATAGCCTCTTTGCTGATCGGTGCGGTCGCCATTGCTGCTGTTTGTGCGGTGCGGCAGAGCGCTGCCGCATGGCAGATGTAGCGAAAGACAGCATCCCCGGCTGCTATCGAAGGGGCGCCATACACCATGTCTGCTTCGGTCAGCTGTGAAAGTGCCATTAGTGGAACAGCTTCATCAGTAACAGCCCGTGCGTCTTCGGCTGAGGCTACTTCGCAGATTTTCAGGGTAGAACCGCAGACAACCAGCGCCCGTTCGAGCGCCAACCGGTCTCCTATAACCAACGGAACACAGACTTGGGCAACTTCCAGTGTTTGCAGCGCCTTTACGATAATTTCCGGGCCGACTCCAGAGGGGTCTCCCATAGTAATAGCGATAATCGGACGATGTGGCATTTTATCCTTCCTTCAGTTCCGCAATCGCTAAGGTGACATTCGCGGATTTGACCTTCTCCAGTAGCAACCGTCCACCACCGGAGGCAAGAATTGCGGCAGGTTCTGCGACACCCGCGACCCCGACCGCGTCGAGGGCATGTGTGGAGGGAGGCGAAGGAAAGGCAACCTGATTCAGATCTTTGTTTTCAAAACAGCGCAGTGGGACGCCAATTCGCTCCGCATATTGTATCAGGCCGACTTCGTCACGTTTTGCTGCCACCGAGGCGATGCAGCAGATGCTTTTCTGAGAGAGAGCCAGTCGCGAGAGGTGAAGAGTCACGAATTCATCAATTTCATCAACTGATGTGCTGCGATTGCAGCCGATGCCGAGTATCAGGTTGCGAGGGAGTAAAATCAGTACGTTCTCCCGGTTGATTTGCTCTGGCAGAATCGTATTGGTGACAATCAGCAGGCCGCTCGCCGCGCTTTCAATAGCCTCGGCGGAGGTTGCGTGAAATGTCACCTTGCCACGGCCATTCAGCCAGGAACGGGCTCTCCCGGTCGGATCGCACACAGCTATTTCTTTATTATCGAGCATAAGTGTGTTGAGGATCTTGACCCGGCTGATGTCATCGATAACCCACCCCTGTTCTTTGGCGAGCATATCGAAGGAGGGGAGATCATGTGTGTCGGTGGCGGTGGTGATGACCGGGCGGCCATTGGAGATGACGGCACAGCTTTCAGCCAGTTCGTTGGCGCCACCCAGATGTCCGGAGAGGAGAGAAATAGCGTGTCTGCCGGCATCATCCATGACAACTACCGCTGGATCCGAGGTCTTCGACTCCAGCAGTGGCGCGATCATACGAACCACAATACCAGTTGACATAATAAGCACGAGACCGTCGTACTGTTTCCAGAGACGTGCAAGCAAATGTCGTAATTCGGTCGGCTCAAAACAGTGGCACGGGCGGGTGAGTTGATCGGCATAGCGGGATGATACATAACATTCACCAACGGTCATGGATTCACACAATCTCTGACCCAGTTGGGCTCCTCTTCCGGTTATTGCAACGACTGCGATGCGCATATCAGGCAACGTGTCCTTCCCGGAAACCGTGGGTAAAACTGCCGTCGTACAGCAGTGATTTTGCCTTAAGACCTTCACGGCGGGCTGCCAGGACATCTCCGACAATGATCAGTGCCTGACGGTCGATGCCTGCTTCATGGACTTTGTCGGCCAGATCAGCCAGAGTACATCGAATAATCTGCTCGTCATCCCATGAAGCGCGGCAGACAACGGCAGCAGGCGTAGCGGCCGTATAGCCCCCCTGCAACAACTGGTCAACGACCTTTTCAACCATGCCGACCGAAAGGTAGATCAGCATTGTGGCTCCAATACGTGCAATGGTGCTTAACTGTTCGCGCTCCGGTACCGGGGTGCGTCCCTCAATACGGGTGATGATGACAGTCTGGGAAAGTTCCGGCAGGGTCAGTTCCTGTTTGAGCGCGGCCGCAGCAGCAAAGGCGCTGGTGACGCCCGGCACAACCTGATAGTCGACATCCAATCGGTCGAGTGCCTCCATCTGCTCCTGAATGGCACCGTAGATGGATGGGTCGCCAGTGTGCAGTCTGACAACGCTCTTATTGGATGCGATGGCATCCATCATGACGGTAACGACTTCTGAGAGAGTCATCCCTGCGGAATCATAAACGTCTGCTTTTGTCGCGTAAAGCTGAACCAGTTTCCGGTCCACGAGGCTGCCTGCATAAATGACGACATCGGCATGCCGCAGAAGGCGTGCGCCACGAATCGTGATCAGATCAGCTGCTCCCGGCCCGGCACCTACAAAAAATATTCTGGCGGACATCTGCTCTCCATCATTTGATATATAGTGACTGATATGTTCTGTTCCTTGTAGTCGTAATGCCGTGTCATGTCAAGCTGCCGCCGGTTTTATAAATGAGAATGGAAATTCAGATATTATGTATATTGGACAGGACAAAAACCTGAATATATGATATGTACGGAAAAATCAAACTCAATAACAGGAGGATAAATACCATGATTAAACGTTTATTGGCGTGTGCGGTAAGTGCCATATTTATGTTGTCAGCCAGTGGATGCGTTTCAAGTGGTACCCATCAACTGGAGGTTAATAGAGCCGATGGTTTATCCAAACAGTTAGCTGAGCTTCAACAGACGCACAAAAAACTTGTCCAGGAAAATGCGGAGTTGAAGGCCAAATTCAATAGGCTTACCGACGATGCCGCTGTCCTCACTTCCGATAAGAAGCAGTTGGAAGGAATTCTTAAAGCTAAATCGGACACACTGTCGAAAAATATCAGTGAATTGCGCCAGCAGGTTTCTGATCTGAAAGCTGAGAATAGTAAACTAAACGATGAAATAGCTGCTCTCCAGAAAGCAAAGGAAGAGAAGGTTAAAGAGGTAAGCGGGACTTACGAACAGCTTCTTGCCAATATGAAAAACGAGATTGCTCAAGGACAGGTCACCATTTCCGAACTGAAAGGAAAGCTGACGGTTAATATGGAGGCGGCAATCCTGTTTGACTCCGGAAAGGCTGATGTCAAGACTGAGGGACTTGGAATATTAGCGAAGATAGTTGATACGCTGAAAGCAGTCAAAGACAAAGCGATACGGATCGAGGGACATACGGATGCTGTCCAGATCAGCGGTGCACTTACCCGAACTTTTCCGACCAACTGGGAACTCTCAGCGGCTCGGGCTATCAATGTCACCAAATATTTGCAGCAGCAGGGGGTAGATCCTCTCAATCTGTCGGCTGCGGCTTTTGCCGAACATAAACCTGTTGCCGATAACGGTACAAAAGAGGGGCGGGCGAAAAACCGCCGCATTGAAATAACTCTGGTGGCTAAGGATTAATAACGTGGCGAAGAAAAATCAACGACGGCAGAACCCATCAAAGCCGAAAGAGTTTCATGTCTCGCCTTTCGGGTCTTTGAAGGGGATCGCCGTCGCGGATCCGGAACCGGAAAAACCAACAACGCCTGCGGTAAAAAAAACGGCGCAGCCTCCTGATGATGGCCTGGATCTTTTTCTCCAGGCGGTGGCGGATGTGCGCCCGTTACAATCTTCCGGTAAAAAAGCCGTTCAGTCGGAATCTCATCCTCAGTTGAAGACGGCAAAAAAAGTGGTAGAAGAGCTCATCGTTGCGGAAGAGAGCGCCTTTCTTGAGGAGATAAGTCGGCTGAAGATGGATACGAAATTTGCCGATTCCATACCGGATGAAGGCGAACTGCAGCCGCTGGCCGGCAATCGCCTACGACAGGTGAAGAAAGGCATTGTTTCAGTCGGTTACCAACTGGACCTGCATGGCTTGAATCGTGAGGAGGCCCTCGCGGCGTTGCCCCGTTTTTTACAAACTGCCCAGAAAAAGGCCCAAAAAGCGGTTCTTGTGATTACCGGCAAAGGACACCACTCTCCCGAAGAACCGGTACTCCATCAGGCTGTTGCTTCATGGTTACGTGATGCGGGACGGACTTTCGTTTTGGAATTTGCACCGGCCCCGAGAGAAATGGGAGGAAGCGGGGCATATGTGGTTTTTCTTCGCCCGATTCCGCCCGCTGTATAAATATATACTCTTCAAACTCTGCATCAATGAAAGGAACAGATTACATGATTACCCATATTGTTTTATTCAAACTGGCGGACCCTTCAGCTGAAAACGTGGCAGCTACCCGAGACAAGTTGCTCAGCATGGACGGTAAGATCGACCTGCTGCGCCACCTTGAGGTCGGTGTAGATGTTATCAGGTCGGAGCGCTCTTACGACATCGCGCTGACAACTCGTTTTGATTCACTCGAAGATCTGCAGGCATACCAGATACATCCATATCATGCCGGAGAGGTTGTTCCACATATGAAGTCTGTTTGCTCATCAATTGTGGCGGTCGATTACGAAAGCTAATGACCGGTGTCGTATACACTTTTTCGCTTGACGAATCAGGGGTGTATGCGTAGAATCCGGTTTTACTCAAAGGTCCTGGCAGCATTTTTGTGGCCATTGGCGATGCTGCTGATGGTGCTTTGAAATGAATTTAATGCATTCCTTGCTTATCAACACAGGTTTTAACCTGTAGACACCAAAAACAAACAGGAGGTAGTAAATGTCGGATTACGGAACTCTTCAAGACCGCGTACAATGTAAGTCACTTATGAGCAAGGTCATGACCGCCGAGCAGACTGTCCAGTTTTTCAAGAACGGTATGAATCTTGGCTGGTCAGGTTTTACCCCGGCCGGTTACCCGAAAGTGGTACCTATTGCCGTCGCTGAGCATGTCGAGAAAAACAATCTACAGGGCAAGCTGAAATTCAACCTGTTCATTGGTGCTTCCGTCGGTGCTGAAACCGAAGACCGCTGGGCTGTCAACGACATGATCGACCGTCGCTGGCCATACCAGACCGGCAAAAATATCGCTGCCGGCATCAATGCAGGCCGTATCCGCATGGGCGACAAGCATCTGTCTCTGTTCGCACAGGATCTGGGCTACGGTTTTTACACCAAGGATTCCGAGAGCGGCAGGCTTGACCTTGCCATCATCGAAGTATCTGCGATCAAGGAAGACGGCAGCCTCGTTCCTACCTCCTCCTGCGGTGTTATCCCTGAAATCCTGATGATCTGCGACAAGATCATCGTAGAGGTCAATACCGGACAGCCTTCATTCGAAGGGATCCACGACCTGCTTACTCCGCTTACTCCTCCGAACCGTCAGGTTTTCAACATCACCAAAGCTGATTCCCGCATCGGTTCAACCTCGATTCCATGCGATCCAAGCAAGATTATTGCTGTGGTTGAGTCGAAACTCCGTGACCAGGGTCGTGCTTTTGCCGAGCAAGATGACACTTCCGAGGCGATCGCCAACCACGTCATCGAGTTCTTTACTCAGGAAGTCAAGGCTGGTCGTCTGCCGAAGAACCTGCTGCCGCTTCAGTCCGGTGTTGGTTCTATAGCAAACGCTGTTATCGGTGGCTTGGCTAAAGGCCCATTCAGCAACCTGACCGTTTATACCGAAGTACTTCAGGATACGATGCTTGACCTGTTTGACTCCGGCAAGCTGGATGCCGCTTCTTCCTGCTCGCTGTCACTTTCCGCTGAGCCGGGTTTCCCACGCTTCTTCGAGAACATGGACAAGTATTTCGACAAGATCGTGCTTCGTCCGCTTTCGATCTCCAATGCGCCTGAGCCGATCCGCCGTTTAGGGTGTATCGCCATGAACACCCCGGTCGAAATCGATATCTACGCTCACGCCAACTCCACTCTGGTCGGCGGTACCCGTATGATCAACGGCCTTGGCGGTTCCGGGGACTTCCTGCGTAACGGCTACCTGAAAATGATGCATACCCCTTCGTCACGTCCGTCCAAGACTGATCCGAATGGTATCTCCTGCGTTGTGCCGCATTGCTCGCACATCGACCACACCGAGCACGACCTCGACTGCGTCATCACCGAGCAGGGTCTGGCCGACTTGCGCGGTTTGGCACCAAAGGATCGCGCCCGCCGCATCATCGAGAAGTGCGCACATCCGGATTACAAAGCTCAGCTGACCGAGTATCTGAACATTGCTGAAGCTGACTGCCTCAAACGCAATGTTGGTCATGAACCACAATTGTGGGATCGTGCCTTCAAAATGCATCTCAACCTTGAGAAAAACGGCACAATGAAACTCAAAAACTGGGATGTAAAAGTCGATCTCTGCGAAGGGTAATACCCGCAGTTATTCCAGGTATTGAGAAACCCCGTCGGGAAACCGGCGGGGTTTCTCTGTTTTGTGCACCCGAATGAAATATCGATGAAGTTCTGGTCAGCCAGAGACCGGTAGAGAAAAAGCAACTGAACGATAAAGTAATCGGATGATTTTTGACGATACGGATGCTATAGTCCGCTCGAATCATTCAGACTTCAGAGACGAGGCACAAACAATGGCACAGCAAACAATCTATCTGATAGGGGCAGGTTTCACCGGTTGGGACGGTTTTCCGGCCAAGGCGCTTGATATTATCGGTAAGGCCGACATCATGATCGGTCATCAACGTCATCTGGAGATTTTCCCGGATTTTACCGGCGAAAAGCGAGAGTTGGGTGAGCTTCCCGAACTGATCGAGTTTCTGAAAAAAACTGATCAATGTGTTGTTCTGCTTGCCTCAGGCGACCCGACATTTTTTGGCATTTCTCGTTTTCTACTCCGCAATTTACCGAAAGAACGAATTGAAATTTTCCCCAATGTAACCAGCATGCAGTACGCTTTTGCGCGGATCAAAGAGCCATGGGATGACGGTATTTTTGTTTCGGTGCACGGGCGCGGCATGCGACAAGCCGTAGACAAGATTATTTCGGCGGAGAAAGCCTGCATTCTGACGGACAAGACAAATACCCCGGCCGCCATCGCCAGGGAGCTGATCGAGCGGGGCGCCGAAGGGTATGAAGCCTGGCTCTGTGAAGATCTGGGCATGGCTTCCGAAAAATTCACCAAAACAACTGTGCGAGGTCTTTTGGAGATGGCGGCTTCCGAGCTGAACATCCTGATTCTGATCCGCACCTACGAACCGAATCTTGTCCACTACCCGCTGATAGGTATTGATGATGACGAGTTTCATACCACAAAAAAGCTGATCACCAAGCAGGAAGTACGTGCGGTAACCCTCGCAAAACTGCAGCTGCAGGATGATCTGGTGCTGTGGGATATCGGCGCCGGAAGCTGCTCCGTTTCGATTGAAGCCTCCAATCTCATGCCGGGCGGTCGGATCTTTGCTGTAGAAAAGAATCAGCAATGCATATTATTTATCAACGAAAATCTGAAGAAATTCTGTGCGCGCAATATCAAATTAATAGAGGCTTTCGCTCCTGACGGTCTGGATGATCTGCCGGATCCGGATCGTGTTTTCATCGGTGGCGCCGGCGGGAAGCTGGATGAGATCATAGACATAATTTCCCAGCGCCTGAGACCGGACGGAGTTGTAGTAATCAACGCCGTGACGCTGGACACCTTAACCAGAGCGGTGGAATTTCTTGAAGATCATGGATTTACGATTGAAGCGACGTGTATCAATGTTGCCAAGACCCGTAACCTGACGGAATACAAAATGTTTGAAGCCCAGAATCCGGTATATGTCATCTCCGCCCGGAAGGGTGGCGAATAGTGGCTATAGTTTATGCTGTCGGAGTCGGTCCGGGCGATCCGGAGCTGCTCACTCGCAAAGCTGAACGCATTCTGCGGAATGTTGATGTGATACTGGCTCCGGTATCCAATCCCTCCGAGGCCAGTGTGGCGCTGGGTACAATCAGGGAATTCATTGACGAAAACCGTCAAAAGATAATTGTTCACCAGTTTCCCATGACCTCTGACCAGTCACGCTTGATTCCTGCCTGGCAGGAAGCGGCTGCAATGATTGCTGAACACGCAGAGGCTGGCCGTTCGGTTGCTTTCATCACGATCGGCGACCCGTTGTTCTACTCAACGTTTATCTACCTGCTGCGCATTTTGCGCGAACAGTGGCCGCATCTATCGATTGAAATTATCCCGGGCATCTCCAGCATTAATGCTGCAGCTTCCCAAGCGGCTCTGCCGCTCGTGGAGGCCGATGAGAAGATGGTTGTGATACCTGCTACGGCAGGGATAGAGCAGATCAAACGTGCTCTGGAAACGTACGAAACCGTCGTATTGTTGAAGGTAAAGCCGCTTTTTTCTGAGATTATAGAGCTTCTTCGTGCGGCAGGTAGAGAACAGAGGACTGTCTTCGTCGAACGGGTTGGCAGTCCGCGCCAGAAAGTACTGACCGATTTCGGGGAGATCGCCGCTCATTCGCCTGATTACCTGTCGTTGCTGATTATCAAATAATAGTTTCTCTGACAATTCCTTGGAAGCCGAACAAAAAAAGTCCGCTCATCTTCTGATGAACGGACTTTTTTTATGGGGCTGAAACTAAGTCAGTGTTGGCGGTGCTTATCCCAATACCGCGTGAGCTGCGGCCAATCTAGCAATCGGTACCCGGAACGGTGAGCAGGAAACATAATCAAGCCCGACGTTGTGGCAGAAAATTACCGATGACGGATCGCCGCCGTGCTCCCCGCAGATACCGAGCTTGATATTCGGGCGGGTAGTGCGCCCGAGTTCACAGGCCATTTTTACGAGTTTGCCGACGCCGTTCTGATCGAGCGAGACGAAGGGGTCTTCGGGCAGAATATTGTTGTCGACGTAAAACGGCAAGAACTTGCCGGCATCGTCACGCGACAAACCGAAGGTCGTCTGGGTCAAATCGTTGGTGCCAAAGGAGAAAAATTCAGCTTCGACCGCAATTTCATCTGCTGTGAGGGCGGCGCGCGGCAGTTCGATCATCGTGCCGATCAGATACTCAACCGTGACACCATAACGAGCGATAACTTCGTCGCAGATGGCAACGGCATTCAGTTTTAGAACGGAGAGTTCTTTGACAGTCGCGATCAGCGGAATCATGATTTCCGGAACAATGCTGAACCCTTCATTCTTGACCAACTCACAGGCTGCTTCCATAATTGCCGTGACCTGCATATTGTAAATTTCCGGGTAGGTGATGCCCAGACGGCAGCCCCGATGACCAAGCATCGGGTTAAACTCATGCAGTGACTCGATCTTGTGCTTGAGGGCGCTGACCGGCACTTTCATGGTCTTGCACAGTTCCTCGATATCCTTGTCTTCCTGTGGCAGGAACTCGTGTAGCGGCGGATCAAGAAGCCTGATGGTTACCGGCAACCCTTTCATTTCACGGAACAGACCGATGAAGTCGCCTTTCTGCATCGGGAGAATCTTTGCCAGGGCATGTTCACGCCCTTCGACGTCTTCGGACAGAATCATTTCACGCACCGCAGCAATTCTTTCGGCATCGAAGAACATATGCTCGGTACGACAGAGGCCGATCCCTTCGGCGCCGAATTCGCGGGCGACCTTTGCGTCATGCGGCGTATCTGCATTGGTGCGGACCTTCAGACGCCGAATACCGTCAACCCACTTCATCAGGATGCCAAAATCGCCAGTCAGTTCGGGTGTTACGGTAGGAACGGCGCCGAGCATGACTTCTCCCAGTGAGCCATCCAGCGTAATCATATCTCCTTTTTTGACGATGACTCCATTTTTTGCGGTGAAACATTGATTGGCGTAATCCACCTTGATGTCACCGCAGCCGGCTACACAGCATTTGCCCATACCGCGAGCAACAACCGCAGCGTGAGAAGTCATGCCGCCGCGAGCAGTCAGGATTCCCTGCGCCGCATGCATGCCGTGGATATCCTCCGGTGATGTCTCAACACGAACCAGAATTACTTTCCGACCGGTTTTTGCCTCAGACTCGGCTTCGTCAGCGGTAAAGACAACAAATCCGGAGACAGCGCCCGGGGAGGCCGGCAGGCCTTTGGCGATAATATTTTTGACCGCTTTCGGATCAAGCGACGGGTGCAACAGCTGATCGAGCTGTTCCGGAGCCACGCGTTTAACGGCGGTTCTTTCGTCGATAAGTCCCTCGGCAACCATATCAACCGCAATCTTGATGGCGGCCGGTGCGGTCCGTTTGCCATTGCGGGTCTGAAGCATGAAAAGCTTGCCTTTTTCGATGGTAAATTCGATATCCTGCATATCTTTGTAATGTTTTTCAAGTATTGCCCGGATCGAGACAAGTTGCTGGTAGCATTCCGGCATCACCTCTTCCATCGGCGGCAGCGTTGTTGCCTTAACACGGTTGATCGGCTGCGGCGTACGGATTCCGGCTACGACATCTTCTCCCTGGGCGTTGACCAGGTATTCGCCGTAAAAATAGTTCTCACCGGTTGAAGGGTCACGGGTAAAGGCCACACCGGTTGCACAGTCATCGCCCATGTTGCCGTAGACCATTGACTGAACATTGACAGCGGTGCCCCATTCTGCGGGAATGTTATTCAAGCGACGGTAGGTAATAGCCCGCTGATTCATCCAAGAACCAAATACGGCACCGATCGCTCCCCATAGCTGATCCATCGGATCTTCGGGAAACGCGGTTCCAAGCTCTTCCTTGATCTTCGCTTTAAAGGCGGCGACCAGATCTTTCCAGTCGGAAGCGCTCAGATCGGTGTCGAGATGAACACCACGCTCATCTTTTTTCTGCTCCAGCAGGTGCTCAAGGGAATGTTTATCCATGCCCATGACAACATCGGAATACATCTGGACAAAACGGCGGTAGGCATCGTAGGCAAAACGTTCGTCGCCACTCTGGGCAATGATCCCCTGCACGGTGATGTCATTGAGACCCAGGTTGAGAACCGTGTCCATCATACCCGGCATCGAGGCCCGGGCACCGGAACGTACAGAAACCAGCAGAGGATTATTCGGGTCGCCGAATTTTCGATCCATCAGAGCTTCGACGCGGGAGAGATGCTCGGCAACTTCAGCGGACAGCGAGGCGGGATAGTTGCTGTTGTTGTTGTAATATTCGGTACATACTTCAGTAGAAAGGGTGAAACCAGGCGGAACTGGAAGTCCAATGCTGGTCATTTCAGCCAGATTGGCTCCCTTACCACCCAATAGGTTTTTCATGTCGGCCCGACCTTCGGCCTGACCATCCCCAAAGAAATAAACGTACTTCTGCGCCATTGTACTGCCTCCTCTTTCGTTGAAAAATCTCGTGTGCTTTAAAGCCACTAAAAACATTTATTCACAATGAAAATAATAGCTTAGAAGGATAGACTATAGCGCAGATTCAAAAAAGATCAACAAGATAGTGAAAATAATATTTTTACTTGGTGTCCCAACTGGTGATATCGACGTTTTTACCGTCTCCCCCCTTGGCGCCGTCGGCACCGTAGGAAAAGAGATCGTAGTCACCGTGTTCACCGGGCGAGACGTACAGGTAATCATTGCCCCACGGATCTTTTGGCACCTTCTTGCTCTCCAGGTAGCCGCCTTCCTTATAGCTTTTGGGTATGATCCCGACGGTCGGTTTTGTAATAAGAGAATCCAAACCCTGCTCTGTAGATGGATAGTTGCCTGTGTCAAGCTTGTACAGTTTGAGGGCCGTTTCGATATTTTTGATCTGTACCCGTGCATCAGTAATCTTGGCATCGTCCGTTCGTCCCATCAGCTTTGGGCCGACCAGTGCCGCCAGCAGAGCCAGTATGACGATGACAACCATGATTTCGATCAACGTAAAGCCTTTGTTATTGTGTGTGAACTGCATGACTGTGTAACCCTCCCGCGTTAATTGATAAAGACGAACTCTACTCAATTGCAGGACGGTATGGCAAGTACTTTAAAGCCGGAGATTGCTTCAAATACGACATGTCGTTACCTTAATTGCGGTATGATCTCCGGAGAAATTTGTGTTTGTAAAATAATACATAACAATATAAAGTAGTTGTATTAGTGCTTGTGGATTGGCACTCAATATGCTAGTTCGTTGGTAGTATTTCGGCAGGGAATGAATCAGGCAAGAAACTTCTGCGTAAAAACGCAGTAACAAACTAACAAAGGAGAATTACTAATGAAAAAAATCAGCGCCGTAGTCGCCATGTTTGCCGTTACCGCTTTTGCAGGAGTTGCCTTGGCAGCCGACGTAATCGATCTGCCGGCTTCGATGGGAAAAGTCTCTTTCCCGCACAAGAAACATCAGGAAATGCTGAAAGACTGCAAAAAATGCCATGAAAAAGGACCCGGAAAAATTGCTGAACTTAACAAGGACTGGGCTCACAAAACCTGTAAAGGCTGTCATACCGAAATGAAAAAAGGCCCGACTTCCTGTAAAGACTGCCACAAAAAGTAATCCCCCCGGAATCAGATAGAGAACAAACAAAAATGATGGCAACGCGCAGTAGCGTTGCCATCATTTTTGTTTGCGTAGCATAAATTACTATAGAAGAACTTGACAGTTAAAACCGGGCTCTGAAACTTGGAACAGATTTCAACCCCCCATCTTGAGTGTCATGCTGGTACTCATCAAATAATGGTAGGCGGTATCAAAAACGATAATCTGCAGGACATAGATGGCGGCAAAGGCTACCAACGGTGACAGATCAAGCATGCCGGTATCGGGCATGTGACGACGGATACGGCGCAGTATCGGATCTGTAACGCGATAGATGAAGTTGACGAGAGGGTTGTACGGGTCGGCGTTTACCCATGAAACAATAACGCTGGCGAGCAGGATATATTTGTAAAGGGTTAAGAGCCCGCTGGTCAGTTCAACCAGTTTGGCAAGTGCAAGCAGGATATTTGCGAATAGAACCATCGGTTAACTCCCGAAATGTAGGATAAATTGGCTTTACTATGCCTTAACGATTTGGCAAAGTCAAAACAGAAACAGTTGTTACCAGTTCGGTTTGGAATCGACGATAATTTGTAAATGTTTGCGGGAGAATTGATCTACAGCAGATAAAGGAAACTGATTATGAATAAAAAAGTGACGGCTCTACTACTTTCAGCCTTGGTTCTGCCGGGACTCGGGCAGATCTATCTCGGCCGGAAAATGCTTGGGGGAATAATTCTTGTCCTCGTTAATTTTGTGTTGCTACTGGCGCTGTTTGTGCTGCTGCGAGGGCTTTCGCCGGTGATTGCTTCTCAGATTGCCGGCGGGGCGATAACCATAACGCCATCCGAGGTGATGAAAGCGCTTGATGCGGCAAGCGGTTTCGGCAAAACGGTACTGGCGGCATTTTTTCTCATATGGGCATTTTCGGTTGTGGATATTATCAGATTCAAAGGGGAACAATGAGTATAACCATCCAAGTACCGCACTTGACAAACGGTGTTATTTTGTGAGATGAATAAAGAAGTTTATTTAAAATGAAAATTTGTCCGCTACGGCGGGTAGAAATCGGGGATGCAATGATTATTTCAAAAATCATCGGGAGCGGTTCATGTCTGCCGGATCGGGTGATACCCAACAGTCATTTTGATTATCTGGTCGAAAATGCAGATGAGTGGATCTATTCACGTACCGGTATCCGCGAGCGGCGTTTTGCCCATGCCGATCAGGCAACCTCTGACCTGGCCTCCGTTGCCGCAAAAAAGGCGCTTGAATCTGCCGGAATTGATGCTTCCGAGATCGACTGCATCGTTGTCGGTACCTCAACTCCCGACATGAGCCTTCCTTCAACAGGTTGCATTGTCCAGGAAAATATCGGCGCAAAAAATGCCTTTGCTTTTGATGTCAATGCTGTTTGCTCAAGCTTTGTCTACGCGCTTGAAATTGCCGACAATTTTATCAAGTGCGGCAAATATAAAACCGTCATGGCCATTGGCGCCGACACCTACTCCAAGATTCTAGACTTCAACGACAAGAACAGTTGCCCGCTTTTTGGCGACGGCGCCGGGGCAGCAATTCTCAGTAGCGGCGGAGACATAAATACCGGCGTTCAGCACACCTACATGAGGAGCGACGGCAAAGGGTGGCCACTGATCAAGGTGCCTTCATCCGGCTCACGCAGCCCGGTAACTCTTGCAACGATAGAGGCCCGGGATATCTATTTCCAGATGGCCGGCAAACAGGTCTACATATTTGCCACCGATGTTATCCCTGATATTATTGACACGCTTTGCGCGAAAGCCCGCATCACCCCGGCTGACCTGGATTACATCATTCCCCATCAGGCCAATGTTCGTATGATTGACTTCATCTCCAAAAAAAGCGGGTTCCCCAAAGAACGCTTCCTGCTCAACCTTGACAGGTGCGGCAACACCTCCGCTGCCTCGGTGGCGCTGGTGCTGGATGAAAACCTGCGTAACGGCACGATCAAACCGGGTCATCTCGTGCTGGCCATGGGTTTTGGCGGCGGCCTTACGTGGGGCGGATTGCTAATCAGGTTTTAGGCCCCCAATTCCCTCACCGGCTTCAAAAGTTATCAGGCCATATTTCTCATATAATGCCCGCAGCTCATCCTGCGGGCATTTCTGTTTCCATCCCCCGTGAAAATTATCGGCTGCCAGCAGGATTCCGCCCGTTGCCAGCAACTGCACCAAATTACTCACTGTCCGGTCTAATTGTGTATTTTGATGGATGATCGGACCACCCAGGAGACCGTTGCAGACGATCAAATCATAAAGGTCGTCACGGTTGCTTGTCTCCTGAGTTGACAAAGCGTGGCAGAGGGAAATTTCGGTAAGATCAGCGCAGTGAAAACTGATACGGCTGCCGTATCCCCGCTGAAGCAGTTCAGAAGTGGTCGTCCTAAGCATGGCTTCACGGCGTGGGTCATGAGGGAACCGCCGATGTGTGGCAGCCCACACCTCAAGCGGTTCAACAGTCCAGCCTTCGATCAACACCTCCTCGGGTGGAAACAACATCTCGGATAGCAGAAGAGCAATCCCATAGGTGCCCTCGCCGGTTCCGCTGGCGGCATCGAGGCAGCGCAGAGAACTCCCCTTTCGGGTTGTCAGCCACTTTCGGATAATGTCATGCTGGCCGGGATAGCGTCCTCCGGTAGCACCATAGAAGCGTTGCGGCAGGAACGATGCGAACAGGAAGTCGGTCAGTAGTCTATCGTCAGCCAACAAAGACTCAAGAAGCCGGGCCGGATTTGCGCTGAATTGGAATTGCGGAGGCAACACCGCAAATGTATCGGCCCAGCTCATGGTGTTGTGGAATGGTGTGCTGGAAAAAATTGGTGGATAAGTTAGCGCGACTGTGTAAAGACGTTTGAAAATAACGGCAATTTCGTTTATCGGCACATATATCTCGCACTGGGTACGGATCTCCGGGGTGACGATCAGCATCGGGGCCGGGAGCGGTGCATGAGAGGTGCGAGTGTAGATATCGAACAGAATATCGAACCGCCGGATAGCGCTCTGGAAGTAGTTTTTGTCTACAGTAGTGCAAAGCTTTCTCAGCGAATCGGCTTCATCAGTTGCACAGGGAAAGGATGGTGCCGGGAGCATCAGTACGTGCGGATCGGATGATACAACGTGTTCCGCTCAACGGGGATTTTTCCGGCATTTCTTATCAGGCGGATGATGCCTTCGGTGGTGAGGGACTGAGGGCTCTTGGCCCCGGCGTCATGACCGATTTTTTCTTCCACAACGGTGCCGTCCAGATCGTTGACTCCGAAGGCAAGTGATACCTGGGCGATTTTCTCTCCCAGCATTATCCAGTACGCCTTGATATGGTCAAAATTATCGAGGAAAATCCGCGCAATTGCCAGGGTCTTAAGGTCGTCGAGGCCGGATGTCCCTTTGATGTCGAGCTTTAGATCGGAGTTTTCGGATTGGAACGCCAGCGGTATAAAAGCCTGAAAACCGACGGTTTCGTCCTGAAGAGTCCTCAGCATTTCCATGTGCTCTACCCGGTCGGCAGCTGTTTCGACGTGGCCGTACAGCATTGTGGCGTTGGTTTTCAAGCCGGCCAGATGTGCCAGACGAATGATCTCCAGCCAGTGCGCCCCTGAAATTTTCTCGGGGCAGATCTTTTGCCTGACCGTTTCACCCAGAATTTCGGCGCCGCCGCCCGGCATCGAGCCGAGCCCGGCGCTTATGAGGCGATCAAACACCTGCTCGATGCTCAGGCTGGAAATTCGGGAAAAATATTCTATCTCTACAGCGGTGAATGCTTTGATGTGGAGCCCCGGTGCTGTGCTGCGAATGCTCCTCAGTGCCTCTTCGTAAAACTCGAAGGAAAGATCGGGGTGCAGGCCTCCGACGATATGAACCTCCGTGGCCCCTTCTCCTTCGGCCTCCCGTGCCCGTCGGCAGATTTCATCCAGAGCAAGCGTGTATGCACCATCTTCACCGGCCGTTCTCGAAAAGGCACAGAAAGCGCAGCGATTTACGCAGATGTTGGTCGGGTTGATGTGGCGGTTGACGTTAAAATATACATTACGGCCATTTTTTCGTTCATTGATCAGCGCAGCCAGTTCTCCGATGGCGAGCAGGTCATTTGATTCGAACAGGAAAAGCGCCTCATCAGGGGTAACGCGACGGCCGGCGTGGATTTTTGCAGTGATTGCTTCGAAGGTTGTCATGGTGAGAGTCTACGAAAATCGTGCGGTGAGTGCAAGCAGGAATAACTTAAATTAAATAAACAAACAATGTTTATTGACGCGGTAAAGGCGAAAAGGTACCATTCCACGACAAAATGTATACGGAACAGAATTTTTACGGAATTAACTTGTTGTCTTACTGACGTTACATGAATATGATCTTTGCAGGAAAAGCAACCCGAGTGACGGGTGGAGAAATATGACCAAATCAAATGAAAGTCTACAGCAGGCTAACACACGAATTCTGGTTGTGGATGATGATCCTGGTATCCTTGCCTCGCTGAGTTGCATGTTGTCTGACAGCGGATACACCGTGCTGCCCTATACAAACGGTGCTGATGCACTGAAAGCGATCCCGCTTGAAGCTCCGGATTTAATTTTGCTGGACATCTTTATGCCGGAAATGGACGGTTATGAGGTTTGTAAGTGCGTCAAACAAAACAATGAAATAAAGGACATACCGGTCATCTTTATGAGCGGAATGAACGCAGTGGAAGATAAAATAAGAGGTTTTAAAGTGGGAGGAGTTGATTACATTACAAAACCTTTCCACCCTGAAGAAGTGCAAGCCAGAATTACTACTCATGTAAATCTGAGTACTTTCCGCAACAAACTCGAATATCAGAAGTTGGTTGAAAAGAAGATTCGAGAGGTTGCGGAAGCCCAGCAGGCGACAATATTTGCCCTGGCCAAACTTGCCGAACAACGTGACGGCGACACCGGGGGGCATTTGGAGCGGGTTCGCGACTACTGTAAGCTCCTCGCGCAGCAACTGGCCAACGGTTCTCCCTATGCAGATCATATATCTGATGAATTCATAGAGTGCATTCAGCACGCATCTCCACTGCACGACATCGGCAAGGTTGCCATATCTGACGCCATCCTCCAGAAAAAGGGCAAGCTGACTCAGGAAGAATTTGAAATTATGCAGACCCATTCCATTATCGGAGCGGAGAACATGCAGTCAGTCTATAACAAATATCCCGAAAATCCGTTTATCGGCATGGGGATTGAGATAGCCTTGTATCACCACGAACGGTGGGATGGTAAGGGATACCCCGATGGACTGATCGGCAGAAATATCCCGCTATCCGCCAGAATCATGGCGGTGGCGGACTGTTACGATGCTCTTCGTTCAGATCGTTGTTACCGGAAGGGCCTTGAACACGAAAAAGTGAAGGAAATGCTGCTGGAGGAAGAGGGAACGCACTTTGATCCGGAGATAATCAAGGCGTTTCTTGCTGTTGAGGATTTGTTCTGGCACATCATGGATACTAACGAATATACATGACACGTTACCCGCCATGGCGGGCAATCAATATTCCTGACCCCAATTATCCTTGAAAAAAATCTGTTTTACACGATTTTCACTCAGGACTTCATCAAATATCTTTTCAGCTTCTTCTTCGGTAAAACCGACCTTCGGGCGAGCGCACATCCAGTGGCTTGCTTTTTCACTCGGGTTTTCCAATGCGCGCGGGACAGGAGGTCCGCCCTTATATCTCTTGTTGAAAAAAAGAGCCGCTTCATACTGTTTTTTAGTTTTCACCAAAGCTACTTCAATAAATACCTTGCTTTGAAGAGTTTTGCTCAGAATGATCTTTTCGATCATCATGTCTTTTGGAATATCCAGCAATGTGCTGTCGTCTGAACTATTTAACATAAAACGTCCTTGATTTTTTTTGCTGACTCAATGGAATTTGTTATAGCAAACACGAATCAGGCAGTCAAGAGTTGGAAAATTTAAATTGCCGGTAAAGCGTCAGCCTCTGTTCCACTCCTTCTCACCAGTTCTCAGTGGTCATGATACCCCATTACAACCAGTACGCAACTGCCATCGGCAATGATGTTAACTCCCCGTTCCCGACAGAGGGCTACCGCCTCCGGATGCTCGACACCCGGTTGCATCCAGATGTTCCGGATGCCTTTTTCAATCGCCAGAGGCACGAGTTTCGCGGTGATTGCCGGAGGAGTAATCATGGATATGCTGAGGGCATCAGACGGCAGGTCGTTGATCGTCGCGACGCAGGGGATTCCTTCTATTTCCATCTCATTGGGATTAACCGGAATGGCGTTCCGACCGTGCTGCAGGTAGCAGCGCAACACCTTGTTGCCAAATTTCTTCCGGTCAGTGGATGCACCGACTACGCCGATTGTAGGTGAAGCGAGGAATTGCTGTATCTGTTCCTGGATAGTCATAATGTACTCCTGTTTAAGGGGTAATCAGCTTAAGCGAAGGGAAATATGTCCGGTACCGTGCGGAATCGCGAGTCAAAAGAGTTAATCCCGAAACCGCAGCATGGGCGCCAATAAAGAAATCCGGCAGAGGCGAACTCTTTGTTCCTCCAAGCCTGCGGTAGCCTATGAAACATTTTCCGGCAAGAAAAGCTGCTTCCCACGGGATCGGTATTCTTTGAAAAAAATGCAGCGGCAGAGCCTCTTCCAGTTCTTCAATTCGTTTAAAACCTACGGAAACCTCAGCGTAGATAATCGGATTAATGATCAAAGAGCTACAGTCGGCGGCTTTTTGCAACTGCGTTGATGACCAATCATACCACGACGCATCTTCCTCCAATACATCGAGCAGTACGTTGCTATCCACCAGCACGTCACCCACACTCAACCCTCGCCTCTCGTTAGCGCCATTATTTCGTCCGTCGTCATCCGAACCGTAGCGCGGCCACGAAGAGTTTCAATCAGCTTCTTCCCCCTGCTGGCTTCACTGCTGACCGTACGCAACATGACTGTATTTCCCTCCACTACAAATTCAACTTCGCTTTGGGGAAATATACCCAGTTGCTGGCGAACGTTGCGCGGTATCGTTACCTGTCCTTTGCTGGTTACTCGCATGATTACGACACTCCTTTTATAATGTAATACTTTTGAAAGTATTACATTGCGAGGAGAATATGTCAAACCGTTCTTATTCCCTCACCTGTCCATCACCATACACGATGAATTTGGTGGTCGTCAGATCCTCCAACCCCATCGGGCCGAACGAGTGCAGCTTGGTGGTGGAAATGCCTATTTCTGCTCCCAGGCCGAGTTGACCCCCGTCAGAAAAACGGGTCGAGGCGTTGACCATCACGCAGGAGGAGTTGACCTCGCGGATAAAGCGCTGGGCACGGCTGTAATCGCTGGTAATGATCGATTCTGTATGCAGTGAGCAGTAGCGGTTGATATGGTCAATTGCGGCATCGATATCGTCAACGACCCGGCAGGCCAGGATCAGTTCAAGATATTCGGCATGCCAGTCATCTTCCGTGGCCGGTGTGGCGTTTGGCGCATACCGGCAAAATGTGTCATCTCCGCGCAGCTCCACGCCTAAAGCGGTCAACGTCGCGGCAATTCTCGGAATAAATTCAGCGGCTACGTCCTTGTGGATCAGGAGCGTTTCCAGGGCGTTGCAGACGCCGGGACGCTGGGTTTTGCTGTTGATGATAATCTGTTCGGCTTTGTCGAAATCGGCGGACAGATCGACAAAAATATGGCAGACTCCTTTGTAGTGTTTGATGACCGGGATGCGTGAATTCTCGACGACAAACCGGATCAGACTTTCGCCGCCGCGCGGAATGATCAGGTCGATGGACTCCTCCTGTTTAAGCATCTCAAGCACCGCTTCCCGCTCGGTAAACGGGATGAGCGACAGTGCCGCCTGGGGGAGATCCATCTCTTTCAAAACCCCCTGCAAAATTCCGGCGATGGCAAGATTCGAGTTTATCGCTTCTGAACCGCCCCGCAGGACGACGGCATTCCCGGCCTTGAGGCACAGGGCGGCTGCATCGGCGGTGACATTGGGGCGCGACTCGTAGATAATGCCGATGGTTCCGAGCGGAATGCGCATTTTGCCAACCATCAGCTCATTGGGGCGCTTCCACATTTTAGTTACTTCACCAACCGGATCTGGCAGGGCGGCGACCTCACGCAATGCATCGGCAATTCCGTGAATCCGCTTTTCATCAAGCATCAGCCTGTCGAGCATGGCGGCCGAGAGACCTTTTTGGCGTCCGGTTTCGAGGTCTTTATTGTTTTCTGCAATCAGGTTCGGCGCTGCATTTTCAAGGGCGGCGGCCATTTTTACCAGCATGATGTCTTTGGTCGTGCTTGAAAGTCGCGCCATGGCCAGCGACGCCTGACGGGCATTACGGGCAATTTCTACAATTTCTTCTCTAATATTCACGGTGACAGCTCCAAAAATAAAATAAGGCGGATTAGTACTACGGGTAAATCTTACGCAAAAACAGACACGCCAGCAAGTTAAATGAAGTGCTTTGAAGAGCAATTCAGTTGCAACGGTGCAAATTACGCCATGTCGATTGACAGTGCCGATAGTCAATGTTACAAAAACCACCATGCTGACATTTTTTTCATTATTAAGACCAATTTGGCGTGTTCGTCTCATCTTCTGCGTGGGCTTGCTGCTGGCGGGCTGCACCAGCTACATTCCGCGTGAAAATGTAAATCTTGCACCTACCGGCAATCCCTATGAAGACACCATAAAGGTGGTGACAATTCCGCTGCCGGTCATTGCTGCAAGTCCTAATGAGGGCATCACGTCCGGTGGCTTGACGGCATTTTTGGGGCATAACAGACGGGAAGAGGTCATAGCCATGCTGGCGCCTCAGGTGAATTACAACGAAAACTTCGGAGTTACCGCTTCGTTGTATGGTGCTTTTTATCCATCTCCCGAGCGGAATCTGGAGTTCAATCTCTCCCAGTCCGACCGGGTAAACCAGGATTACGAACTGCGAGTGCGCGATACGTCGCTGCTTGGTAAAAAGTTGGAGCTGAACGGTTTTTTCTTCAAAATGGTTGACGGTTCTTCACGTTTTTTTGGTTTTAATGCCAAGAGCCCGGAGCAGAAGGAAACGAATTATGCGAATGACGAATTCGGATATACTGTGTCAGCCGGGTATCAGATTGGCACGCATTATCAGGTAACGGTTGGTGATCGTTACCGAAACGTCAACATCCGGCACGGGGCCTTCAGTCAGCTGCCGTACATCAAAGATAAATTCTCGTCAACGGACGTGCCGGGCATCGACGGTTTTAATACTCATGCTTTGCGTATTTCGTTATCGTACAGCACTCTTGATAATCGGGATACACCCAGCTATGGCGGTTATACCCGTATTTCCTTCGAGCCGACCATAAAAGAGCTGGGCGGGGCGGGCGATTACCGGCACTACGAGGTGGAGGCAAAAGGCTATATCCCCCTGGACAAGGCTCGATTTATCAGTGTCTTTCGCTTGATGTACAATCAGACTCTTGGTGCCGATGTTCCGTTTATGGAACAGAGTATTCTGGGCGGTGAATCCACCCTCCGTGGTTATGGCCGCAATCGTTTCATCGACAACAGTTTTTTTCTTTGTAATCTCGAAGAACGTATCCGTCTGTTTCGCTGGGAGGTATTCGGGGTAACGGCAGATTGGGAAGTGGCGCCCTTCATGGATTTCGGTGCCGTAATGGAATCGCTTGATAAGGCCAGCTATGCCAATTTCGAATTCAACCCTGGTATTGGCTTCCGGGCGATTGTACGGCCGAATATTATCGGCAGAATTGATCTGGGGGTTGGCAAAGACGGGCCTGCGGTTTTTGTTGGCCTGGGTTATCCGTTTTAAAATTTAACAGAGGAGTCCATATGTCCTTTCGAACAATTGAATGGCTCGATGATACCGTAATTATGATCGACCAGACCCGCCTGCCGGGCGAAGAGGTCTACAACACCTATACTGATTTTCAGTCCGTTGCGGAAGCGATCAAGGGACTGATCATCAGGGGGGCGCCTGCCATTGGCGTTGCCGCTGCAATGGGCGTTGCGCTTGGCGCGCGTGCAATTATTGCCGATACCCACGAATCTTTTTTCCGGCAGCTCGAAAACGTCTGTGATGTGTTAGGACGTACCCGACCGACCGCGGTCAACCTCTTCTGGGGATTGGAGCGGATGAAGCGGGTTGCAGAGGCCAACCGGAGCAAAAGTCTCGATGCCATCCGCGAGGTACTCAAAAAGGAAGCGATCCGGGTTGAGCAGGAGGATCTGACGATCTGCAAAAACATCGGCAAATGGGGCGCTACTCTGATTCCCGAAGGCGCCACGGTTCTGACCCACTGCAATGCCGGAGGGCTGGCTACCGCCGGGTACGGTACCGCGCTGGGCGTTATCCGGGCTGCCCATGAAGCGGGCAAAAAAATCCAGGTGTTTGCCGATGAAACTCGTCCCTGGCTGCAGGGAGCGCGTTTGACTGCATGGGAGTTGATGAAAGACGGAATTCCTGCAACGCTGATTTCCGACAACATGGCCGGCTTCTTCATGAACCGTGGCGAGATTACCTGCTGCGTGGTCGGAGCCGACCGGATAGCCGCCAACGGAGATACAGCCAACAAGATCGGCACCTATTCGGTAGCAGTGCTGGCCAAGGAGAACAACATCCCCTTTTATGTCGCCGCACCGGTATCAACCCTTGATCTGAGCATATCAGACGGAAGCAAAATCCCGATTGAGGAGCGTCCGTCCAGCGAAGTTACCCACATAAAAGGAATTGCAATTGCTCCGGAAGGAATCCGGGTTCGCAATCCATCGTTTGATGTTACGCCATTCCGATATATATCTGCCATCATCACCGAAAACGGTATTGTTACCGGTGATTACCGGAGCGGTCTGCGTAAGGTTGCGGGAATCTGACATGCACATTGAGCGATTCTCCCAGGATTTCAACCGCATCATGGCGGTCTTCGATCCCGCCCTGCAGGCGCAGGAACTGGCAGCATATCTTGAGTCGCACGGATTTCAGTATGGTGACCGTTCCGCCGAAAACACACTGTTGCTTCGGCAGTTTTTCACCATTGAGACGCTCCACCGTATTGTCGTCAACGCACTTCTTACCCCGTCGCCTGATCTGGCACTGAACGCCTTCGAACGGCTGGCCGGAGTCGTTTCACCTGAAATCCTGACCAGGCTTCCGGAGCGCAAGAAGCGTTTGTCACAGTGTATTATGCTGTGTGGCTCCTCACCGTTTCTCGTGAATTTGATGTACAAATCCCCTGATATTCTCACCTGGCTGTTTCTGGATAACGGCATCGATCTGCACCGCTCTGCTGAGGATATGCAAAATGCTGTTCAGGCTGATATTGATGAATCGGTCGATTTCGCGGCTCTTCAAAAAGTATTGCGCTGCTGCAAACGGCGGGAAATAGTGCGCATTGCCGCTCGTGATCTGAATGGCCTGGCTCCGCTTGAGGAGGTCATGGAAGAACTTGCCGATCTTGCGTCGTCAACGTTACAAGTCGCCTATCAGGTTTGCCGGCGTTGCCTGATACGTGATCACGGCATTCCGCTGGTGAAGGGAGAGTCGGAGAGTCCGCGTGAGGCGGAGATGACGGTGATCGGTATGGGCAAACTGGGCGGCCGGGAGCTGAATTTTTCCTCCGATATCGATATCATCTACTTCTATGAATCTGACAAGGGGGAAACAACCGGTATAGAAAGCGGTTCAGGGAACAGGAAAGGGATCATTTCTCTGCACGCTTTTTTCAACAAGTTGGGGGAAATGATCAGCAAAGCGGTGTCACAGGTGACGGAGGACGGCTTCGTATTTCGCGTTGATGTCGGACTGCGACCGGAAGGAAAATCGGGCGACATGGCGGTTTCTCTCCGTTCGGCTGAAATATACTATGAATCGTGGGGGCAATCGTGGGAACGCACCGCCATGCTGAAAGCCCGGCCGGTGGCCGGTTCTCTGGCCTTGGGTGAACAGTTGCTGAAAACATTGCAGCCGTTTATCTACCGAAAATATCTCGACTATAACCTGATCGAGGATATGAAACAGATGAAGCAGAAAATTGATGCTTCGCTGGCGCGGTCACGGGAGGGGGAGATCAATCTGAAGCTCGGTCGGGGCGGCATCCGGGAGATCGAGTTCTTCATCCAAGCTCTGCAATTGGTGTATGCCGGTAAAAACCCGAAGCTGCGCGAACGTAATTCGTTACGCGCTCTGGACACTCTTCTGGCGGCAAATCTGCTTGGCGAGGATGACCACCGTAAGTTGCGGGAGGCCTATCGCTTTCTCCGCTCGGTTGAACACCGGATTCAGATGGTGCAGGAGCGTCAGACCCACAACCTGCCGATCAAAGAAGATGAAATGCTGGCACTGTCGCGTCGAAGCGGCTATCTGCGCGTCAACGGACTGGAGCGTTTCAGTGAAGTCCTGGAAGAGCATCGCGGTAACGTCTCCTTCATCTACGGCACTCTGTTCCATACCAACGATAAACAGCTGGAGCAGGAGGTTCATCCCCAGGTTCTCTTTTTTCTCGACCCAAAAGCGGACTCGGATCTGGTCAAGGATATGCTGGCCGAGCGCCATTTCGAAGATGTTGATCGAGCATATGACAATCTGATGCTGCTGCGCAGGGGACCGGTGAAAGTCAATCTCACCGAACGGAGCCGCCGTAATCTGGAAAAAATAACACCGCTGATGATTCAGGAACTCTTCGAATCACACGATGCTGATCTTGCGCTGACTAATCTTGAACGATACATGACGGTCATCGCCAGCCGACCATCCTACTACGCACTGCTGTCGGAAAACCGTCACATGATCAAACTGCTGGTGTCACTGTTCGGCATGTCCGAATTTCTCTCCAAAATATTGATCAGCCATCCTGAGCTGCTTGACAGTCTGGTCGCCCGCAGTGGCTCCTCCGCCGCCAAAACAAGGGAGACGATGGTGGAGGAGCTTGACTCGCTCCTTGATCAAAGCGACTATTTTGAAGACCATCTGAATATTCTGCGCCGTTACCGCAATGAGGAATTTCTGCGAATCGGGCTGGACGATATCCATGGGCGAATGTTGCAGGGGGAGGTGACATCGCAGCTCAGCCTGCTGGGAGAAGTCTGCCTGTCGGCGGCTTTCCGGCTGGCGGTTGCCGAACTACAGCGATTCGGGCGGCCGACCTGGCAACGCAATGGGAGCGTCGCCGAAGCGAATATGGCGATCATTGCCCTGGGAAAATTGGGCGGCGGAGAGCTTAATTACCATTCGGATCTGGACATAATCTTTGTCTACGATCACCAGGGGTATACGAACGGCGAGAAACAGGTCTCAAACCACGAATATTTTGCCAAAGTCGCCCAGAAGATCATTTCAGTTCTGACTATGCAGACCCGTGAAGGCTACGTATATAAAATAGACACCCGCCTGCGGCCTTCGGGGAATGCGGGCCCGCTTGTAACCTCACTGGAATCGTTTCTTGACTACCACCGCAAAGAAGCCCAGATCTGGGAGCGACAGGCCCTTACCAAAGCCCGGGTGGTGTTTGGGGACGAGGGACTGGCCGGCCAGCTGCACGATGTTATCCGTCATACGATATATGGCACAACAATCGATGATGAAGGGCGTCAGGAAATTCGCCGGTTACGGATGCGGATGGAAAACGAACTCGCCCGGGAAAAGGACGGCAGCTACAACATCAAAACCGGTCGCGGGGGCATGGTTGATGTGGAATTTGCCGTTCAATATCTGCAATTACGCGAAGGGTGCCGCTCTCCGGAACTGCGTACCACAAGCACGGTTGTTGCCCTCAAAGAAATGAGCACGCTTGGACTGCTGCCCGACGGCAGTGCCCAGACTCTTCTCGCCGGTTACAAATTTTTGCGCAAACTTGAAAACCGCCTTCGCATTATCCACGACTATTCGGCCAGTGATCTCACTGGAACTAAAACGTACCTGAACAAACTGGCGCGCCGGATGGGGTATGACCCAAAACTGAAAAATCCGGGGGCCGCTCTGATTTGCGATTATGAGGAGATAACCGGCAAAATTCGTGAGGTGTTTGACCGGCTGTTTGAGGGCGGGGAACCGTGACGCTGTTGCGGGGATTTTAATTATTTGACATTACGCTCTACAGTGATAGAGTGGGTCGCATGCACTTAAAATTGCTGTAAATTGTTAAAGGAATACACCGCCTTCTGCGAAGGCGGACGTAAAGCTTCGGGTCTTGAAAAAGGCGGCCGAACCGCCACGTAATTAACGGGGTAGGCTCGGCTTTTTTGTTTCCGGAAGTGTGGATGTAGTAACCGCGCTATTTAAATCGAAACTTTGTTGCTGAGGAGATCATATGAACAGCAATCCAGCTAACGTTAGAAACGCCACTCTGATTTCCTTCTTTTCCCTCCTTGCTGTGATGGTATTCATCTCAACGTCCTTTGCTGCCACCAGCTTAAGAAGTTACGGCGTATCCGGTGGTGGTTTCCATACCGTGGCGATGAAAGATGACGGCATGGTATGGTCGTGGGGGGATAATGGATACGGTCAACTTGGAGACGGGGGAACTGCCCTCAGTTATAAACCCGTGTTTTCGAATATTAGCGGGGTAATATCCGTCTCTGCCGGACAAGATCACTCGTTGGCATTAAGAGAAGACGGGACGGTGTGGGGGTGGGGAAGAGATTACTACGGCCAGTTGGGAATCGGCTCAAGTGGAGATTACCGAAACGCACCTGAATGGATAAGCAGCCTGAGCGCAATTACTGCCATTTCAGCAGGCAATTATTTTTCGGTGGCACGAAAGAACGACGGGACGGTATGGACCTGGGGGTATAATTCCTTCGGTCAACTAGGCGATAACTCTACGACTCAAAGCCTCGTGCCAAAGCAGGTATCCGGTTTGTCCGGGATAATAGCAATTGCTGCGGGTGGCTCTCATACGGTGGCACTAAAAGATGACGGTACGGTGTGGGCCTGGGGAGCTAACTCCACTGGCCAGCTTGGCGATGGAACGGTTGCTGATAAATGGCAGCCGGTTCAAGTAGAAGGCTTGACAGGTGTGATTGCCATTTCCGCACTAAACTACCACACAATGGCGCTGAAGAGCGACGGCACGGTGTGGGGGTGGGGCAGTAATTCATTCGGAGAACTTGGAAATGGAACTACATCTACCGGTCCGAATTCTCTGCCGGTTCAGGCAACTGGAGTAAATGGGGCTATTGCCATAGCTGCCGGCGATGAACATTCAGTAGTGCTTAAGAATGATGGCACCGTTTGGAGTTGGGGGAATAATGGTTATGGTGTGCTTGGCGATGGGACAAGCACAAACTCATCAACGCCTGTGCAGGTTGTTGATCCAACGCCAGCCGAATCGGGCAGGAAGCTTTCCGGAGTTACAGCCATCAGTGCAGGCAGTTATTTTACCTTTGCGCTCAAAACCGATCATTCAGTGTGGGGGTGGGGAGTTAACATCAGTGGTCAGCTTGGCGTTGGAACTGCAATTTCTTCAGCTAAACCGATTATGTCGCTTCTTGGTGCGTATGAGATCAGCACAGCTGTTACCAGTTATCTTGGGCCCGGTGGCGCAACTGTTGACTGTCCAAACGCAGTTCTTCCGGCAAACATCGGTAGTTGCACGATTACCCCTAACCAGGGTTTTGATGTTATAAACATTAGCGGGTGCGGTGGAACCTGGAGCGCCGGTAATCCCTACTCCTACAACACTGGCGCCATCTCCGGTGATTGCACCATTACAGTATCACTTAACGCCTTTTCGGTTAATGGAGTGTGCGGCAGCGCCAATGGTCAAACGCTTCCGGCAATTCCATCCACATTTCCGGAACTCTGTGCCGCTGGTACCCCAACAGCTGTAACGGGCGAACCTTGGAAGTGGAATTGCGTAGGCATCAACAAGGTTTTAGACATAAACACAACCGATGCCGCCTGCACCGCGAACTATAGCGGATCTGCCAATTTGGCGGCCGCCGTTGGCAATCCCGGGCTGAGCTTCACCTATAATGGTGCTGCACCTTGGTTGGTTGACGGTGCAGTAATTAAAAGCGGTGCCATCGCTGCGGGCCAATCGTCCTCCCTTGCAACGACAGTTGTTGGCCCGGCACTACTCTCTTTCGACTGGAAAGTGACTTCTGAGCCGGGCTATGACAATTTACTGAGACTGACTATTGATGGAGTGCAGCAAGAGACTATCAGCGGCAATGTTGATTGGCATCAACGCATTTACCCGCTGGGAAATGGCAGTCACTCCATTAGTTGGGCATATTCAAAAAATTACCCGGTTGGCAATACCGGCTGGTTAGACAATATTCAAGTGACTAATTGTGCCGGTGTTGATATGACCACAGCAACGGCCTCTGTCTCTCCAACCAGTGTGGTGTTGCCCTTTACCGGCACCACAAGTGTTGCTGTTACTGTCTCCGGTACACCTGCCTGTAGCACCACCTATAAGATCCCCGCAGGATCTGAACTGAAAAGTGGTATTTACGTGTTAAGTAAGACTCTTACTCTTACCGTTGGTGACGTCATCCTGATCCAAGATATGTATCTTGGATTGAATGCCAATACCCTCGTGACACTAGACCACGCCGGCTCCGGTGCTCTCGACACAACGTTCAATCCCACCACCGGCTACGCAACGACAACAGGAACAAACAACGAAAAAGCGACCATTCTCCACCCTGCCAATAACAGCAGTATCTTTTACAAGGTTGGTGTGGAAGATACCGGTAATGGCCTGAAATATTCGATTCAGAGGCTGAAAACCAGTGACGGAACTCCAGTTGCCGGGACAGGAAACGGAACACCCGATCTGGGAGCGGATCCGGTAGCGGATCCGGCAGGGTTTGACCCCAACGGCAGAGTTACGCTCCCAACTATCGCTACTAACTCCTCATTCCCGACCAAAGCTGCTCTGCAATCGGACGGCAAGATTGTTGTTTTTGGCTATTCGGACGGATTGGGATATTCCTTTGATCTGTATCGATTAAATGTAGATGGTTCCCTTGACAGCACTTTTGCCGGCTCCGGACGTTATACCGAAAGCATTCTTATCGGTTTTGGCCCGGTGAGTGGGGGGTCTGTGGCTGTAGTGACGCAACCAGGAGCAGATATTGACAAGATTATTGTAGCAGTGAATAACGTTGGCGAGGTAGGAGTCGTTCGCTATATGGCCAATGCTTCTTCTATTGATTCTACTGGAGGTTTTGGTGATTCAGGAACGGGGATATATAGAACAGGCACTGGTGGTTCGCTTATCCTCAAAGATATGACGCAGGGCCCGAATGGCAGGATTATCCTAGCTGGCCAACTATCTGGTGCTAAAGTTATGGGCTGGCTTATGAGTCTCAATGCCAATGGTTCGGTGGATACGGCATTCGGCTCTCCAAACGGCTATGTTACGTTCTCAAGCGAGTATCAGGATGTTTTTCATGCCGTTACCGTCCAATCTGACGGAAAAATTATTGTTACGGGTCAGTCTGATGACATAAACTATTATGGTCTACTTTCCGTCCTTCGCTTTAGTGGTGCCGACGGTTCACTTGATGCGAGCTTTGCTAACGGTGGAGTATATCTCCATGGTGACAGTCCCAACAACGATTATGGTAATTCGGTCGCCGTAAAGCCGGACGGCAAAATTGTAGTTGGAGGTTCGGTATGGAATTCTGAGGAATATATTTCAGCTGCGACGATTCTAAGCCTAAATGCAGATGGCACATTGGACACCAGTTTTGGCTACAATGGTGTCACCACCTTTGGTTATCTGAACGGGTGGCTGGATGGTGACGTCAATGCCCTGAGTATCCTGCCTGACGCCAATATCCTGGCAGCCGGATATATTGGTTCAGATAATTTTGTGCTGCGGCAATTCGTGCAGGTTGCCCCGGTAATCACCTGGGCAAATCCTGCGGCTATCCTCTACGGTACGGCACTAAGCACTACCCAGTTGAACGCCACCGCCAGCGTGCCTGGTGCCTTTACCTACGCCCCGGCCATCGGTACAATCCTGACAGCCGGAACACAGGCACTGTTGGTTACATTCACTCCGACCGATACAACCAAATATACAACTGCAACAAAGACGGTCAATCTTACGGTTAACCCTCTGGGTGCAAATGAGGTGATGACCGGCCCTGATGGTAAAACTACCGTTACGATAAACATAACAGTTGCCGGGGCCAGCATTAACATCCCTGCCGGTACACTGCTGACCGATGCCAACGGTAATCCGATCATCGGCATTCTTACCGTGACCGCATCGGTAAAGAGCAGTATTGCTGCTCTTCCCGCCGGGCTTTCGGTGGCGCAGACAACAGACGGCAAAGTACTGTCTGTCTTGGGGAATGCCATAGACATAACCATCTCCGCCGGTGCCGCAACCGTCAAGAATATCACCCCGGCAATGATCGTCAACCTGCCGATACCCGCAAGCTTCGCCAGCCCGGGTGCAACGGTCTCATACTACAGTTTTGACGGCACAACGTGGCATCTTGAAGGGACAACGACGGTAAAATCGGATGGCTCCGTAGACATACCGGTCGGGCACCTTTCCGTCTGGGCGGTTGCTGCGTTTGTACCGGCTGTCGATGCAGCGGCACCGGTTGTTTCCGCTTTTACAATGCCTGCTACGTCATCTGCCCTGAGCGTATCGGTCACCACATTTACTGCAACTGACGACGTCGGTGTTACCGGCTATCTGCTGACCACAAACGCAACGGCGCCGCTTGCATCGGACGCCGCCTGGACGGCTACAGCTCCGACATCGTACACATTTACCACCTGGGGCAACAACACTCTCTATGCTTACGCAAAGGACGCTGTCGGCAACGTATCGACAGCCGTGACAGCCGTTGTGCTGATCGGAACTGCTGACGGGGTAATTGTTCCGCCGCCGCTGCCAACGGATCCGCCGAAACTGACGCCAAAACTCTCGGACGCGCTCAAATCACTTAATTTTGCCATGAAGGTGGAAATCCCGACAGCAGCAGAGATCCTGCATGGAGATGTTGCGCCGCTGGTGAATGGTGTCCCTCAACCTGATGGCAAGATCAATCTTGGCGACACCATCGTCATTCTGCGCAGGGTGGTGGGGCTATGATAATCAACAGATCAAATAACAACCCGGGAGCGCACCGTATGAGAACCCTGTTCAAGCACACAATGGCCCTTCTGCTCGTCGCACTGCTATCGGCTTGCGGCAGTTCGCAATCCACACCGGCCACCAGAACCATCAAAGCGGTCATCAAGTCTTCGGCACTGACCGCGAACATGAATATCGCCGGAATTAGCCTGGCCATATCTCTTCCGGTTGGCGTCGCTCCGCCGCTCGACTCTAACGGGAAGGCGGATCCCGCCGCTACGGTTCTGATCACCAGTTCTTCACCACAGGGGCAGACCTTGCCGGGTGCCACCTACACTCCGGCAACGGCGACTGTTTCCGGGCAACTGGCCGTCTCCGCCATAGTGGCGGCTGGTTTCGCGGCAACCGACACGATAACCATTCACCTGAATATCGCTGCTGGAGCCACACCGGTGGAGAGCGACTTCGCGCTGCTCTCCTTTGATGCCTTTGACACCAACGGCGCTACGGTAACCGGTCTTTCACCAACTCTTACGACTACCATCCAATAACAGGCAGGAGGAATCATGCTCAGGAAACTGGCTCTTATTTGTATTTTTTCCATCCTTGCTGTCCCGGCCTTTGCGACCGAAGCCGATTTTGAAAAGAAAATGGCGCGTGGTGTCGCGGCTCTGAGTGCCGGCGACTCAACCCGCGCTCTGGAGGAATTCCGGGCGGCCGTAAATGAACGTCCCAATAACGCCGAGGCGGCGCTCTATCTGGGCATTGCCCTTAACCGCGCCAATGATCCCGCCGCAGAATCGGCCTTGAAAGCGGCGCTGCGCCTGGACCCCGGTAATGCACGCACGAACCTGGAGCTGGGAACATGCTTTTATAACCGGAAACAGTACGACGAATCCGGCGACTACTTCGAAAACCTGCTGACGCTGAAACCCGATCCAGAAACAAAAGCAGCCGCAGAAGCCTATCTTGTCAACATTCGTTCCCAGCGGGGCGGCAAACGATGGGGTGTTACCGCTATGGGGGGAATGCAATACGACACTAACGTCCCCTTATCAGCCGACGGAGCGCAGCTACCGGTCGGAACCGAACGGAAAAGTGACTGGAGGGGTGTGCTCAGCCTCGGCCTTACCGGATCGGCACTGCGGGACAGCAGCCAGGAACTGACCGGCAGTTATTCGCTTTACCAGACACTGCACCTGCATCTGACTGAATTCGACATGACCCAGAATGTGATCGATGTAACCTATAAACGAAAACTGACGCCGCTCCTGTCAGCAAAAATCAGTGGCGGGTTTGAATCGATACTGTTGGGGGGAAAACAGTTCGTCAATGACTTCAGCATAACTCCCGGTCTCCTTGCAACGTTCCGGGAGGGGATGGTAACCGGGCTTGAATACCGTTTCCGGGATTCTTTCTTCGCTAATTCCGACCTGTTTCCAACCAATAGGGATCGTGACGGCGTAACACACTCAATCATCCTCAGCCATCGTCAGGTGCTCTCCGAAAAACTGACCATTCGAGCTGGATACACATTTGACCATGACTCCTCGAAGGTCAGCGTCTGGAGTGCCAATTCGCACCTTGTGACGGCCGGGCTTGCCGTTTCCCTGCCGTACCTGCTCCTGCTGGATGTCTCCGTGGATGCGTCCACCAAAAAATATGACGCTATCCTGGCCGGAGAGACGGCGGTCCGCACAGATAACACGATTATCGGAGCGGCATCGCTGGTCTGGCAGGCAACCGAACACCTCGGAGCGGCGCTTGGCTATCACTACACCAATAACAATTCGAACGTAGCCGCATATGAATATAACAGGGGCATAACCAGCATCATGTTCCAGGGAAGGTACTGATATGAAATCACTCATTGCTGCACTATGCGGTGGAATCATCTTCACGATAACGGGGATTGGCTTTGCCGAACCGATTGCATCAGTTGTGGCGATGCGTGGCAAGGCGACCGTTGAGCGGGCGGGCAAAAAACTTGACGCCCAGACCAGACTGGGAATTGAACTGCAGGATACTGTGGCCACGGCTGAGGGGGGACGGGCAAAATTGCTGTTTATCGATGACAGCGTCCTGACGCTGGCCGAAAAATCGCGCATGAGTATTGATACGTTTGTTCACTCCCGTACTGACCGGGGCAAATCACTCTTCAATCTGCTTGACGGCAAAATGCGGGCAGTGGTGGGAAAGACCAAATTTGAAGTCAGGACTCCTACCGTTATCGCCGCCGCCAGAGGAACAGTGATCCTGTTTGAAGTAGGTACCCAGGATGGACGCCCCTATACACGCATCACCTGCCTGGAGGGGACTGTCGAAATCCGTCTGCTGACCGATGCGCCCGGCACTCCGCCGACCCTGCTGTCGCCGGGCCAATCTATTGTAGTGATGTTCGGACAGCTGATGCCGTCGCCGACGTTCCTTTCTCCGGCAGACATAGAACGACTGGAGCGTGATACCGCTTCGGTGGGAGTGGAGATACAACTGCCTGATCCGCCTCCGCCACTGTCCCAGCTTCCGCTGCCGCCCATGATTCCGCAGATTCCGCAGATCCGGCAGCAGCCGGTGCCAAAACCAGGTACGGTAAATATTGGAGTAAATTTCTAGTACATGAAAAATCGCTCCTTTTACCTGTTTGCTTTGGTCGTTACCCTCGGCACTCTATTGCTGCAATGGAAGGATCCGGCAATTATCCGGGAGCATCTGGAGAGCAGAACCTACGACCTTCGCATGCGTCTGCGCGAACATCTGCGCCCCTCACCGCGCCGGGATGACATAGTTATCGTCGCCATAGATGAAAAGAGTCTGGAGGAGTATGGCCGCTGGCCCTGGAGCCGGACAGTGACGGCCAGGCTGGTGGACGCTGTTTTTGCCGGCCATCCCCGGGTGATCGGTATTGATGTTTTGTTCAGTGAACCGGAAAGTCCGGCTGCCGATGCTGCGCTCGCTTCGGCGATAAAGGCGGCTGGAAATGTCGTGTTGCCGGTGGTCTTTTCCGATGCGGCTGCGGGTACTGCTGCGCCTTCGGCTGAACAGAACGATCTGCTCTGGGATGCCGCCTTTATGGAGGTGAAAAGTGTTGCCGGTATTTCATGGAAGCAGTGGGCAGTACGGGGAGTCCGGCCGCTTCCGCCCCGCCCTGAAATAGCCCGGGCTGCTGCAGCGCTGGGGCACGTATCGTCACATCCCGACATGGATGGCATTCTGCGTTGGGAGATTCTGGCGCTCATGCATGGCGATGATGCCTATCCTTCGCTGGCGTTGCAGATTGCCCGCCTGGCCCAGGGAATGCGTCAGGAAGATATTGGTCTGTATGGGGGGGCAAACGTTCGTTTCGGCGAGCGCTTCATCCCGACTGATCTGTCGAATCGGGTACTGGTAAACTACTACGGCGCGGAGAAAAGCTTTCCCTATATCAGCGCAGCAGACCTGCTGAGTGGAAGGGTCAAGGCTGAACTGCTGAACCGCAAAATCGTGCTGATTGGTACTTCGGCCCTTGCAACGTACGACCAGAAGGTCTCGCCGTTTTCTGCCGATATGCCGGGCGTTGAGAAAAACGCGACGGTTGTCGAAAACATCCTCTCCAACAAATTCATGAGTAAGAGCCCCGGTGTTATTGAACTGGCCGTGATTCTGGGCTCTGCAATCCTGCTGATGCTTCTGCTGCCGAGGCTTTCCGCTCGCAACGGGGTTATTGTCGGTTTTTCTCTGGTTGGTGCGTATCTTGTAACTGCTGAAATAACCTGTCTGAATGGTGTATGGCTGTCGCTTATCTATCCGATGACCAATATGCTCGCCATCCTCACGGCGCAAACCGTCAGCAAACTCCTGTTTGAGGAAAAACAATCCCGCCAGATCCGGGCCATGTTTTCCAGTTACGTTACCGAGCGACTGGTGAACGAGATGATTCGTAATCCTGAAATGGCTCAGCTAGGCGGCCAGAAACGGGAGGTAACGGTACTTTTTTCCGATGTGGTGGGATTTACCACATACTCCGAGAATCACCAGCCGGAGGAAGTTGTTGCGATCCTCAATGAATATCTGGGATCCATGACCGATGTGGTGTTGAAGTGGGAAGGTGTTCTTGACAAGTTCATTGGCGATGCAATTGTCGTGTTTTGGGGCGCTCCGATGAGACAGGATGATCATGCCGAACGTGCAGTGCGCTGCGCTTTGGAAATGCAGGAGAAACTCGATCGGCTTGTGCAGAAGTGGAAAGCGGAGGGTAGAACGCCGCTGTTATCCGGAATCGGCCTTAATACCGGCGAGGCGATTGTCGGTAATATCGGCGCTCAAGGGAAAAAAATGGATTACACTGTTATCGGTGACCATGTCAACCTGGGGGCGCGGGTTGAGGGGTTGACACGGCACTATGGCGCCCGAATCCTGATGACGGAGTATACGTTGGAGCGACTGCGTCCGGCTATTGCCGCCGGCACGTTCCGCGGAGTTTCCCTGCTCGGCCTGGAGCGGGTGATCGTAAAGGGTAAGGATACGCCGGTCGGAATCTATTCACTAAATTCGCTCGACTCTCAGGCTGAAACGGTTGTGGTAGAATGTGATCCGGAAAAAATTGTCAGATTAACAGATAAATAGTCAGAATTTTATAAATAATCAGGGCAGGAAACTCTATTCTTTGTCGTGCTCCAGCACCTGATGGAGAGCGTAGTCTATTTTTGATACGTCAACAACTGTGTTGAAGCATGGGCCGAAGGGTCGTTCGTTGAGAATGCCGATAACCGGCAGCGGGTAGCAGTCCTTTATGCCCGACGTAAGGTCCCGCTCACACGCCACAGCCAATACCAGTTTCGGGCGTTTTTCCACAATAACCTTGCGAGCCAGCGTGCCGCCGGTGGCAACCGAAATATCGACGGAATACTTCCTCCCGATATCAACCAGTCCCTTGATGCTGCATCGCCCGCATTGGGCGCATTTATGGATATCCCCGGTCACTTTGATTTCGCAATCCGACAACTGGATGCAGTGCGGCAGCAGCACCAGAATCCGGTCCGGCCGGATCTTCATCCGCTGAGACGTTACCAGGCTGTTATTCATGGCTATAAAAGACTGGCGGATGCGATCCTTGTCGAGCCCCAGCACCCTCCCCACAAATTCGATAACCGGCAGTAAAAACTTGATCACCACCAGACGCATGAAGCGGGTCAGAAAGATATCTTTGCCGAGTGCGGTCGTCAGCACCAATAGCCCGGTGCCAAGTATTGCCATGCCGGAGAGTACCACCATGATGATGCCGACGATATGGGGCAGGTTGGGGTGAATGTTGGCCAGGCCACGATTGGGGATCCACCACATAAGGAAAATAACCGCAACGACAATCAGGCAGGTTACACCCATCAGGGTGACAAAGAGCCTTTTGCGTGGAGGTGTGGTTGCTGTTTCAGGGATTATAGTCACAATGTTGGGCCATCTGTCGGCACAGCTCCCAGATGCGCCCCAGCAGATACAGGATAACCAGCCAAAAAGCTGGCGCTGTCAAGGCGCTTTTTACCGGCAAGTTGTAGCTCTTGTAAAAAAAGACTTCCAGTTTGACAGGCTACTTCAAAATGTCCTTTTGCTGCTTGCAGCACTGTTCCGGGTTCCCCTGAGCCTTCGCCGATGCGGGTACGAAGTATTTTCAGTATCTGATTGTCGATGACCGTGCTTGCGCCAGGCCAGAGCGCCAGGCCACGCACCAGATTGTGTATTGTGCGGGAGTCTGTGTGCCAGTTGATAATGCCATCTTCTTTTTTGAGCATG
>JANXZX010000016.1 GCA_025355325.1 Geobacteraceae bacterium
GAAACAGAGTGATCGGTCTCATCAATCCGACCTTCATTCCAGCCTCGCGGGCCATAGCTATCGCGGTTTTGGCAATTCGCGCCGTAGAACCGAACGCGGTCACGATCAAGGTTGCATCTTCAGTCATAACTTCTTCCCAGCGGCTTTCCTTGTCAGCCAGTTCCTGATAACGGGCATGCATCGCCCAGTGGAACTTTTCCATTTCGCCGTCCCCCAGCTTGAGGGATTTAACAACATTCTGCGGGGCACCTTCCGCTCTTCCGCGAACCGCCCATTCCTTGCCCGGCAGTGCCACAACTGGCCGGGGATTGGCTGTTATGGATTCTTTCATCTGACCGATGACCGAATCGCCGAGCACCATGGCCGGCATACGGTAGATATCGGACAAATCAAATGCAAGCATGGTCAGGTCGTACATTTCCTGAACCGAATTAGGGGCCAGAACAATAATGCGGTACCCGCCGTGCCCGCCGCCTCGCGTTGCCTGCCAGTAATCAGCCTGGGAGGCATCAATACCGCCGAGCCCCGGCCCCTGCCGCATGATGTCCACAATGACACCGGGAAGCTCCGAACCGGCCATATAGGAGATACCTTCCTGCTTGAGCGATATGCCGGGGCCGGATGACGATGTCATGGCGCGCACACCGGCGGCAGATGCTCCCAGAACCATGTTTATGGCACCTATCTCGCTCTCGGCCTGGATAAACTCTCCTCCCCGTCCGGGAAGCTCACGCGACAGATATTCGGGAATATCGCTCTGCGGGGTGATCGGATAGCCGAAATAGCAGTGGCAACCCGCTTCCAGTGCCGCCATCGCGACCGCTTCGTTGCCTTTGACAAATATTTTTTCAGGTTTACTCGTGTGCATGCCCGTTACTCCTTAAAAACCGCGATGGCAACATCCGGACACATCTCTGCACACAGCGCGCAACCGGTACAGGTGTCAGGGTTCGAAAAAATGGCCACGGTGTATCCGAGACTATTCGGGGTTTCGCTCATGCTGACCAGTTTTTTCGGGCAGGCTATGGTACAGAGTCCGCACCCCTTGCAACGTGTTTCATCAATTATGATATGCGGCATCGACATTCATCCTTAGTGTGGTTTCAAAGCGTTCTGTTGTATCAGATAGAAAACTTGTACGTCAAGACTTGAGCGTGAATATGATCATATTTTCAACATATTAGCCATAACAAGCAAACAGGCATTTCCCCCATTCAGAGGAAATACCTGTTTTAATTCAGTTATTTCAGATGGATTTATTCCGGGCGCTTAATGTAGCCGGCACAACTCCCGGCCAGGCGCTGCCGAATCGATTCCAGCATTTCCTGTTCATCGTCAAAACCGGCAGCCGCCTTGACATTCAAGGCAAGCGGCAGTAATCCTTGCAGCATCAGTCGCAGGTTGCCACACCCTTCTTCACCGCCAAACGACTCCATCAATTTACGGGTAAGGCCCCTGCCAATCGTAAATCCGACCAAACGCTCCATCCGTCCGGCAGCGGCAGGACAATCTTCTGAAGGATGGCGAACAAAATTTACGTGTGCAGTTTCTATCTTCAATGATTCAAAATCAACCAACACTTCCATCCTGATGTCATGGAAACGATCCGTCAGATGTGCAGTCAACACAATCCTACCATTGTCACCCTTAAGAACGTGATACCGGATATCTCTCTGAAAGTCCTCCATGGTATTTAACTGCGCCAAAACTCACCCCTTATTCACCTTGGGAACAAATATCTGTTCCGGATCTAGCACCTCGTGGATGATATACAACTCCTCCCGGGTCGGTGGCAGAGTTTCACCATTGGCGCGCGATATGTCAAGATCGAAGTGACACATGTCTTTTATTTCGGCAGGGGATTTGCCCGGATGACAGGTATCAAGATAGATTCTGCCGCTCTGTTCGTCGAAGCGAAAGACCCCTGCGGTACTGATGACTGCCGAAGGGCCGCCGCGATAAGCCGCACCATACAGCTCACGACGGTGCACGAACTCTCCGCCGGGCCATTTTTTGACCCGCCAGCCGGGGCTGGTGATGTAGCTGACATTGGGGGTGAAGCGGCGCTTCTCGTGAACCATGATGAAGACTGTCCGCTTGGCAAACGAGTTGATGTCGGGGTTGCCGCCGCTGCCGGTCAGGCGCAGCTCAGGATTGAGATAATCGCCGATACAGGTAGTGTTGACGTTGCCATATTCGTCAACTTCGGCACCGCCGAGAAAACCGAGATCAACGTAACCGCGCTGGGCAATGCTGAAGGCGTCGTACAGGCCGGAAGAGCGGGAAGCGCCCATTTCGCAACGGGCATCGCCGACGGAGGTCGGAATTTCGGGAGGACGGCCGTCAAGCGTACCGGCCTCAAAAATCAGCTTCAGATTGGGGGCGTGGGTTTTCTGGGCCAGCATAATCGCCACCATCGGTAGTCCAGTACCGGCAAAAACGACTTCATTATCCTGCACTTCACGGGCAGCGGCACAGCACATCAGATCGGCCAGGCCGTATTCTTCAGGAGTTGCATATTCAATAGCCATCGTTACTTACCCCCCTTCTCGCGAACACTGTAATTGAGTGCCGTATTGGCTTTGAGCTTCAGCATACGCGGCCACCCCAGCTTTTCCAGATAGCTCATATGGCTCTGCCCATGAATCCACTCATTGGCAAAATCGTCAAACCCCTCCTGAGTACGGGTACGGCCATAGAAATCCTTGAGGAACGAACCATCCACATCATAGCGACCGAACATGCCCGTTGGATGCGCACCGTACGGACATTCGAGAATATGATTAACTTCGAAGGTGGCGATGGTGTTCTGATCGGCATTGCGCCGCAGGTATTCCTCGGGGACGATTTCCTCGGCCATGACAATCGTGATATCGGCGGCACGAGCCACCTCCGGGTCGGAGTAGAACTGGCCGTTTACCCGCACTGTTCCCTCCTCTCCCACCTGCTGGACGCATAACACCGCAATATCAACCTTCGCCGCCGGTATCAGCACCTGCGAACCTGCGCCGAAGAAGGGATCTTCGGTAAACTGATATTTGTGCTTCGCGATACGCTTGCCGTCACGCAGTCCGGCACGACCGAGCATGTCATATTCAGGATTATGGATATCGGTGCCGAGCGAGGTCTGCGTGACCGCATAAGGCGAGCCGTTGGCTGCGGCGGCAAAGCGGAACATCATCTCGGCATGACTGTAATCCTCGACAATGAGCTCCTTGTTGCCGACTTTGCGGGAAACGTTGGCCCCGTACTTGCCGTACAGCTCATGACCAACCCAGCATGATTCCCAGATATCGGCACATCCCGCTCCGACCAGGAATTCGGTATGGGAACCGCCGTTTACCTCGATCAGATGCAGGTGTTTCCTGTGTTGACGGATCAATTCAAAAACAATTGCCATCGGTCGGCGCCAGATGGTGAAACCGGAAAAGGTAAGACTGGAGCCATCCTTGATGATTTCGGCGGCTTGCTGCAAAGTAATGCGCTTGTCGAGACTCATTCCTGCCTCCTAACTGAAATTTTTCAAAATATCGCGCGAGATGATCACACGCTGAATCTCGTTGGTTCCTTCATAAATGGCCGTAATGCGAGCGTCACGAGCATATCGCTCCACCGGGAAGTCCTGGGTATAACCATACCCTCCCAGCATCTGAAGTGCCTTGTAACAGGCCTTATTGGCCGCCTCGGTGGCGAACATCTTGGCCATGGAGGCTTCTCTGGCGAAGGACTTACCGGCTTCCTTGCGGTAGGCGGCACTCATCAACAGCAGCCGGGCTGCTTCCAGCTCAGTATAGGCATCGGCGATCATCCATTGGATTGCCTGAAAATTGCTGATCTTCTGCCCGAACTGGCTCCGCTCGGTGGCATAGCGGGTTGAGTAGTCCATGGCCGCCAGCCCGACTCCCAAACCCAACGAGCCGATGCCGATCCGGCCGCCTGCCAGCTCGCCTGCAGCAATCCGGAAGCCGTCGTTGAGCTTACCCATCAGAGCCGATTTTGGGATGCGGCAGTCATCAAAGATAACCTCATTGGTGGCAGAGGCATGCTGTCCCATCTTTTTTTCTTCCTTGCCGATGACAAGCCCCTTCGTTCCGGCCTCCACCAGGAAGCAGCTGATCCCCTTGCCCTTGGGAGCATCTTTGTCTGTCACCGCCCAGGCCACAAAAACCCCGGCATAGGGGGCACTGGTGATAAATATTTTGGAACCGTTCAGCACCCAGCTGTCACCGTCATCGACCGCCTGGGTACACATCCCGGCAGGATCGGAACCGGCACAGGTTTCAGTCAGCGCAAAGCCGCCGGCTGCATATTCACCCGAGCAGATTTTGGGTATATAGGCGTTGCGCTGCTCCTCGGAACCGACCGCCTGAATCACCTCGGCCACCATGTTGTTGACCGACACCGTCACCGCAGTTGAGGCGCAGGCCCGGGCAATCTCGGTAATGGCAAGACTGAAGGAGACCACTCCGGCCTCTGATCCGCCATATTCACCCTTTACGTTCAACCCCATGAAGCCAAGTTCGGCCAGCTTTTTGAGGTTATTCAGCAGCGGTGACCGGTCGTCCCCCTGGTCAAGTGACGCTGCCACCGGCTCCAACTCTGCCTTGGCAAAGTCCCGGGCGGTATCCTGAATCAACTTCTGTTCTTCGGAAAGATCGAGAAACATGTGCATCCTCCATGAATGGAATATTATCTCGCTATTTTTGCCGTAAATGCCGGCACAAACTGCATGACGTCGGCGACTACCAGCACATCGGCAATTTCGCCGATCGGCGCATCCTTGTCTTTGTTAATCGCAATGATGAAATCGGACTTCTTCATTCCGGCCAAGTGTTGAATAGCTCCGGAAATTCCGCAGGCAACATATAGTTTTGGAGAGACCGTCTGGCCGGTGGTGCCGACCTGATGACTGTGGCTGACCCATTCGGCGTCAACCACCGGACGGCTGGCGCCCAACTCGCCGCCCAGCGCCGTAGCCAGGGCCTGGATGACCGGTATATTGTCCTTTTTGCCAACACCGCGACCGGCGGAAACGATAATTTCAGCTTTGGCCAGATCTACATCCTTCTTTTCAGCCGCTTCATAGCCGGTAAATTCTACGGTCGTCCCGCCTGCCGCCTCAAGTTTCCTGACATCAGGCGTTCCACCCGGTTGCAGCACCGGAAAAGATCCGGCCTGAATTGTCAGAACCGTCTTGGCGGTTGCCGGTTTGACGGTCCGGCGCATCTTGCCATTGCAGCAGCCGACTTCAAAACCTCCGTCTGCAAGGGCAATAACTTCCGATACCTGTGCGGCTTTGAGAGCAACGGCGACCCGTGGAGCCAGGTCCCAACCGTATGATGAGTGGAGAAATACGATGCAATCCGGGTTCTCTATCTGCACCGCTTCAAGAATCAGCTTCTTGTGCATATCTGGATTATATTCGCCGCAAGCCGCAGCATCAGCCAGGTAAAGCGTGCCACCATACGCCGGTAACTGGCTTTCACTTCCGACCATCAGCATGGCGGACTCGCCACCCAACTGGGCGGCAAAGCCAAACAGTTCATAGGTTGATTCGAGCATTTTCCCTTCGCGGTATTCGCCTATCAGTAATGTTTTCATGGACGTCTCCTATCTCAATACCGCAGTTTTGTCTTTGAGTATCGCTATGACCTTCTCAACCTGATCCGCAATATCCCCTTCGAGGACAATGCCGCCACCTTTTTTTGCGGGAGGGTGGAAGCTGGTCGTGGCGGCAAGAGATTCTTCTTTCAGCAGTTCTGCCACTGAAATGGCTGTGATCTCTTTTTTCTTGGCCTTCATGATATTGGGAAGAGTCGGGTAGCGCGGCACGTTGAGGCCGAGTTGACAGGTAACAAGTGCAGGGGTTTTCAGTTTGACGACACCCTTGATGCCGCCTTCCAGCTCGCGCTTGGCGGTGATCGTGCCGTTGTCGTAGTCAAAGTTAACGATTGTTGTGGTACAGGCGATGCCAAGCAATTCTGCAACGATGACGCCGACCTGCGCAGAACCGCGGTCCTGTGACTGCATACCGGTGAAGATGATGTCAAAATTGCGCTCTTTGGCATACGCGGAGATGATCGAAGCGATCTGCCACGGATCTTTTGAGTAAGCGGCGGCATCTTGAATATGGGCGGCGTTGTCGCAGCCCATGGCAAGTGATTTTTTGATCGCTTCCACAACACGATCAGGTCCAATGGAGAGGACAGTCAGTTCGCACCCTTCACCCAACTGTTCCCGCAACCGGACGGCCTGTTCCACGGCGTATTCGTCATATTCGTTCATCCGGAAGGCAAGGTCGGTCTCGTTGTACCAGACACCGGCAGCGTCAGGCTTGAAACGGGATTCCAGATCCGGGACCTGTTTGATGCAGACAAGCAGTTTCATATGTATTTCCCTCCTTAAATGTCTTCTTAAACGGTTACACCGCTATCCGTTCTGCAACAATCTCAGCCAGATCTCTCACCTGCAGAACCCCTTCGGCTCCGCCGGTTTTGATGCCATCCTCAAACATCGTCAGACAGAAGGGGCAATTGGAGACCAGCAGTGGCGCACCGGTGTCAGTGGCCATCTTGATTCTGACTTCGCTGATTTTGCTGCCAAGTTTCTCCTCGGCCATGATGCGACCACCACCGGCACTGCAACAGAAGCTGTCATAGCCGCTTTTGTCCATTTCGGTGATTGAACCACCGGCATTCGAAAGAATTGCCCGAGGCTGCTCGATGATGTCCATATAGCGGCCGAGATAGCAGGAGTCATGATAGGTGTACTTGAACGGTTCCGGCGTCAGAGTGAGCCGGTCGGTATTCAGCAGAGTGTTGATATAGGTACTATAGTGCTCGACCGGAACATCCAGGCCGAGATCTTTGTAGTCGCGAGCCAGGGTATTGAAACAGTGCGGACAGGTGGTGACGATTTTTTTCACGTCATACGCCTTGATCAGCTCGATGTTCTCAGCAGCAGTCATCTGGTACAGATACTCATTACCCATCTTTCTGACCGGTTCGCCACAGCACTTCTCTTCTTTGCCAAGGATGCCGACTTTTACTCCTGCTGCGTTGCAGATCGAAATGAAATTTTTGGCTATAGCCTGGTTCCGTTTGTCGAAAGAGGCATAGCAGCCAACGAAGTAAAGGATATCGACATTGCTGTCCTGCTCCATCACCGAGATCTGCAACCCATCCGCCCAATCACCGCGGGCAGCGTAGGCAAGGCCGAAGGGGTTGCCGTTGACTTCGATGTTGTTAACAGCAGTACGAACCTCATCACCGGGGAAGGCCCCCTCCATGAGAGTCAGATTGCGTCTCATTTCAATGATTTTATTGACGTGCTCGATGTTGGCAGGACAGATATCCTGACAGGCGCGGCAGGTGGTGCAGGACCAGAGTGCATCCTGACTGACGGTTTCGACCAGACTTCCTGCCGGGTTACCTTCAGCCAGTTCACCGATCTGTTTGACGATTTTCATAGGTGAAAGCGGTTTATCGGTGACGGCAGCCGGACAACGGTCCTGACAGCGCTTGCAGGAAGTGCAGGCATCGGCGTCGAAAATATCCTTCCAGCTCAGATCACCGATTGTAGCGGCGCCGAACTGTTCGACCGATTCGTCTTCAAGGTTGATAGTGGCAAGACTTCCTTTCGGTTCAAGAGGCGCCAGAAAAGCGTTGACGCTGGTGGTGAGGATGTGACGCAGTTTGGTGTACGGGATCGCGCAGAAAAAACCGAGGACGAGGACGAAGTGAAGCCACCAGAAAATTTTGTGGGTAACAAGCTGAGTGCCCGGAGTCATGCCGGCAAAAAGCTGTCCCGCCAGCAAGCCGCCGGGTGAAAATCGGGCCAGTGCCGGGTTCTGCTGAAGTTCGGTGGCGGCCATGCGGACACCTTCGGTCAGAAACCCGGTCATCAGGATCGCAAACAACAGCTGCAGGACGATGTAATCGTCTTTGACGATTTCCAGCCCTTCCGGCTGAACAACAAAACGGCGAATGAAGAGCCCCGCGAGCATTATGAGGGCAAGGATACCGGCAAGGTCCAGCACCAGCGAGAAGGCTTTATAAAATTCTCCGGAGAGGAGGTTGATCTTCAGCAGCGGGGTAAAGAAATCAGCCTGGAACATGACCAGCATCGTGCCGGCAAAGAGGGTCAGGAAACTCCAGAAGAAGATAGAATGGAATACGCCGCCTGATGTGACACGGTAGATTTTCGCCTGACTGAACACTTCAGCAAGCATGCGCTTGACCCGTTCATCGTAATGATCAAAACGGTCAAGCGCTTTCCCCTGACGCCAGATCGGCAGGCGCTGCCAGAATCCCCAAGCTATGACACCGAAGGCGGCAGCAGCCAGGATATACATCGGAATGACAACGCCGTGGCCGATATTCCAGTAAATTTCGCGGGTAGCTTCCATGCACGTAATCTCCGCAGCAGTTATTCAAAAACCAACTATTCCAGTTACGACAACAACAGCTTAGAAATTACAACCCTCTGCACCTCATTGGTGCCCTCATAGATCTCGGTGATCTTGGCATCGCGGTACATCCGCTCGACTTCGTAATCGGCGATATAGCCGTAGCCGCCATGAATCTGCATCGCTTCCTTGGTTACATACGTTGCTGTTTCGGAAGCGTGCATCTTGCACATGGCCGATTCCATGGTGTAGTTCTTCTTGGCATCTTTGAGGCAGGCAGCCCGATAGGTCAGGAGTTTGCTGGTTTCGATGCGGGTCCACATGTCGGCCAGCTTGAACTGGATCGCCTGAAACTCGCAGATGGCCTGATCAAACTGCTTTCGTTCCTTGGAATAGGCCAGCGCCCGTTCAAACGCACCTTCAGCAATGCCGAGAGCCTGCGAAGCAATGCCGATCCGGCCGCCATTCAAAGTATCCATGGCAATATTGAACCCTTTACCTTCCTGCCCCAGCAGGTTTTCCACCGGTACCCGGAGATTGTCGAAGGCGAAGGCGGTCGTGTAGCTGCCACGTATGCCCATCTTGTTTTCATTTTTGAGAATGGTGACGCCGGGCGACTGCAGGTCGACAATAAACGCGCTGATTCCCTTGTGCTTCAGACTGCGATCAAAAGAGGCCAGCAACACGCCGGTGCCGAGATAGCCGCCATTGGTGATGAAGGTCTTGCTGCCGTTGATAACAAAATGATCGCCGTCTCGCGTATAGGTAGTGGCGGTGCCGCCTGCATCACTGCCGGCATTGGGTTCAGTCAGCAGGAAGCAGCCGATCTTCTCTCCGGTGTTAAGCGCCGGCAGCCATTTCTTTTTCTGCTCTTCGGTGCCGAACGTATAAATCGGTCCGCTGGCAAGAGAAGTATGGGCCGAGATCAGAACGCCGCTGGAACCGCAGGCTTTTGAAACCTCTTCGACAACGATGGCATAGGAAAGCATATCCAGCCCTGCCCCGCCGTACTCTTCCGGCAGATAGCTGCCGAGAAAGCCCATCTCGCTCATCTTTTTTACCAGTTCATCGGGGATCATATGGTCTTCGTCAATTTTTATCGCAAGCGGCTTGATTTCTTTCTCCACGAAGTCGCGCACCGCAGACTGCAAAACCTTGTGATCCTGGCTCAGTTCAAAATTCATGTGATTGTCCCTCCGTGGTTAAATTATTTTCCATCTGAACAATATTTTCACCGCAGAGGACGCTGAGGGTCGCAGAGAAAATCAATAAAACTTTTTTTGGTTCAGATTTTCTCTGCGTACTCTGCGTCCTCTGCGTTAAAATAGCTTTTAAACACCTTTGAATTCAGCTGTACGCTTTTCGAGAAACGCCCCCATTCCCTCGCGCTGGTCACCCGTGGCAAACAGAACGCCGAACAGAGAAGCCTCATAACGGAACCCGTCCTCTTTTGACATGTTCAGGCCACTCGCTATGGCATCCTTGGCATACGCCACTGCCATCGGCCCTTTGCCTGCTATTTCCTGCGCTGTCTTAAGCGCCTGCGGCAGCAGCTCCTCCGGTGTGAACAGTTCGTTGACAATTCCCCAGGCGTGAGCTTTTGCAGCACTGATGATCCGCCCGGAGAACACCAGCTCATTGGCCTTGCTCGGACCGATCAGGCGCGCCAGGTTTTGGGTGCCGCCGAAACCGGGAATAACACCAAGCCCGACTTCGGGGAAACCGAATTTGGCCTTTTCGGAGGCGTAGATAAAGTCGCAGGCCAGCGCCAGTTCGAGTCCGCCACCCAGAGCATACCCGTTGACAGCAGCAATTACCGGCTTGCGCATCCTGTTTATCAGTTGCACCAGACGTTGTCCTCTCCGCGCAAAATCATGGGCTTCGAATGAAGAGAGTTCCGACATCTCTTTGATATCAGCCCCGGCAACAAACGCTTTCTCTCCCGCGCCGGTCAGAACAATCGCCTTGACCGCCGCATCGAGATCAAGTTCATAGAACGCACATTCCAATTCCGCAATAACCGCGCTGTTCAGAGAATTCAGCGCCTCACGGCGATTGACTGTCAGGGTAGTTATGCTGTCAGTGGTTTCTATCAGTAAGAATTTGTATTCCATACGTCCCCCTACTTAATAAGTATAAAAGCCACGACCTGATTTGCGGCCCATGTACCCGGCATTCACCATCTTGACGAGCAGCGGACAGGGACGATATTTCGGATCTTTGAAGCCGTCATACAGGACATTGGCGATGGCAAGAACCGTATCCAGTCCAATGAAATCAGCCAGAGTCAGCGGCCCCATCGGCTGATTGGTGCCGAGTTTCATCCCCTTGTCGATATCCTCGGCAGTTGCGATGCCTTCGTACAACGCAAAAACCGCCTCATTGATCATCGGGATCAAAACTCGGTTGACGATGAATCCCGGATAATCCTGAGATACTGCCATTTCCTTCTCAAGCTTGCCCACCAATTCAGAGACGAGCCTGAAAGTGGCATCGCTCGTTGCGTGGCCGCGAATAATCTCAACCAGCTTCATGACCGGAACCGGGTTCATGAAATGCATACCGATAACCTTGTCCGGTCGTTTGGTTACCGCCGCGATCTTGGTAATAGGAATGGAGGAAGTATTGGAAGCGAGAATTGCACTGGGCTGCACAATGTCATCCAGCTTGCGGAAGATATCCAGTTTGAGAGGTTCGTGCTCGGTTACCGCCTCAACGGCAAACTCTACATTGCCAAGATCGGTCATATTTTTAGTAGTCATGATCCGCCCGACGGTTTCGCCGACAAGTGACTCGGAAATGACACCTTTTTTGGCCTGCCGTTCCAGATTCTGCCTGATTGTTGTGATCGCTTTTTCAAGTTGCACTTCGGAAATGTCATAGAGTACTACCTGATAGCCAAACTGGGCAAAGGTATGCGCTATGCCGTTTCCCATCTGTCCTGCGCCAAGAACTCCAACTGTTGAAATCATTACCGCCTCCTAAATTCTTTCAAAAATGACCGCAACAGCTTCACCGCCACCGATGCAAAGTGTGGCAAGGCCGTAGCGTAAATTTCGTTTATGCAGTTCCCGCACAACAGTCAGAGCCAGGCGGGCGCCGCTCGCGCCGATCGGATGACCGATAGCACAGGCACCGCCATTGACATTTACCTTGGCAGGATCAAGCTTCAGATTTTTTATGGCGATCAGCGTTACCGAGGCAAACGCTTCGTTAATTTCAAACAGGTCGATCTCCTCAATTTTCAGCCCGGCTCTGTCACAGGCTGCCTGGATGGCTGACACCGGCGCTTCCGGGAAATAGTCGGGGTGCAGACTGCTTGTGGCAGATGCAACAATGCGGGCCTTTGCTGTCAAATTATGCTTCTTTACCGCAGCGCCACTTGCCAGAAGCATCACGGCGGCGCCGTCGTTTATTGTTGATGCGTTGCCGGCGGTTATGCTGCCATCCTTCTTGAAAACCGGCTTCAGCTTGGTAATTTTCTCGATATCGCCCTTGAACGGCTCTTCGTCATCAGCAACCACGGTATCCACGCCGCGAACACTCTTGACGACCGGAGCGATTTCATCCTTGAAGATTCCCTCTTTGACCGCCGCCTGAGCCAACTGATATGAGCGAATGGCCAAACCATCCTGCTCTTCGCGAGTCAGGTTATTGCGCTCGACGCTGGCTTCACCGATATCGCCCATGTGACGACCGGTGTAGGGATCGGACAAGCCGTCATGAATCATCAGGTCAAATATTTCGCCATTGCCCATACGGAATCCGTTACGGGCTTTTTTCAGAAAATAGGGGGCCATGGACATGTTTTCCATACCACCGGCCAGTACCACATCGGCATTGCCAAGCTGTATTGAGTCACTTCCCAGCATTATCGCCTTAAGGCCGCTGCCGCAAACTTTGTTGATCGTCAGAGCGGGAACGGCATCCGGAACTCCGGCAGCACGCATCGCCTGACGAGCGGGAGCCTGGCCGCAGCCGCCGCTCAATACCTGGCCGAGGATCACTTCACCAACTGCTTCAGGCGGCAACGCATTCCGGCTCAGAATTTCTTTTATAACCGTGGCTGCCAACTGAGGCGCGGCAACATCAGACAAAACACCGCCAAAAGAGCCAAACGGCGTCCTCATGCCATCAACAACATAGACCTCTTCTTTCATCTTTCCGCCTCCGCTTGCGTTTTGATATGTCAAACTATATATACCGTTTACGTTCATGTCAACCGTTTTTATAACGCAATTATATTGTTTCAAATATATTCAGATAAATACTATCTGGTCATCAATATCCGTTATCTTTTCGCCGCCGTTACTCGTCACGGCAAAAGTGTTTTCGATGCCGATCACTCCTTTATCCGGAAAAACAAACTTCGGTTCTATGGCAATGGTCTGCCCGGCCTGCAAAGGCACCTTGAAACCTTGGGCCAGCACCGGAAATTCATCTAGCTCCAAGCCAACGCCATGTCCGACAAAACGGGCCTGTTCGCCCGGCATCCCCATGAAATAGGCACCAAGCCCTCCTTTTTCGGCTATTTCAACCGCCTGCTGAAATAGCTCTTCACAAATGGCACCCGGTTTCAGCGAGTTTTGCAAGTGGGCCTGAATTTCCAGAGACAGGTCAAATGCCTCCTGTAGTTGCGGGTCAAGCATGCCGACAACAAAAATTCGGGTCATGTCGGTGATATAGCCATTAAACACACCTGTATAATCTAGGAAAACCGGTGTGTCGCAGCCGATCACATGGGTAGACGCACCATGGGGAGAAGCATTTGAAAGCCCCCTCCCGGTAACGGCACCGTCAAAAAATCCATAGGAAGCAGCGTCGGCCGATACGGCCAGTCCCATGAAAAGCTCCTGGTTGAAAGCCCGCATGCGGACATACCCCTCGTTTCCGGCAACACGCAGCCGATGTTCAAATTCAGCTGCCAGATCAAGCTCACGCATGCCTGCCTTGAGAAACTGCGGCACCTGCTTGAATACCGAACAGAGAGAAGCGCCGGAATGTCGCAACTGTTCAAGCTCATAGTCAGATTTGATCGAACGTACTTCGCGATTGACTGAAGAGATATCGACAAACTCGCGCCCCGGCAGCAGTTTCGTGTAGTAGTTAAGCTGCTGTACCGGTGCTACATCGAAGGTAAAACCTATTTTCTGCACCTGTTCATCGAACAGGGCAGGAAACTCTTTACTCGACGGAAACGGCCTAATATCGCTAAGAACACTCTCGGCCCTGGCACGGGACAGGCTCTTGCGCACCATCAGAACCGGCTCACCGGTTGCCGGTATCCAAAGCGTGGAGTTCTGACGGGTACCGGAGAAATAAAAGACATCAATCGGAAAAATAAACAGCGCACCGTCAACCCCCTTGGCTTGGAGTTGAGCTTGCATGGTGGTCACTCTGTCCATTGCTTCGGCGTGATTCAGCATAATTGTTTATACCTCCGTACTGTTCCATTCATTGAAATACGCAATTTCTGCCAGATGTTTACGCGGTCTCGCTTTCGGCTCCTGATCGGGATATCCAAGCGGAGTAACCCCGACGACCCGGATATTATCCGGAATTCCGAGAGACTGCCTGATTCTGGTCTCATCATACCATCCCATCCAGCAGGTCCCCAGCCCAAGTGCATGAGCGGCCAGACAGAGGTGTTCAAACGCGATAGAAACATCAGCCACAAAATACGGGATACCATTCTCCACATCAGATTCAGAGGGATTCCCGCAGACAACAATCACCACGGGAGCAGAGACAAGCGCCTTTTTGCCAGGGTTGTCATCGGGGAAAGCATCCAGTAATTTCGCCCGTTTGTCTGCATCGGTCAGCACCAGAAAGCGCCAGCATTGGAGATTTTTCCAGGACGGCGCTAAACGCGCTGCGTCCAAAACCTGCTCGATTGTTTCACGTTTGATCGGAGTATCCTTGTATTTTCTGATACTGCGCCGATCACGAAAAACCTGAAATATGTCCATTACATTCTCCTGCATAAAAATAACAGTTATAACTCAAAGATAAAGGCAATAGAATGCGGATCAAATCTGATTGAGCGGATTTACGCGGATTTAAATTCTTTAAAACGATTTTAAAATCCGCCTTTATCCGCTCAATCCGCGTCATCCGCGTTCTATTGAAGTTTGGTTCTCATTACATATTCCTTCTATATTTGCCGCCCACTTCATACAACGCATGCGATATTTGTCCCAGCGAAGCCACCTTTACCGTTTCCATCAGCTCGGCAAAAATATTGCCACCTGAGATGGCTGTCTCCTGAAGTTTTTTAAGAGCTTCCGGAGCCTTGCCCTTGTTAAGAGTCTGAAACGCCCGCAAGTTGAGAATCTGCTGCTCTTTTTCCTCTTTTGTCGCCCGGGCAAGTTCACCCGGAGCATTGAACCCCTCTTCGTCAGCCCGTGGATTCAGGAAGGTATTAACTCCGACTATCGGCAGCTCACCATTATGCTTCTTGTGTTCATACAGCATCGACTCATCCTGGATTCTGGAACGCTGATATTGGGTTTCCATAGCGCCAAGAACCCCGCCGCGCTGGTCGATCCTCTCGAATTCAGCCATCACAGCTTCTTCAACCAGATCGGTCAACTCCTCAATAATAAAAGAACCCTGAAGAGAATTCTCGTTTTTGGCCAAACCAAACTCTTTGGTAATGATCATCTGGATTGCCATCGCCCGTCGTACCGATTCCTCGGTCGGAGTGGTAACCGCCTCATCATACGCATTCGTATGGAGGGAGTTGCAGTTGTCATAGATTGCCATCAGGGCCTGCAAAGTGGTGCGGATATCGTTGAAATCCATTTCCTGGGCATGCAGCGAACGGCCGGATGTTTGAATATGATACTTCAGTTTCTGGCTGCGGTCATTGGCGCCGTACTTCTCCCTCATCGCCACAGCCCAGATCCGGCGGGCCACACGCCCGATAACCGTATATTCGGGATCAAGGCCGTTGGAGAAGAAGTAGGACAGATTGGCGGCAAACTCATCGATATGCATGCCACGGGACAGATAATATTCCACAAAAGTAAAGCCATTGGAAAGGGTAAAAGCCAGCTGGCTGATCGGGTTAGCGCCCGCCTCAGCGATATGATAGCCGCTGATCGAAACAGAGTAGTAATTCCGTACTTTCTGCTCGATGAAATACTGCTGCATATCCCCCATCATCTTCAGAGCAAATTCGGTGGAGAAGATGCAGGTATTCTGTCCCTGGTCCTCCTTGAGAATGTCGGCCTGAACAGTTCCGCGTACCGTCTGTAGAGTACAGGAGCAAATCTCGTTGTACTCGTCTCCGGATGGTTCCCGGTTGTTTTTCTCGCGAAAGCGGTCAACCTGCTGCTCAATGGCAGCATTGAAGAAAAACGCCAGCATCATCGGAGCAGGGCCGTTGATGGTGATCGAAACGCTGGTGTTGGGAGCACACAGGTCAAAACCGGCAAACAGCTTCTGCATATCGTTAACGGTGCAGATGGAAACGCCACTCTCGCCGACCTTGCCGTAAATATCGGGTGGATAATCCGGATCTTCCCCATAGAGAGTCACACTGTCAAAAGCGGTGGAGAGACGCTTGGCGTCATCATCCTTGCAGAGATAGTGGAAGCGGCGGTTCGTCCTTTCCGGGGTGCCTTCGCCAGCAAACTGGCGTTTTGGGTCCTCTTCGACGCGCTTGAACGGGAATACTCCAGAGGTAAACGGAAAAAATCCGGGCGCGTTCTCGAACATGCACCAGCGCAGGATTTCACCCCAATCAGCGAAATCAGGGAGACAGACCTTGGGTATACGGGTGCCGGAAAGCGTTGTCGTATAGAGATCGCTCCTGATCTCCTTGTCTCTGGTTTTGGTGACCAGTTGGTCGCGGCGGTAGGATTCCTTCAGTTCCGGCCACTCCTTCAGAATTTTCTTCGGCTCTTCATGAAGCTTAGCCTCAAAACATGTTATCTGAGCATCAAGATCAGCCTTGGCAGCGGAATCGCCCAGAACTTCCAGGGCTCCGTTCAACTGAAAGAGCCGCCGGGCAACAGAAACCTGTTCTTTAACCTGCTTGCGATAGCCACGCACCGCTTGGACAATTTCACCAAGATAATGAACCCGATCAGTCGGTATGATGTACTTCTTCAGGCTTTCCTTTTCGGTTATCCGGAGAGATGAATGCCACTCTGACGACTTCTTGCGGTTGATGACTTCAAGCAGCGACAGATAGAGGACATTGGTGCCAGGGTCGTTAAACTGCGACGCGATCGTGCCGAACACCGGCAGCGCCTCGTCAGCCACTTCAAAGAGATTACGGTTGCGGCGATACTGTTTGCGGACATTGCGAAGGGCATCTTCGGCTCCTTTGCGTTCAAACTTGTTGATGGCAACAATATCGGCAAAATCGAGCATATCGATCTTTTCCAACTGGGTCGGCGCACCGAACTCGCATGTCATGACATAGAGAGACACATCGCAGATCCCCACAACACCGGCGTTTCCCTGGCCGATACCGCTGGTTTCGACAAACACCAGATCAAAGCCGGCCGCACGGACCACATCGATGGCATCCTGAATTGCAGCGGAAAGCTCGGTCTGGGAGTCGCGGGTGGCAAGTGATCGCATATAAATCCGGTTTGAATTGATTGAATTCATCCGGATCCGGTCGCCGAGCAGAGCCCCGCCGGTTCGCTGGCGCGAGGGGTCAACCGCGAGAATGGCAACGCTCTTGTCGGGAAAATCACGGGTAAAACGGAGCACCAGCTCATCGGTTATGGAGCTTTTTCCGGCGCCACCGGTTCCGGTGATTCCAACCACCGGCACATCCCGCGCCATCTCCCTGATAGTTCCCCGGAGTTCCCCATACCCGGAGGCATGGTCATGCACCGCCTGTTCAGCCAGGCTGATCAGCGTATTAACCGCTCTGGTATCCTGCTGGGCCAACCGCGACGTTTCCGCCCTGATGTCGCGTTCGAGGGAGAAATCACACTCCGTGAGCACCAGGTTGATCATCCCTTGCAATCCCAACTTGCGGCCATCTTCCGGAGAAAATATTTTGTAGACGCCATACTTTTCAATCTCTGCAATTTCTTCGGGGACGATGACACCGCCGCCGCCGCCAAAGACCTTGATATGCCCTTCCCCACGTTCCCGCAGTAGGTCGATGATATATTTGAAAAACTCCACATGGCCGCCTTGATAACAGCTAACCGCGATGCCCTGGGCATCTTCCTGGATGGCAGCAGAGACAATTTCATCAACCGAGCGATTATGGCCGAGATGAATTACTTCAGCACCGGATGACTGCAATATGCGGCGGATGACGTTAATGGCAGCATCATGACCGTCAAACAGGCTGGTGGCGGTAACGATCCTGACTTTATGGACTGTTTTGCATGGTTCTGCTGCTGTCGAATTCATATGTGCTCCCCCGCAATAAATATGATCATTTCAGGTTTCCAGCGTAAATTCCCACGCACACCAGAATGTCTCCGGGTGCTCATCAGGCGGACAGGCGATGCAATTAGTTTTGATACGGGAATCAATGGCCCTGGCGAATTCACTGTATTCAACAATGCCAACAGATTTACAGGGATGATCGGCCAATCCTTTTCGTTTGCGGGCCGACTGTACCCTACAGTCAAGCATCCGGAAGACCACCCGCGTATCACTCTGTTCAATGACGTCCTGCAGATTGAGTCTGGCGTAGAAGCGATGCTTCAGGCATTCCACTAATGCGGGAATACCGCCACCCGGCTTCATGCCAAGACGATCCATAATTCTTCGGGCCTCAATGACCGTAAAATAACGCCAGGCTTCAGTATCAATGTCAACGGCCACTTCCATGCCGTAGCGTTTTTCTATCGCCTGGAACCAGACGCCATCATGGGCCAGCCAGTTTTTGGCATCATCGATGATTATTTTTACCAGCTCTTCCTTACTCAAATCATAAAGGAGACTCACTCCTTCATCACCTGCACGTTCAGCGTTTGACATGGAGACCCTCCTCAAAAAACTTCAGTAGAGAACAGTGACCCAACAAGGGCACAACAGCCCTGTGAGGTATTCCCGCACAGGGCTCACCATCAATCAATGATCACTTGCTTTCGAAATACCCAGACCGGTGATCTGGCGCACCTCAATCTCGTCAAACATATCTTCGGCCCGCTTATCGCGGAACAGCAGCGTACCCACAATTGCCGCAATCAGCCCCATCGGCACGGAGACAATACCGGGGTTTTTGAGCGGGAATATCGGGGCTTTCAAGCCGACCATGGAGGTGCCGCCATCGTTCTTTTCAAAATCCGTGCGAGACTTGGCAAGCAGCTTGACATCCTTTTCTGCCAGCATGACACCTTCTGACTGTTTCTTTTCCAGAGTTACGATCATTTTTTTGGCATCATCGGCTATTTTCTGCGGATAGGTCATTACCGGAGAGATAACTACAAGGGCCAGAGCAGAGATAGTACCAACCAGAAGGGCTGAAATAACACCGGCAGTGTTGAAGCGATTCCAGAAAAGCGACAGCATTACCGCCGGGAAGTTGCCTGATGCTGCCACGGCAAAGGCCAACGCCACCAGGGCGACAACATTTTCTTTTTCGGCAGCCAACCCCATAACAATAGCGGCGATACCAACAAACAGTGAAGTTATACGAGCCACCTTGACCTGTGTCTGTTGGTCGGCCTTGCCGTCCATGACGATATTTACGTACACATCATGAGCGATTGCTGCCGATGCAGCCAGGACGAGACCGGAAACGACCGCGAGAATAGTTGCGAACGCCACGGCGCAGATAAAGGCAAGAAACATATCTCCACCAAGAGAACCGGCTCCGCCGCCCAGCAGCTGGGCCAGCAGAAGTGTTGCCATGTTGCCCCCTTTGTCAACCGAACTGATAAGTTGTGGCGACAGGTAGAGAGCAGCACCAAAACCGATGATGTTGATCAGGAAGAAAAAACTGCTGTTGATGAACAGCGCAATTACAATTGACTTGCGAGCTTCTTTTGCACTTGGGACGGTGAAGAAGCGCATCAGAATGTGCGGAAGACCAGCGGCACCAAGCGCCCAGGCAATACCGAGTGAAATCTGATCGAGTGGATTCTTAAGAAACAGGCCCGGCTCCATGAAGCGCTGGCCATAGTCGAAGCCCTGCTTGGGCAGCGCATCCTTGAGTACATTTATCCGAACATGATCCTGAACAAGCTGGTTGCCTACAATGTCGGTAAAAAAGCCAACCGGGTTGAAACCGGCCTTTGCAAAAACCAGGAATGCCAGCAGAACAGTCCCGCTCATCAGCAGTCCAGCCTTAATGATCTGTACCCACGTTGTTGCTTTCATACCACCGAAAACGACGTAGCCAACCATCAGAACACCGACGCCGACAACAGAAACACGGTAAGGAATGTCAAGCAGAACCTGCATCAACTTACCAGCGCCAACCATTTGCGCAATAAGATAGAAGAGCGAAACAGTCACCGTGGAAAGGGCAGCCACAGCGCGAACAGGCTTGGGTGACGTTCTGAAGGAAAGAATATCGCCCAGCGTATATTTTCCGGCATTGCGGCACGGCTCGGCAATTACCAGCAGGATAGCGATAAATGAAAACATTGGGCCGACCGCATACATGAATCCGTCGATACCGTACAGCGAAATCAGTCCGGACATTCCAAGGAAAGAGGCCGCCGACATGTAGTCACCCGCAATAGCCCATCCGTTCTGTAAACCGGTGATACCGCCTCCCGCAGTATAGAAATCAGCGGCAGATTTCGTCTGCTTGGCCGCCCAGATAACCACACAAAGGGTAATTCCGATTATCACCAAAAACATACTGATCGTAATGGCACGGTTGGGCTTTACCTTGGTAGGTACACCGGAGACAGGAGTCGGAACGGGTGTAGCCGGTGCGGAAGCAACCGCTGCTGCGACCGGATTTTGAACTGTAGTTGACGCTTGAACAGCGGGTGCGGATGACGGCACCGTCACGCCGACCTGCGAGGCGGATTTAGACGGTTCTGCGGAAAACCCGACCGTTGTCAGGAGAATTGATAGTAAAACTGCCGATATAATCTTAGTAAACATGTGTCTGCTCCTCCCTATTGAATTTCTCTGACGAGTTCGTCAGTCAATCGATCAAAATCTCTGTTGGCAACTTTCGTGTAGTACATGGCAACAAATATTGCCACAACGAATTGAGACAAGATAAACAGATAACCGAAGTTGATGACCCCGATTAGTTTGATTTTGAACAGCGCCGGGAAATAACCGGAAAGAAGCGGCAAGGAGAAATAATATACCGATGACGCAATCCACCATCCGAACAGAAACACTCTTTTCTTTCGCTTCAGCTCCAGATACTTCGGGTTTCGTGCAATTTCGCTCCAATTGTAACTTTCTTTTGCCATGACACATCCTCCTCTTTCATAAAGTTTTTCTTTCCCTGGCTACAGACACCCATGTGATTCATTTATTTGTTGCTGGTTCAATTTCATCTGATCAAATATCTTTTCACTATACCCTATATATATTTCGCTTACGTGCATGTCAATCAAAAATAAAATAGTTTTTTATACACATCAAACACAACAGCGACTATAGTGTGTTTATGCGCAACTAACAGGCTTCTGCCTACAGTTACACTGTTCTGTAAACTCGATTTACCTTTTCCGGATGCGTTTTAGATTGACCGGTTGACAAAACCGTTATCCAGACGTGATAATAGCTGTTATCGTATATATGAATTTAAAGGTGATTTTATGACTAGCAGTGAAGAAAACAATCAGATAATTCCGATAGGTGATCTGGCAAAGAGCATCGGGTTAACAACGAGGACACTGAGATATTGGGAAGAGGTCGGCATTATTGAATCGGAAGAGCGCAACGATGGAGCGAACAGAGGATATTCACCCTACTATGTCAGGCGTATCAAGTTCATTATGAAGCTTAAAGACATGGGACTTTCAATCAAGGAAATGCAGGAGTTGTACATTGCTTATGGCGAAGCAAAAGAGACCAATCAGATGATTCCGAAGCTCGTTGCCATTTTGGATAAGCACACACAGATGGTGGATGAAAAAATTAAGAAATTACATTCGCTAAGAAAAGATATTGTTGAATACCGCCAAAGAATGGCTGACAAGCATATCTCCAGCAAATAACAGGCAGACAAAAAAAAACGATAGGGCAGCGACTGTGGGGAACAGCATGTTGCTGCTATTTAGCAAATATTTATGCCCGTGAACCCCAGAATTTTTCAAGCTCAGACTCGGCCAGGGAGAAATCTTCCATCTCCAGCTCCAGATCAGGAGTCCAGGAACGCTGTTTATAGTACATCCGGTCGTAGTAACCTTCGATCAAACCACGACCAATTCCCTCAACATCCCACCCTTCAATGCAATTTTTCAGCTCAGCATAGCGGGTTCCGCCCAGTTTTTTCTTTATTCGCTCAAGTGCCTCCAGCATCGCATCCCTGTATTCTGGACGGGCATATTCAGCGGAAAGTCTGTCAACACGTGTTTCAATAGATGCATGGCACCAGACTTTGCAACTTTCAGCCATCCGTTGATACAAGCTTCCCGGCAAAGAGTATTTTCCAATTCGCGGACTTTCCCCCTCCAGCACAATTGGCGTGTCAGCTGGCAAACGCCTGAACGCATCCCACAGCACTGTTTCAAAATATTTCTGGGAAATATTCTGTTCCAATCCGAGTGCACCAAACGCAGACCCTCTGTGACAGGCAAGGCCTTCAAGATCTATTGTAGCCCATTTTGAAGGACTGAGACCGTTGATAAACGTTGTTTTCCCGGTGCCTGTCATTCCATGCATTACGATGACAGGAGATGGAAAATCACACTTTTCAAAATAATTAATCACATGATTGCGAAATGCTTTATACCCACCAGTAAGTTGCCTGACAGGTGTGCCGCATGCCTCGACCAGCATAGCAACAGATGCACTCCGTAATCCGCCACGCCAGCAATAGACGATTATTGGCCTTCCAGAAGCCAATGAAATGATTTGACTAACCATGCCATAGAAACGTGGACACGTTAACTCCAGCCCTCTCCTGCGAGCCTCAATCGGGCCAATCTGTTTGTAGATTGTGCCTATCTCCACACGCTCTTCATTAGTCAAGAGCGGAACGTTATGCGCTCCGGGAATGTGATCTTCTTCAAACTCAAGAGGCGTTCTCACATCAATCACACAGTGGGAATCAATCAGTTCACTAGCAAACGCAACTTTTTCAGGCATTATACACCTCAGACAGTAACAACACTGTCGGCTTCCTTCATGCTGATGACTATATCGAGCATATTAGTTACTTCACCAACCTGCATTTTATCAAGAAGATGGAAGAAAGCCAGGCAGGCCCCACACGCCATAATCTGAATACCGGTCTCGGCTAGTTCAAGTAAAACGGGCACAGCTTCAGAATCTTCAGCTGTAAAGCTGACCCCACTATTGACAAATATAACACGCCAGAGGTCAGGCCCCAACTCTTTGAGTGTTTTTATAAAATTGAACATCAGCATATCACCTAAGCCATCATCACCATGCCCCATATGAACACTCGTGATCAGAACAACTATTTTCTTCGCTCTGACACCGCGCTCTATTATTGGCAGCGCAAAAGAAGATTCCTCAGGAATATTTACACCGTCGCCTTTCGTGCCAGTGACCCTGATATCGTCACCAAGCTTGTCAGAGGTAACCTGATATTTCTGGTACTCAAGAAGACGAATTACATTCTGTCGAGCCGCCTCATTATCAACAAGCACCGTTATGGAAGCAGGTGAAACATCCAAAAGGGTTTTCCTGACATGCAATACAGGGCCAGGACATTCCATGCCACGACAATCAAGCGTATTTAACATTCGATTTCCCTTCGCACTATTTTAAAAGCTAAAACTCAACCAAAGACGATCCATATATTTCTAGATTTTCTTACACCACAACGATCCTGCTGACCGGCTCGCGAACAACCTCCCCGACTATGGCAGCACAGTCTATCCCGTTCATTTTAAGGGCATCGACAAGATTTTCAGCATCTCTAGCCGCAACGGCAATAAGGAGACCACCTGAAGTTTGGGGATCATAGAGCAGATCCTGTACGTTTTGATTAACGTCAGTACTGAAATCAACAAAAGAGCCTCGAAAGCTTTTATTATTATAAGCGCCGGCGGGAATCAATCCCATGGCAGCCCACTCCAGCGCTTCGGAATATATCGGCACATTCGATGCATTTATTCTCACACCATATTCTGAATCAACGACCATTTCAGCCAGATGGCCTAAAAAGCCAAAGCCGGTAATATCAGTGCAAGCGTGGACCTGGAAACTATCCATTGTCAGAGCAGCAACTCGGTTTAATGTAGTCATGGCCATAGTTACCATATCAATCACGGCCTGATCTGCAAGTCCGGCTTTTATGGCAGTAGTAATAATTCCTGTTCCGAGAGGTTTAGTGAGAATCAAGCAATCACCAACTTGGAGATTTTTTTTGGTCATGATCCGATCCGGACTAATGTATCCGGTAACGGAAAGACCGTATTTAAGCTCAGAATCCTCAATCGTATGGCCGCCAACTAGAACGACGCCTGCTTCGCGCATTTTATCAAGGCCGCCCTCAATGATGGCGCGCAGTATTGAAATATCCAATGTTTTAGATGGGAAAGCTACGATATTCATCGCTGTTTTAGGGACACCTCCCATCGCATAGATATCACTTAATGCATTGGCGGCAGCGATTTGACCAAAGCTAAAAGGGTCATCAACCATAGGGGGAAAGAAATCAACAGTTTGAACTAAAGCAAGGTCAGCTGAAACCCGGTAAACACCAGCATCATCTGCCCGTTCAAGGCCAACAAGAACATTCGGGTCAACCGGCAGATCAAGACCACACAATGCTTTATCCAAAACGCCCGGCGCCAGCTTTGCGGCGCACCCTGCTCCCTTTACAGTCGTAGTTAGACGTACAGGTTCATCCGTCATTATAAGCGCTCCCAACATAACGTTTCATATTTATAGTACGATATTATGAAAAATATATCGTAATTGTAACGTACATAAACAGAAACGGCGTGGAAATATCCACGCCGTTTCTGTTTATATAGAATATAGAGTATTCAAGCGTCAGTACCTCTGTCATACAAATTACGCATTACAGAAGTACTAAAGCAAAGTTTTATGCCGCAGCAGAAGTCACTGACGCTTTACTTGTTTTAATTTCTTCTTCAACAAGCTCAATTAAAGACAAAGGTGCTGCATCGCCCTGGCGAACACCAAGTTTAATAATGCGGGTATAGCCACCGAGACGTTCCTTATAGCGTGGAGCAATGGTTGAAAACAGTTTAGTAACAACCGATTTCTCACGAATAACAGAGGCTGCCAGACGCATAGAATGCAAATCGCCACGCTTACCTAAGGTAATCATTCGCTCTGCAACAACACGAATTTCTTTAGCCTTTGCATCGGTTGTAGTAATTTTACCATGATCAAGAAGAGAAGTTACCATATTTCTAAACATCGCTATGCGATGGCTAGTCTTTCTGCCAAGTCTTCTACCTGCTTTATTGTGACGCATATATATAATTCCTTTCTAAACTAGACCAGATATAAATTATTACTCTTCTTCTTTTTGCTCACCGCGTAAACGAATCATAAGATCCGGATCAGGAAAACTGTCGATTTTCATACCAAAAGTCAGTCCCATATCCGAAAGAATATCTTTTATTTCATTTAGTGATTTGCGACCAAAATTTTGAGTCTTTAACATTTCTGACTCGGATTTGGTAACTAACTCACCGATAAGCTTAATTCCGGCATTTTTGAGGCAGTTTGCAGAGCGAACAGAGAGTTCTAACTCTTCCACTGTACGATAAAGATTTTCGTTAACCTTATCTTTATCCTCCTGGGACTCTTCATCAATCTGAGGTTCAAACTCCTCATCAAAGTTAATGAATATAGAAAGTTGCTCTTTAAGAATTTTAGCAGAATATGCAACAGCATCCTCAGGCTTAACACTACCATCAGTCCAGACTTCAAGATTAAGCTTATCGTAATCTGTCATCTGACCAACACGTGCATTAGTTACCGAGAAATTAACCTTTTTTATTGGAGTATAAATAGAGTCAATAGGAATAGTACCTACTGGTGCTTTTTCATCACGATTCTTATCTGCTGAAACATACCCTTTACCCATCTTGACAGTCATTTCAACTTCAAGGTTCGCATCTTTTCCACATGTGGCAATATAATGGTCAGGATTCATAACTTCAACATTATGACCATTAACAAGATCACCTGCAGTAATAATCCCGACACCCTTGTGCTTGAAGTGGATAGTAGTCTGCTCTGAAGAGTGAAGTTTTAACCGAAGACCCTTTAGATTAAGAATTATGTCAGTTACGTCCTCAGTAACACCTTGTATTGCAGAGAACTCGTGTAACACGCCTTTAATACGGATAGAAGTGATAGCTGCACCTTGAAGAGAAGAAAGCAAAACACGTCTAAGTGAATTACCTAATGTAGTACCAAAACCACGCTCAAAAGGTTCAGCGTAAAACTTACCATAAGTGGCAGTTAAAGTATCCTTTTCAACCTGAAGCTGTTTAGGTTTAATAAGGTCACGCCAGTTTTTATACATTGTTACCTCCTCCGGATGTAGAATTCCGGCTGTCGTTCAAAACTAGATTCAGCTGCTTCCAGAAATTACTTTGAATAGAGCTCAACTATGAGCTGTTCCTGGATAGGAGTTGTGATATCCTCACGAGTCGGAACACCTTTAAGGGTGCCTTTGAAGGTATCACGATCTAGCTCTAACCACTGCGGAATTCCACGGCGTACAACTGCTTCCAGAGCTTCATTTATGGCAACAACTTTACGGCTTTTTTCGCGTAATTCGATAACATCCCCTGTTTTAAGCTGCATTGATGGGATATCAACTTTTCTACCGTTTACAGTAAAGTGACCGTGACGCACAAGCTGACGTGATTCTGAACGAGAAGTTGCAAAACCCAGGCGATATGCTACGTTGTCAAATCGACGTTCGAGCAATGAAAGCAGGTTTTCACCGGTAACACCTTTCATACGATCTGCCAATTTAAAATAACTGCGGAACTGCTTCTCAAGGATACAATAAATACGTCGAACCTTTTGCTTCTCACGGAGCTGGGTACCGTAAGCAGATACTTTAGTTCTTCCCTGACCGTGCTGACCAGGAGCATAGTTACGGCGCTTAATCGCACACTTGTCGGTATAGCAACGATCACCCTTTAAAAATAATTCTGTGTTTTCTCTTCTGCACAAACGGCATGAAGGTCCTGTATATCGAGCCAATGAAAACCCCCTTAAAAGTTGTTACGATTAAAATCAGACTCTTCTTCTTTTTGGTGGACGACAACCGTTATGCGGAATAGGAGTGACGTCTTTAATAAAACTGATACTAAATCCAGCTGCTTGAAGTGCACGAAGAGCAGATTCACGTCCGGAACCAGGGCCCTTAACATAAACTTCTACAGTACGCATTCCATGCTCCTGTGCCTTTTTTGCGCAATCTTCAGCAGCTATCTGGGCAGCGAATGGAGTACTTTTACGTGAACCTTTGAAACCTTTAGCACCAGCTGTTGACCAAGCAACAACATTGCCTACAGGATCAGTAATAGTAATGATTGTATTATTGAAGGTCGCTTGAATATGAGCGACTCCATTCGAAATGTTTTTACGTTCCTTCTTCTTACGAACTACCTTTTTTGATGGGCTTGCCATTCGTATTCTCCAGAGCTAGTTAAATTATTTCTTCTTACCGGCAACAGTACGTGCAGGACCTTTTCTGGTGCGCGCATTCGTTTTTGTCCGTTGACCATTACATGGGAGACCTTTTCGATGACGCAAACCTCTGTAACAACCGAGATCCATGAGCCGTTTAATATTCATTGATATTTCACGACGTAAGTCACCCTCAACCTTGCAATTACGGTCTATCTCTTCGCGAAGTTTAGCAACTTCAGCCTCAGTAAGCTTATCTGTGCGAGTATCAGGATTAATCTGATTCGCGGCAAGAATACGCTCCGCAGAAGAATTGCCAATACCGTAGATATAAGTCAATGCAATAACAATTCTCTTGTTTTTTGGTAAATCAATACCTGAAATACGTGCCAATGGAAATACCCCCTTTAATAACTCAACCCTGCCGTTGTGAATGCTTAGGAATGTCACAGATTACACGAACAATGCCCTTGCGTTTAACTATTTTACACTTAACACATATTTTTTTTACTGATGCGCGTACTTTCATAAAATCCCCTTAACGGATATTACTCATATCCGCGTTAATATTTCTGGTCCGTTTTCAGTGATTGCAACCGTATGCTCATAATGAGCCGACAAACAACCGTCACACGTAACAACGGTCCAATTATCATTCAAAACTTTAACTTCGTGAGAACCTTCATTTATCATGGGCTCGATAGCCAGTACCATGCCAGGCTTCAGCTTCACGCCTTTACCCGACAATCCGTAATTAGGTATCTGCGGATCTTCGTGTAAACTTCTACCAATACCATGCCCAACAAAGTCTCTAACTACGGAAAAACCCCTGTTCTCAACATAATTTTGAATTGCTGAGGAGATATCTCCCAATCTATTACCGGAAACAGCCATCTCTATACCAGCGTACAAGGATTCTTCCGTAGCAGCTAAAAGGCTTTTAGCCGCAGGAGAAATATCACCAACGGGAACAGTAATAGCAGCGTCGCCGTAAAAATCATCAAAAACTACACCAAAGTCAAGACTAATTATATCGCCAGAGCTTAGCGGGCTTTTATTCGGAAGTCCATGGACTACCTGGTTATTAGGCGAACAACATAATGAACTTGGATATTCGTGATAACCGCGAAAAGCACATTTAGCATTACGCTTTTTGGCTTCAGATGAAGCATAACGCTCAAGATCAAACGTTGTCACACCTGGACTGACTAACAAACGTAAACCTTCAAGAATCTCAGCAACAATAGAACTTGCTATTCTCATCCTGTCAATCTCACGGCGAGACTTAAGAATGATCACCAATAGCACCTGTATCAATTATTGAATTAATTTGTGACTGTATTTCAGAAATTGAACCAATTCCTGTCACACTATAAAAGATTCCTAAATCTTTATAATACGATTTAAGTGATGCAGTCTGTTCTTCATATACTTTCAATCTATTAACAACAGTGTGTTCCGTATCGTCGTCACGCTGAATAAGCAAAGAATTACATACATCACACACATCACTCTGTTTCGGCTTATCATAAATCAAATGATAACCTTTACCGCAAGAAGAGCATGTTCTACGCCCAGACAACCTACTAATCAGTTCGGAACTCGCAACATCCAGCGAAATAACAAAGTCAATCTTTTTACCCAACTGATCAAGCAAGCTTATCAAGGAATCTGCCTGAGGTATCGTCCTCGGGAATCCATCCAATATAAATCCGGATTTACAGTCATCAAGTGAAACGCGCTCTTTTACCAACCCTAAAACAATATCATCAGAGACAAGGCCACCCTTATCCATAATCAATTTAGCCATCTTACCAAGAGACGTCTGAGCCTTTACTGCAGCTCTCAACATATCTCCTGTTGATATTTGGGGAATATGATACCGCTCAACTATAAACTGAGCCTGAGTACCCTTACCTGACCCGGGAGGGCCAAAGAGAATGATATTCACGACTACCTTCTTCCCTTAATATGAACACCTTTCAGAAAGCCTTCATAGTTACGTGTAATAAGGTGTGATTCAATCTGAGCAACTGTGTCCATACCAACCCCGACGGCAATCAGAAGAGCAGTGCCACCGAAATAAAATGGAAGGTTAAATTTACCAATCAAAATTGAGGGCAATACGCAGACAATGGAAATATAAATAGCCCCAACAAAAGTAAGCCTTGTTAGAACAGTATCAATAAAATCGGAAGTTTCTTTGCCCGGACGAATGCCTGGTATATAGCCACCCTGTTTTTTTATGTTTTCAGCAACATCTAAAGGATTAAAAGTCACAGCCGTATAGAAGTAGCAGAAGAAGACTATAAATGCAACGAAAAAGATATTATAAATGAAATGTCCGGGCGTAAGGCTTTTTGCAGCCGATTGTACCCATGGTATATCAATGAAATTAGCAATAGTTGCAGGAAACATTATAATCGAAGAAGCAAAAATCGGGGGAATAACACCAGCCATATTTATCTTTAAAGGTAAGTGAGATGTTTGTGCATTAAATGTTTTAAGACCAACAACTCTCTTAGCATAATGGATAGCTAAACGACGCTGACCACGTTCCACAAAAACAATTGCTGCAATGACGGCGACCATAACAACAAGAACAAAAATGATCACAAAAAGTGAAATTTGACCGGCATTTAACAATTTAAAAGTATTTACAATCGCTCCAGGCAACCTTACTACAATTCCTGCAAAGATAATCAACGAGATACCGTTGCCTATGCCTTTTTCAGACATCTGTTCACCAAGCCACATAATAAAAGCAGTCCCGGCTGTTAAAGTAATGACTGTCAGGATTTTAAAGCCCCAACCGGGACTTGGCACGACAAGTTCACCTGCCGGACCACGCATACTTTCAAGACCAACAGCAATACCTAGACCTTGAACAACGCTGAGAACCATCGTTCCATAGCGAGTATATTGAATTATTTTTTTGCGACCGGACTCACCTTCTTTCGAAAGTTTTTCAATTGCCGGAACTACAACCGTAAGAAGCTGAAAAATGATGGATGATGAAATATATGGCATGATACCGAGCGCAAAAACAGTTAAACGCTCTAATGCACCACCTGAAAACATGTCAAAAAGCCCTAAAAGAGTTCCTTGTGACTGCTTAAAAAAATGAGCTAAAGCAATTCTATCAATCCCTGGAGTTGGTATGTGGCAGCCAACACGATATACGGCAAGCATCCCCAATGAAAACATAACGCGCTTTTTTAATTCAGGAATCTTGAATATATTCTGGAGGGCTTCAAACACTATGCAATCTCCTCAAAACTGCCACCAGCAGCAATTATTTTATCTTTCGCAGCCTGACTGAATTTATGAGCTGTTACTTTTAAAGGCTTAGTAAGATCGCCATTGCCAAGAATCTTAACGGCAAACCGCTCAGACTTAATAAAGCCGGCTGTAATAAGAGAAGTAAGGTCAACAACAGTACCAGACTCGTACATATCTAACTGACTAACATTAACGAGAGAGTAAACGACCTTGTCAATCGGGGTAAATCCGCGTTTCGGTAAGCGACGCTGTAATGGCATCTGCCCGCCCTCAAAGCCGGCTTTTATACTTCCACCAGAACGGGCTTTCTGCCCTTTATGTCCTTTAGTAGCAGTTTTGCCATGACCAGAACCAGTACCACGGCCAATACGTTTTCTATTCTTTGTTGACCCAACAGAAGGTCTAAGATTGTTAAGTTCCATAAAAGTCAACCCCTTTATCTATTCAACGGTCAAAAGATGACCGACTTTATTAATCATACCTCTAATTTGCGGACTATCCTGACGTTCAACTGTCTGGTTAAGTTTTGACAAACCAAGACCCGATACAACAGCCCGGTGTTTTTTGGGCGTGCAAATAGTACTTTTAGTGAGTGTTATTTTAAGCATACCGCTCATAATTAATTCCCCGCATATTAAATTATTCAGTTATACCACGCCGTGCGGCAATCTCTTCAGGTGTTTTAAGGCGTTTAAGACCTTCGAAAGCAGCTTTAATAACATTATGTGGGTTGTTAGAACCCAAACACTTAGAAAGAATATTATTGATTCCTGCTGCTTCAAAAATTGCACGTGCAGCACCACCAGCTATAACGCCAGTACCTGGTGAAGCAGGCTTCATAAGCAATTTCCCTGCACCAAATTTACCTTCAATCTCAAAAGGAATAGTCTGGTTAGAATTCACAGGAACTTTTATAAGGTTTTTCTTAGCCTGCTCGACGCCCTTCCTGATTGCTTCAGGAACTTCATTAGCTTTTCCAAGACCATAACCAACATAACCGTTGCCATCACCAACTACTATGAGCGCCGAAAAACTGAAACGACGACCACCTTTAACAACCTTAGCAACACGACTAATGTGAACAACCCTGTCATTAAGATTTAGTTCTGCTGAATTAATCCTACTCAAAGAAAACCTCCCGTACGCTTAAAAGTTCAGTCCAGATTCGCGGGCTGAATCAGCGAGCGCTTTGATCCTACCATGATAGAGAAAACCGTTGCGGTCAAATACTACAGAAGAAACACCTTTGGCAAGAGCGAGCTTAGCTACCTCTTTTCCAACCAATATTGCAGCTGAAATATTGCCTGTGTTAGTAAGCTCCTGAGCAGAAGCAGAAAGTGTTGATGCCGCTACAAGAGTTGTACCTTTTGCATCATCAATTATCTGAGCGTATATATGCCTGGCGCTCTTGAATACATTAAGACGTGGACGTTCGGTAGTACCACGAACCTTTTTTCTAACTCTGACCTGGCGCTTGCGTCGAGTAATTGTTTTAATTGCTGTCTTAGCCACAAAATCTCCTTATAAAGACTATTTCTTGCCGGTTTTACCAGCTTTTCTCAGGATAGTCTCGTCAGCATATTTAATCCCTTTGCCTTTATATGGCTCAGGACTACGGAACGATCTGATCTTGGCGGCTGTCTGACCAACCAGCTCCTTATCAAAACCTTTAACAGACAACTTCGTCATCTTCTCAACATCGATGGAAATTCCATCAGGTATTGGGAAATTAACTGGATGGGAATACCCAAGAGCAAGAACAAGCTCTTTACCTTTAACTTCGGCTCGGTAACCAACGCCATTAATCTCAAGATCTCTTTTAAAACCCGTGGTAACACCGACAACCATATTACTAATCAATGTACGTGTAAGTCCATGTGCAGCACGAGCGGCATTTGAATCATCACAACGAGCAACATTAATAGCAGTATCATGAATATCAAGAGTTACTACAGACATAATCTGACGGGTTAGAGAACCGCCCGGACCTTGAACTGACAAAACTGAATCCGAGTAAGAAATCTTTACACCTTTTGGTATTTCAATTGGCAATTTACCTATTCTAGACATCTAACAATACTCCTTGTCGCTGTTATTACCAGACAGTGCAGATCAGCTCGCCGCCTACACCGGACTTACGGGCAGCATTATCAGTAATTATTCCCTTAGACGTGGAAAGAATTGCAATCCCAAGTCCGCTCTTTATCAGCGGAATATCCTCAGACTTGACATAAACCCTGCCACCTGGCTTACTAACACGCTTAATCTCATTAATAACGCTATCTTTCTCATCAATATACTTCAAGTACACGCGTAAGACACCCTGAAGGTTATCAGAGATAACCTTATAGTTCTTAATGAAGCCTTCTTGCTTTAAAACATTAGCAATGCTGACCTTCATATTGGATGATGGAATATCTACTTTCTGGTGCTTTACCATATTTGCATTTCTAATTCTGGTAAGCATGTCAGCAATCGGATCTGTCATGGACATTGTTAATGTGCTCCTGTCTCTTTATCTATATGTGGCTTTTAGTTACCAGCTCGATTTTATCACGCCGGGAATCTGGCCAGACGAGGCATACTTGCGCAGACATATTCTGCACATCTCGAACTTGCGATAAAACGCTTTTGGGCGGCCGCAGACCGGACAACGGTTATGTTGCCTAACCTTAAACTTAGGTTCACGCTGAGACTTAATAATCATTGATACTTTTGCCACAGAATCCTCCAGATGTCTTAGTTCCTGAACGGCATGCCCAGGTACTTGAGAAGTGCTCTACCTTCTTCGTCAGTATTAGCACTTGTTACTATCGTAATATTCATCCCTTTAATCTTATCAACTGAATCGTAACTTATTTCAGGAAAAATAAGCTGATCCTTGATACCCAGTGTATAATTACCCTTGCCATCAAATGCTTTACCGGATACACCTTTAAAATCACGAACCCTGGCAAGTGAGACATTGATCAGACGATCAAGGAACTCATACATACGATCACGGCGAAGTGTTACCATACAACCAATTGGCATACCTTCACGTAATTTAAAAGTTGCAATTGATTTCTTGGCTTTTGTAATCACTGATTTTTGTCCGGTAATCAAGCCAAGTTCAGTGGTTGCAGAATCAAGTATCTTCACATTCTGAATCGCCTCACCAAGACCCATGTTAACAACAATCTTCTTGATCTGCGGAACCTGCATTGCAGATTTGTAACTGAAGTCATTACGAAGCTTGGGAACGATTTCCGATGAATATATATCTTTTAAACGAGACATTAGCTAAATTCCTCCAAAGTAATTCTAAAGCGTTGTGCCACACTTTACACAAACACGTTGTTTTTCGCCATTTTCCAAAATTTTCTTACTAGTCCGCACAGGTTTTGAGCACTTTGAACAATATGGCATAACATTGGAGATGTGAATTCGTGCTTCCTTCTCCTTAATTTCACCAGCTTCATTTCCGCGAGCTTTAACATGGCGTTTAACTAAATTTAGTCCTTCAACAATCACCCCGTTTTTTTTCGGGAGCAACTGAAGAATTTTGCCAGTTTTACTCTTTTCCTTACCGGCAATAACCATAACGGTATCACCTTTGTTAACATGAGGTTTCGTGACTTGCATCATCATTCTCCGATATTTTTATAGTACTTCCGGTGCAAGAGAAATAATTTTCATAAACTTTTTAGCACGCAATTCTCTGGCAACCGGACCGAAGATACGCGTACCAACCGGTTCCTTAGCATTATTGATGACAACACCCGAGTTATCATCAAAACGGATATAAGATCCGTCAGGACGACCCAAAGCCTTAGCAGTCCTAACTACAACTGCTTTAACGACATCGCCCTTTTTAACCTTAGAATTCGGCAGAGCTTCACGAACTGAAGCAACTATAATATCACCAACACCAGCATATTTTCTTTTAGATCCACCCAGAACTTTAATGCAAAAAAGTTTTTTTGCACCGGAGTTATCGGCTACATCCAGTATTGTCTGCATTTGAATCATTAGATGTTACTCCCTATACTAAGAGATGCTTTCAATTATCTGTTTAAGACTCCAGCGCTTATCTTTACTTAAAGGGCGGCATTCAATAATCTGTACACGATCTCCTACTTTGGAACTGTTACGCTCATCGTGAACTTTATATTTTACGCTACGTTTAATATACTTGCTATAGACACTGTGTTTTACAAGACGATCAACTTTAACAACTACAGTCTTTTCCATCTTGTCGCTTACAACAACGCCTACTTGAGTTTTTCTGTGACCGCGTTCACTCATTTCGTTACTCCCCCTGCCTTACTTTCGGTGAGAATTGTATTAATTCTAGCAATATTCTTACGAAGGCTCTTCAGCTTGGAAGTATTCTCAAGTCTGCCGGTGTGTAGCTGGAATTTTAAGTTAAATAGCTCCTGAGTTGACTCAGAATGCTTCTTCAACAATTCTTCAGCTGATATATTTCTAAGATCATTAGGCTTCATGGGCTTCCCCCCTCATTATAAACTTGGTAGAGAGCGGTAGTTTATGAGCAGCAAGCCTGAGAGCTTCACGTGCAATCTCTTCCGTCACGCCTTCCATTTCATACAAAACCACACCAGGCTTTACAACACAAACCCAAGAATCCGGGGATCCTTTTCCTTTACCCATCCTGGTTTCAGCAGGTTTTGCAGTAAGTGGCTTATCCGGGAAGACACGAATCCAAATTTTACCACCCCTCTTGATATAGCGAGTCATCGCTATACGAGCTGCTTCTATTTGACGTGAATCAAGCCAACCGCACTCAGTAGCCTGAAGACCGAATTCACCAAAGGAGAGCTCAATACCTCTACAGGGCTTGCCGGACATGCGACCCTTCATCTGCTTTCTATGTTTTACCCGTTTCGGCATTAACATCGATACGTGCTCCTATTGTGCAATATAAATAATTATTTACCAGGTAGAATTTCGCCCTTAAAAATCAACACTTTGATACCAATCAGTCCGTAGGTTGTCTTTGCTTCGGCAAAACCGTAATCAATATCAGCTCGCAGTGTGTGAAGAGGAACTCTGCCTTCACGATACCACTCTGTACGAGACATTTCAGCTCCACCTAAACGACCGGAACAAGTGATACGAATTCCTTTTGCACCAAATTTGAGAGTAGAAGTAACACTTTTCTTCATAGCTCTCCTGAAAGCAATTCTTCTTTCAAGTTGCAGAGCGACATTTTCAGCCACTAACTGAGCATCTAATTCGGGTTTGCGAACTTCATTTATGGTAATGAAGATCTCTTTTGCGGATATAAGCGCAAGTTCTTTTTTAATAGTTTCTACTTCGGATCCCTTTTTACCAATGATAAGACCCGGTCTTGCAGTAAAAATATTTATTTTGCACTTGTTGGCGGCACGCTCAATCTCAATTTTCGAAACACCGGAACTGTACAGACGTTTTTTCAAAAATTTCCGAATAGCAAGATCTTCATGCAGCAGCTTGGCATAATCCGCTTCAGCATACCATTTTGAGTCCCACGTTTTCGTTACACCGAGCCTGAAGCCAATCGGATTAATTTTTTGTCCCAACCTACACCTCCACGTATTAAAACTATTTCGAGTCTGAAAGGGTTACAGCAATATGACTAGTTGGTTTGCGTATTTTGCTGGCACGCCCCATTGCACGAGGAACAAAACGTTTAAGTGCAGCACCACCATCAACAAATATTGTCTTTACTACTAAGCGATCAACATCAGAAACACCTTTTTGTTCGGCGTTTGCAACGGCAGATTTAAGCAGCTTTGAAACAAGCTTTGCAGAAGGCTGAGGCATAAACCGCAGAATATTAAGTGCATCTTGAATACCTTTACCACGAACGAGGTCTACAACAAGACGTGTTTTACGTGGCGAAAGGCGTACAGATGAGAGTTTAGCGTTGGATTCCATTTATAAGCTCCCTTACTACTTCTTGACTTTGCTCTTTTTATCAGCTGCGTGACCGTGAAATGTTCTTGTTGGAGCAAATTCACCCATTTTATGACCAACCATATTTTCAGTAACGAAAACAGGGATGAATTTTTTGCCATTATGGACTGCAAAACTGCACCCGATAAAATCAGGGCTGATCGTTGAACGACGCGACCATGTCTTGATGATTTTCTTTGAATTCGGACCTTCAGCCAGAACTTTTTTGTTCAGGTGGTCATCAATAAACGGACCTTTTTTTATCGAACGTGCCATAGTATCTCAGCCTCTCAACGTATTATTTACTACGCTTCTTAACAATGAAGCGATCAGAAGTTTTATTGGTACGAGTTTTGTAACCCTTTGTAGGAATACCCCACGGAGTTACAGGATGACGTCCGCCGGAAGTACGACCCTCACCACCACCATGTGGATGGTCTACAGGGTTCATTGCAACGCCTCGAACTTTTGGACGTCTTCCAAGCCAACGTGAACGACCGGCTTTGCCGATATTCACATTTTCATGATCGGTATTTCCGACCTGGCCGATAGTCGCATAACAATCCTGAAGAACTAGACGCACCTCACCGGAAGGAAGCTTTACTTGCGAATATTTGCCCTCTTTTGACATAAGCTGAGCAAATGTACCGGCACTTCGCGCTAACTGAGCACCCTTGCCAATCTTTAACTCGATATTGTGAATAACAGTACCGAGTGGTATTGCTCGTAACGGCAGAGAATTACCGGGCTTAATATCAGCTTCAGGACCGCTGATAATTACATCTCCAACCTTTAGGTCAAGAGGTGCAAGAATATAGCGTTTTTCGCCATCTGCATAATTTAGAAGCGCAATACGTGCACTGCGATTCGGATCATATTCAATACTTGCTACCGTAGCGGGAATACTGCGCTTGTCACGTCGAAAATCTATAATACGATATTTCTGCTTATGACCGCCGCCTTGATGGCGCGAAGTAATACGACCGTTTGCATTTCTGCCGCCACTCTTTTTGAGAGAGACGAGCAATGATTTTTCAGGAGTAGTTTTAGTTATCTCATCAAATGTAGAGCAGGTTTGATGTCTGCGTCCAGCTGATGTTGGATTATAGCTCTTAATTGCCATTGTGAACCTCAAACGTATTAGTTAGACTTCAAAGAAATCTATTGATTGCCCTTCCTGGAGCGTAACATAAGCCTTCTTCCAGTTGGAACGTTTGCCGTAAGTTTTGCCTGAACGTTTAACTTTGCCGGCCACTGTGACCGTGCGGACATTCGAAACCTTGACTTTGAACAGATTCTCAATGGCCTGTTTGATTTCGATCTTGTTTGCTGATTTATCAACAACTATCGCAACAGTATTGTTTGTGTCAGACCCCAAAGATGTTTTTTCAGTAACATGAGGTTTCTTGATTACGGAGTAAATATTCATTTTTGCAATACTCCTTCAGTTGATTGTACAGAGTCCTGCGTAAATATAATGTGCTT
>JANXZX010000034.1 GCA_025355325.1 Geobacteraceae bacterium
CGGCCACCGGTAGCCCGGTTTCTGGCAGCGCACGAAATTTCACCACCCCACAAACCTACACGATCACCGCGTTGGACAACTCGACCAAGACCTACACCGTCACGGTCACCATCGCTCCTCAGCCAACCACCTTCAACTGGGCCACCGCTTCTGGCAACTGGAGCAGTGCTGCCAATTGGACTAACAATTTCAGCGATGGTGCGGGGCCTGCCGCCACAGGTTTCGCCACCTACACACTCAATTTCAATCAGTCCGGTACCTACACCGCCACCAACGATCTCAACAACGGTTTCCTGCTCAACCAGGCCAATTTCGCCTCTACCGTCACACTCGCTGGAACCAGCGGCATTACCTTCACAAACAACGGCGCCACCCTGCCCACCGTGAATCAAAACTCCGCCAACACCGTCAACTTCGATGCCCCTATAAGTCTGGGAGCTAATATGGGCGATGCATGATGTTTAACCGGAGCAACGTATGAGCGAGATGCCGTATTTGATCAATCCGCGGGGCCGTCGCCGGAAGAATCCGCTGCGTCCACGTCCACGGGCGAAACGCCGGAAAAAAGCGGCATCGCCCGCACAACTGAGGGCACGAAAATCGTTTGTCGCAATGGTGCGCGAACGGGCTGCAGCTGCGCGGAAGGCGCGGGGTGGAGTTGCAGTGTCATTGAATCCGCGCCGGACAGGAGGCAGCACAATGGCAACGCGCAAGCACAAACGCAAGCGTAATGCACCGCGCTCGGCTGTGAGGAAACCCCGCCGCCGCCGCCCGGTGCGGGCAGCAGCGGCACACACGAAGCATCGAGTGCGTAAGAATCCCTCACGGTACAATCCCGTGAGCCGTCGCAAGGCGCATCGCAAGCATCGCCGGAATCCGGGGATGAGTGGCGGCGTGGTGAAGATGTTGGTGCAGGGGTTGAAAGATGGTGCAGTGGTCGCGGTTGGCCGTGGCGTAACAAAGCTTGTTGCGGGGAAGATCCCGTTTGGGCAGACCAGCGCGATTGGCAAGGGGGCCATGCAGTTGTTGGTGGGTGTGTTGTCGGCAATGGCCGTGAAGAAAATCAGCAAGTCCGATCGCATGACCGCATTCTACTTGGCTGGTGCGACCAGCGGTGTCATTTCCGCGTTGGCAGCGGATGTGCCCGTGATCGGGCCGATGCTGGGTGATGGTGGGCTGGGCCGGAGTGGTGGCGGTGTCCATGCGTGGGCCGCGTTGCCGCAGATGGGGGCGTGGGCAGCAATGCCAGTTGGTGCGCCACGGCCATCGAATAGTGCGCTCGGAGGGATCAATACCGGATGGATCGGTGGGGATGCCTACAGCGACGGGATTATGTCGTAAGGATCAACGCTGTGAAGCGTCGAGCAGGGCCGTAGGGCAGGACAGGAACGATGGAGCCGGGAATAGCGCACTACGGCGGTATTCCCGGCCACCATTCACACAACGCGCTTCATCCACGCGCGGGGGGATAATACCATGGCAGTGAGATTCGACATTAAGGCGTACACGTATCAACAGCTGGATGCCGATGCCCGTCCGGGCAATAGTACCCAGCCAGAAAGCATTCCGTATGTCTGGTACGATTCGCAAGATTTCGCGACACTCTGGACAACGGTATCGTTCTTTGCGGCTCCGAACGCGGATCCAACGATCAGCAACATTGAACAGGCCAATACGTTCAGTGCCGAACAGTATTTCCGTTTGTTTGCCGTCACGTTGGATTGGCTGATTGCCGCCAGCTCGCAAGCATCGTCCGGTGCGCCAACGATTCTGGATGACTTGGTGCAGATCCAGAACGGTGCCCGCGCGATTCTGAACTTGAACATCGCGCAGAAGAAATATCTACAGGTGCCGCTCCACGCTGTCCATTCGAGCGGTGGCGTGTTTGTCAACTATCAACTGGGATCGCCCAACGCAAGTGGTTTGGGCAACTACGCATCGAACTGGTATCCCGATGGTGGCTACAATGTCGGCGGATCGATTGTCTTTCCGCCGAAGCAAACGTTTATCTGTACGATCACAGGCGTTGCCGCTGCACTGGTTGCCACCCGCAAGGGTCGGTTGTCGCTGCACGGTGTCCTGAGCCGTCCGGTACGGTAGTTGGGGCGGGAGGGAGCAACAGCAGGGCTGTGGGCAGTGGTGGCGACACTGCTGCCCACAGCAGTACGGCGATGATCGCACGGCCATCACGAAACGGTATCGCGTCTGGGAGCAAGGATCACAGGCCCGATCGTTTCCACTGCATTTTGAGAGGATCGAACAATGACTGCACCACAGACACAACGCCGCATGGGAAATGAACCGATGGCGAATACGCAGAGTCCCGCGCCAACCTTGTTGGGGCTGTTGTCGCTCTTGCCACCGCAGTTTCGTTGGACACGCAAAAACTTTTATGGCTATCCGACAGAGTTTTTGCCACTGACGGCCAGCTTAACATTGACCAACCAGATCGGGATCCAGTCGGATTCAGATTTTATTATCACGTATGCGACGTGCATCGTGACGGATACGACGAACCTGATTCAGCTCAGTTTCATCCCGCAGTTGGTGCAGTTGCAAGATGCCGCAGCGGGGCA
>JANXZX010000079.1 GCA_025355325.1 Geobacteraceae bacterium
CTTCCACCAGCGATTTGCCGACGTTATAGCCCATGGCTTTCAGGAAGGTAAAAGCCATGCCGCCACCGATGACAACCTTATCAACCTTGTTGATCAGCGTTTCAAGCACTTCAAGCTTGCCGGAAACCTTGGCGCCGCCAAGTATTGCAACCAGTGGCCTGACCGGGTTCTGCATTGCCTTGTCAAAAAATGTCATTTCGTTTCTCATCAGAAAACCGGCAGCGATGACCGGGATATGCCTGGTAATAGCCTCTACCGATGCATGGGCGCGATGCGATACCGCAAACGCATCGTTAACATAAATTTCGCAGCCGTTAGATAGTTTTGCGGCAAAGTCGGCATCGTTTTTTTCTTCTCCGGCATAGAAACGGACATTTTCAAGCATGACCGCTTCTCCAGGTTTCATGGCATTGATAAGAGCATCAACTTCCGGCCCGAAGCAGTCAGGTGCCTGAATCACCGGCTTGCCGAGCAATTCAGAGAGTCGCACTGTGGCAGGAGCCATACTGTACTTGGCTTTTTTCTCCCCTTTGGGACGACCGAGGTGAGAAGCCAGGACAACTTTGGCCCCTTGTTCAAGAGCATACTTTATAGTTGGCACCGCACCTGCAATGCGGGTGTCTTCGGTAATAACCCCCTTGTCATCCTGTGGCACGTTAAAATCGACACGAATAAAAACCTTCTTCCCCTTCAGATCCTTGATTTCATCAATGTAACGAATCGGCACAGTCCACCTCCAAAATATTTGTTGACCCTCTTAAGCGGCAAAAAAAGAGGGGGAATCATTTCCCCCCTCTCCTTTACAAAACTGATTGGTTATTATTTTTTAGAAGCAATCAAGCGGAAGAGATCAACAACCCGGTTTGAAAAACCGCATTCATTATCGTACCAGGAGAGCACTTTCACCATCGTATCGCCGATTACTTTTGTGCAAGAGGCATCAACGATTGATGACAGCGGATTGCCATTGAAGTCAATTGAAACAAGAGGCGCTTCCTCAAAACCGAGAATACCCTTAAGTGATCCCTTTGATGCTTTTTTAAGAGCCGCATTCACCTTGGCGGCATCGGCTTTTTTCGTCAATGTCACAACAAGGTCCACAACCGAAACATTCGGGGTTGGTACGCGGATAGCCATACCGTCCAACTTTCCTTTCAGTTCCGGCAACACGAGAGAAACCGCCTTGGCTGCTCCGGTGGTTGTCGGAATCATGGACATGGCAGCGGCTCTCGCCCGGCGCAGGTCCTTGTGAGGCAGATCGAGGATATTTTGATCATTGGTATACGAATGAACTGTTGTTACCAAACCCTTTTCGATGCCGAAGGTGTCGTGCAGAACTTTTGCTACCGGTGCAAGACAGTTGGTCGTGCAGGAGGCGTTGGAAATAATGACATGTTTTTTCGGGTCGTACAGATGGTCGTTGACCCCCATAACGATAGTAATATCTTCGTTGGTTGCCGGTGCCGAAATAACGACCTTCTTTGCTCCTGCCTGAATATGCATGCCGGCCTTCTCTTTGGAGGTAAATATGCCGGTTGATTCAAGCACAACGTCGATTTTGTCTTTTTTCCAGGGCAATTCGGCCGGATTCTTGACCGCATAAATCTTAATGGCCTTGCCGTTAACGATCAACTGGTTATCTTTGGCCACGACCGTACCGGGGAAGGTGCCATGCACTGAATCATACTTGAAAAGGTGGGCAAGGGTCGCCGCATCGGTAAGATCGTTAATCGCCACGAACTCGATATTTTTGTCTTTGCATGCTGCTCTCAGCACCATTCTGCCAATCCTGCCAAACCCGTTGATTGCAACTCGTAAAGCCATCACTGCCTCCTTGATTTATGATATTCTGTACGTTCACCGGCAAAGGCGAAACCAGTAGTAAATAATAGAGCATTATAGCAAATCGTCAACCATATTTACGTGTAAATTCAAAATAATGTATACAGGACAAATCTCTCACTGTTTCGGCATGCGCTTGACACTTTCCATAATAGTTAGGTAGCATGGTGCGGCGCTCAGCCAAATACAGGAAAAGACAGGACACACCACGTATATGATCAACCTACCGAATGGAATACATGCAGAAGCCGTTATTTTCGATTTTGACGGTGTTATCGTTGATACTGAACCACTTCATTATGCCGCTTTCCAAAGGGCCCTGGAACCGCTCGACCTCCATTTCACCTGGCAGGAGTATGTTGAAACATATATAGGTTTCGATGACAGGGATGCGTTTAAACATGCCTTTTCTTCAAATGGAAAAACTCTCTCCCCGGAAGGATTACATTCGCTCATCGAGCAAAAAGCAGGTTATTTCCAAGAGATTATCCGCTCGGAAGTTACTCCGTACCCGGGGGTGGTGGACCTGATTTCACACCTGCATACCCACAAATTTCCCCTGGCCATCTGTAGTGGAGCACTCCGGTCTGACATCGACCCCATCCTGACCATGCTTGGTATCTCTGACTGTTTTGATGTAATCGTAACGGCTGACGACGTCGCCGTAAGCAAGCCGGACCCCGAATGCTATCAACTTGCCTTCCAGCGCCTGCAATCCGCACATAACAGCAGCTTCTCCAAAGACGTGACCATTGCCATAGAAGATACACCGGCGGGAATTTCCTCAGCCAAAGCAGCCGGACTAATGGTTTGTGCCGTCACAAACAGCTATCCTGCCGAGCGACTGGATCAGGCCACATTCGTCACCGATTCGCTTTCACACCTGATACACTTATAGACACAGTCGGATTATATTTTTTTCACTACCACACCTGTTTTTCCGGAATAGTATCTTCGCAACCTTGACCGAAGCCGCTATTCCTGCTATTAGATACATTTCTTTTCGGCACCAGACCATCACACTCCCCATCCGGAGGTACATGCGTGACATTTCAAGATCTTATCCTCTCACTGCAAGGCTATTGGGCAAAACAGGGATGCATTATCCAGCAGCCCTATGACACTGAAAAAGGTGCCGGCACCTTCAATCCGGCGACTTTTTTGCGCGTACTCGGCCCGGAACCATGGAATGTGGCGTACGTTGAACCGTCACGCCGCCCCACCGATGGTCGGTATGGCGAAAACCCGAACCGGCTCCAGCATTACTACCAGTTCCAGGTCATCATGAAGCCATCGCCGCTTAACATTCTGGATCTGTACCTGGATTCACTCCGATCCTTCGGCCTTGATCCTGCAAAACATGACATCCGCTTTGTTGAAGACGACTGGGAATCACCGACCCTCGGCGCCTGGGGTCTCGGCTGGGAGGTCTGGCTGGATGGCATGGAGATCACCCAGTTCACCTATTTTCAGCAGGCCGGCGGCATCGACCTCAAACCGATTCCGGCTGAGATTACCTATGGCTGCGAGCGCATCGCCATGTACCTGCAGGGTGTGGACAACGTCTACGACCTGGAATGGGTCAAAGGAATCAAATACGGCGATATCCACCACGAAAGCGAAGTAGAATTTTCGCGTCACAACTTCGAGGAAGCGGATGTGGACATGCTGCTACAGCTCTTTACGATGTATGAAAAAGAGTGCCTTCGTCTTGTCGAGAAAGAGTTGGTGCTGCCAGCCTACGATTACGTCATGAAATGCTCCCACACCTTCAACCTGCTTGATGCCCGCGGCGCTATTTCTGTTACCGAGCGCGCCTCCTACATCGGTCGCGTACGGGGCGTAGCCCGCGTCTGTGCCGAGGGGTACCTGCGGATGCGCGAGCGTCTTGGTTTTCCACTGCTGAAAGGAGGTGTCGTCTGATGAGCACCAAAGAACTGTTCCTTGAAATAGGCTGCGAAGAAATTCCGGCCGGATTTATACCTCGCGCCACCGCCGAAATGGAAGCAATCATCACCAAAGAACTGGCGCTTGCCCGCCTCACCTTTACTGAGATAAAAACCCTGGCAACGCCACGGCGACTGGCTCTGGTAGTACAGGGCATTCCCGCCGTTCAACCGGACGGCGAGATTACCGCCACCGGTCCATCGGTCAAAGCGGCATACGACGCTGCCGGCAAACCAACCAAAGCCGCCGAAGGTTTTGCCCGCGGCCAGGGTGTCGATGTTTCCGCCTTGCAAACCATAACAACCGATAAAGGTGAATACCTGTTTGTAAGCAAACAGGTAACCGGCCGACCGACTTACGAACTTTTGACAGAGATACTCCCGTCACTGGTCGCCAATATCCCGTTCAAAAAATCAATGCGCTGGGGCGATCAGGATGTCCGTTTTGCCCGCCCGATACACTGGATCGTGGCGTTGTTTGACGGCACAATCGTCCCTTTCTCGTTTGGCAACATTGACAGCGGGAAGATCTCACGGGGTCATCGTTTCATGGCCAACACCACCTTCCCGGTCAGTGATTATGCCAACTATCTGGTCGAGTGCGAACGGCATTTCGTCATTCCCGATCCGGAAAAACGTAAAGAGATCATCCGCCGGGAAACACACCGTGTTGCCACAGCCGCCGGCGGCCATTTACTTCCCGATGAGGAATTGCTGGAACAGGTAGCCTATCTGGTGGAGTATCCGAGTGCCGTGCACGGCACCTTCTCCCCTGAATTTTTGAAGGTTCCAAAAGAGGTGCTGATCACCTCCATGCGCAGTCATCAACGCTATTTTTCAATCGTTGACGCCAACGGTGGCCTGCTGCCCGGCTTTATTACCATCAACAACACCCTGGCCGAAGATTCCTCGGTCGTTGTCAAAGGAAACGAGCGGGTTCTCCGCGCCCGTTTATCTGATGCCCGATTCTTCTTTGAGGAAGATCAGAAAGTTCGCCTGGACGAACGGGTGGAGTCGCTCAAAAAAGTTGTGTACCAGCAGAAACTGGGAACCTCCTTTGAAAAGATGGAACGCTTCAAAAAATTGGCGGAAGGCCTGGCCGAACTGCTTAAACCGGCAGTAAAAGCCCAGACGTCCCGTGCGGCCCGGCTTTGCAAAGCTGACCTGGTATCCGGTATGGTTGGGGAATTCCCTGAAGTGCAGGGAATTATGGGGCGGGAGTATGCCCTGCTGGAAGGGGAAAACAGCGACGTCGCCAACGCCATCGCCGAGCATTACCTGCCGACTCAGGCAGGCGGAGAATTACCGGCATCGGATATCGGCGCATTTGTGTCGATTGCCGACAAGCTTGATACGATCTGCGGCTGTTTCGGAGTCGGCCTGATACCGACCGGCGCTGCCGACCCGTATGCCCTGCGGCGCGCAACGATCGGCATCATTGCCATCATTCTCGACAAAGGCTACCGCCTGTCGTTGCCTGCACTGATAGACAAATCGCTGAAACTTCTGGCCGCCAAATTAAACCGTCCGCACGAACAGGTCGCATCCGATGTACTGGATTATTTCCGCGCCCGTTTTGTCAACCTGCTGGGCAACGATTTCCCCAATGACGCTGTTGATGCCGCCGTCTCCGCAGATTTCTCCGACGTGGTGGATGTTAAATCACGCATTGCCGCTCTGGCCGAGTTTGAAACCCATAGCGATTTTGAGCCGCTGGCCGTTGCCTTCAAGCGGGTCGGCAACATCATCAAGGATGGCACAGATGCACCGGTTGATCCGGCGCTGTTCGAAGACGCTGCAGAGAAAGAACTCTATGAAGCCTTCTCGACGGTCAGATCGTCGGTAGAAACCAGAGTTGCCTCGGGCTCATGGCTTGATGCTTTAACCGAGATCGCCACCCTGCGCGGTCCGGTGGATGCTTTTTTTGACCGGGTCATGGTTATGGCCGAAGATCAGCGGGTGCGCACCAACCGTCTGGCTCTGCTGACGGCAATCGCCCGCATGTTCGGAAAGATTGCCGACTTCTCAAAGATCGCGGGCTGACAATATGATCGCCATCATAGATTACGGAATGGGCAATCTCCGTTCCGTTCAAAAGGGTTTTGAAAAAATCGGGGCCGAAGCGATTGTTACCGCTGACCCGCAGGTTGTACTGTCCGCCGACAAGGTTGTGTTGCCAGGTGTCGGAGCCTTTCGCGACTGCATGCGCAACCTTGAGCAGGCCGGTTTTGTTGAGCCGATCCTCAAAATTATTGCCGGCGGCCGTCCCTTCCTCGGGATCTGCGTCGGCATGCAACTGCTTCTTACCGACAGTGTTGAGTTCGGTCTGTACCAAGGGCTGAACGTTATCCCCGGCCATGTGCTGCGCTTTCCTGAAGGAATGAAGGAAAACGGAGAAAAACTTAAAGTCCCTCACATGGGGTGGAATCAGCTGAATATCAAACGCCCGGGGCCGCTCTTTGCCGGAGTGGAGAACGGCAGCAATGTCTACTTCGTTCACTCGTACTACGAAATGCCAGATGATGAGTCGGTAATAGCCGCCACTGCCACTTACGGAGTTGAATTCTGTGCCGCTCTCTGGAAAGACAACGTCGTGGCAACTCAATTCCACCCGGAGAAATCGCAGGATGTGGGATTACGGATTTTAACGAATTTTGCTGCGATGAAGTAACTTACTGAGACTGTGCCGAAACTATTTTTGAAAGGCTTGCAATGATTGTCATCCCCGCCATAGATCTGAAAGAAGGAAAGTGCGTCCGCCTCGAACAGGGGCTGATGGACAAAGATACCGTTTTTAACGATAATCCGGCAGCCCAGGCCCGCGCCTGGCAGGATCAGGGTGCCGAACTGCTGCATATTGTTGATCTTGATGGCGCTTTTGCCGGCGAACCAAAGAATCGTTCCGCCATCGAAGCCATCATTAAAGCAATCACCATCCCTTCCCAACTCGGTGGGGGCATTCGTGACATCGCCACTATTGAAACCTATCTGTCACTGGGACTTTCCCGTGTCATCATCGGCACCGCAGCCCAGCGTAATCCGGAACTTGTGCGCGAAGCCTGTGCAAAGTTTCCCGGACGTATCGTTGTCGGCATCGACGCCAAAAACGGCATGGTTGCCGTTCAGGGATGGGCAGAAGTGACCGATATCACTGCGGTCGATCTTGCCAGAAAATTTGAAGGATTCGGCGTATCAGCCGTTATTTACACTGATATTGCCCGCGACGGTATGCTGCAGGGACCAAACCTTGAAGCGACGCGGGCACTTGCCGAAGCCGTCTCGATTCCGATTATCGCTTCGGGCGGGGTTTCAACTCTTAAAGACATCGAAAATCTGATGGCCATTGAATCCTGCGGAATATCCGGCGTTATTACCGGCAAGGCGGTTTATACCGGAGCTATCAAGCTCAGCGAAGCCATCGCCATTACCAAGGGAAGTGCCAGGAAATGTTAACGAAACGCATCATACCCTGCCTTGACGTCAAGGGAGGCCGAGTTGTCAAAGGTGTCCAGTTCCTTGAGTTGCGTGACGCCGGAGATCCGGTTGAGATTGCCGAAATGTATGACAAACAGGGCGCCGATGAACTGACCTTTCTTGATATCACCGCCTCAAGTGACCAGCGCGATATCATTATAGATGTAGTGCGCCGGACCGCTGAGCGGGTATTCATGCCGCTGACGGTGGGCGGGGGCATCCGCTCGGTTGACGACATTCGACGCCTGCTCAATGCCGGTGCCGACAAAACCTCCATTAACACTGCCGCAGTTGATAGACCGGAATTTGTCAAAGAAGCCGCCGAACGATTTGGCTCTCAATGTACTGTGGTTGCTATTGATGCCCGACGGGTTCCGGGCGAAAACCGCTGGGAAGTTTATACCCATGGCGGGCGCAAACCAACAGGCCTTGACGTTGTCGAATGGGCGGCACGGATGGAGGCATACGGTTCCGGAGAGATCCTTCTGACCAGTATGGATTGCGATGGCACCAAGGATGGCTATGATCTTGAGCTGACCCGTGCCGTAGTAGATGCCGTTTCTATTCCGGTCATCGCATCCGGAGGGGTCGGCAATCTGGAGCATCTCTATGACGGTTTCACAACCGCCGGAGCCAGCGCATGCCTTGCCGCTTCAATTTTTCACTATCGTGAATATACCATCGGCCAGGCAAAGGAATATCTCCGCGGCAGAGGAGTTGAGGTCCGCTTATGACAAACGAAAGCGATATCCTCCAGGCGGTTTATCAGGTTATTCTCGACCGCAAGGCCAACCCGACCGACAACTCATACACCGCCTCTCTCATGCGGGGGGGAATTGACAAGATTCTGAAAAAAGTTGGTGAAGAAGCCACCGAAGTAGTTATTGCTGCCAAGGGCGGAAAACCAACTGAAATTGTGTATGAAACTGCCGACCTGATCTTCCATCTGCTGGTTCTCCTCGGGCATCAGAACATTCCTCCGGAATCAGTTTACGACGAACTGCGGCGAAGATTTGGTACATCCGGTATCGCGGAGAAGGCAGCTCGACAGGAACAACAGCATGATTAAGCCGATTCATTAATTTGGCTATTGACAATCTTTTGCAACGTGCTATTGTGCACAACTCTCGATTTTTCTATCAATAACAATATATATATCTTCATAATTTCAAAAGGACGGGGGTGATTTTACATGCCGGGAGTAAAAATCAAGGATAGTGAGCCGTTTGAAATGGCACTGAAGAAGTTTAAAAAACAGTGTGAAAAGGCTGGTATTCTTTCTGAAGTCCGTAAACGTGAGCACTTCGAAAAACCAAGCATCAAGCGCAAGAAAAAGGCAATCGCCGCACGCAAGCGCGCCCTCAAAAAACAGCGTAAAATGATCGACTAGTATTCCGTTTTTCGGGATCGGGAACAGACCGTATGACTCTGAAAGAGCAACTAAACGAAGCGATGAAAACAGCTATGAAGGCGCGGGATGACCTGCGCCTTTCAGCTGTTCGTATGGTACGCTCTGCTATTAAAAATCGCGAGATTGATTCCCGGACTGAACTTGACGATCAGGCTGTTGTTGATGTCATTTCAACCATGGCTAAACAACGTCGTGAATCCATAAGGATGTATCGGGAAGGCAACCGGCTTGAGCTTGCGGAAAAAGAGGAATTGGAACTTGCCATTCTTCTGGAGTTTCTTCCGGCTCAGTTAACAACTGATGAAATCGACTCGTTGGTTTCCCGGGTTATTCTTGAAATTGATGCACATGGCGCCAAGGACATGGGACGGGTGATGAAGGCCGTTTCGCCCCTTACCGCCGGTAAGGCTGATGGCAAGGCAGTAAGTGAAGCTGTCAGAAGACTCCTTGGCTGATTGCTGTCCGTACTTAGAATATTCTGTAGTTAATAGGAATTACACTGCCAAGGGGCTTTCATTAAGATAGCCCCTTCTTTGTAAATCGGTCATGTTGCTACAATGAATTTATTTGATATCATCATTTTATTAGTTCTCTGCTTCTTTGCCGTCAAGGGCTTGATTCGAGGGTTCGTTAACGAAGCTTCTTCGCTTGCAGGCCTTTTGGCTGGTGCGTGGCTGGCGTACCGATTCCACCCGTTGCTCGCAGTACCGATAAAAAGCGCGCTTCATCTGCCTACTCATCTATCTTCGTTTCTTGCTTTTATCATCATACTGCTGATCACCGGAATCTGTGCCCATATCATAGGCAATGTAATAACTGCCGCATTGAAGCTTGTCTTGATGGGAAGCCTGAATCGGCTCGGCGGATTACTTATTGGAATAGCCGAGGGAGCAATTTTACTCTGTTTAGTCTTCAGCATTGCCACATCCGGATTCATGCCGGAGCAGATTCGTAACAAGGTTCGTTCCTCTGAGTCTGCCAACATGCTGGCACATACCGGAGATAGCTTTCTTTCGGATTGGCGTAATGCCAATGGCCAGAAGAAATGATACCTGAAGAGAAAGTACGCGAAGTTGCTGAACGACTCTCGATTGTTGAGGTTGTTTCAGATTATGTCTCGTTGCGGCGCGCAGGCGGCAACTTTCTTGGGCTCTGCCCGTTTCACGCGGAGAAGACACCATCATTTAATGTAAATCCCGCACGGGAGATCTTTCATTGTTTCGGGTGCGGTGCTGGCGGCAACGCTTTCTCATTTGTCATGAAGATCGAGAGCGTCAGCTTCCCTGAAGCGGTTAAACTGCTTGCAAGAAAAGCCGGAGTTGAGATTGAGGAGCGTCAGCTTACTCCTTCTGAAAAGAAGTCGCAGGAAGAATATGCCCAGTTTCAACGAATCAATGAACTGACAGCATCCTATTACCGCTCTATCCTTTTGAGTGGTCAGGAGGGGGATCAGGCCCGTCACTACCTTGCCAATCGTTCGGTGGAAGCCGACATTTCGGAGGCGTACCGGCTTGGTTTTGCCCCGGACCGGCGCGACGGACTTGTTAAGCATTTAAAAAACAACGGCGTCGAGCTGGATTATGCACTTAAACTTGGTATAGTTCGTAAATCCGATTCCGGTTGGTACGATCTATTCCGCAACCGCCTGATATTCCCGATCAAGGATGCCCGGGGTCAGGTCATTGCTTTTGCCGGGCGTGTTCTGGATGCGTCTCTGCCTAAATATATCAATTCGCCTGAATCTCCGCTCTACCACAAGAGTTCGGTGCTGTTCGGGCTTGATATGGCGTTGCCGTCAATCAGGACAGGAAGTTCCATCATTATTGTTGAAGGGTACTTCGACCACCTGGCGCTCTATCGGGCCGGAATCCGGAATGTCGTAGCAACCTGCGGCACCGCTCTGACCGGTACCCATGCAGGACTGATCAAGCGTCACGCGGAGCGGGTCTACACTCTGTTTGATGGCGATAGTGCCGGAAAAAAAGCAACCATACGCTCGATGGAGCTGTTCCTCGAACAGCGTATTCCGGCATATGTAATTTCAATGCCGGCCGGCGACGATCCGGACAGTTTTCTCGCCGAACATTCAAGTGAGGATTTTTCCGTGCTGCGCGACACCGCGCGTCCGGCATTTGAATATTTCGTACGATCATTATTGGCTGCGACCCCCCCGGATAGCGTTGACAGCAAGGTAAGAATTATTGATGACATTGTGCCCCGCTTTCGCAAGATCGCTGATTCAGTTGAACGTGATTTGTATGAGAAGGAAATCTGCAGACTACTGGGAATAACTGTACACGCATTTCGTAAACGCATGGGCGGTGGAAGTCTTTCACAGCAGGAAGCCCGAAAAAACCAAAGTAACGACGCACAACCAAGTGATAATGTGCAGGACACAATGCTGGCGTTGTTACTGAATTACCCGGATGCACGGACAGAGATTCTTCGGGTCGGCCTTGAAACCATCTTTACTGATGACTACCTTGAACTTGCACAATTAGTGCTTGACGCTTTGGCCGGACCAGAAAGCAATCAAACACTGAGTCAAATAGCCGATATATTAGTAAAACAGGAACACAGGACTCTCTTTTCCCGAATCTTGGTTTCAGATGGCCAAATGGCCGACATCGAATGGCGCACTGTATTGGATCAATGTGCGCGAAGCCACGAGAAGAAGAAACTCGGTTCAATTAAAGATATTGCCGCCCGTTTAGCGGTATTGGATGCAAACAGTGCTGAATACGGGGAACTCCTGAAACAGGCTGACAGCCTGCGAACACGAAAATCAAAACTTTAACTATATCTGCAGTAACCCTGAGGTGAATACACATGGCTAAGAAAAACATGGACGACGTTAAACAGCTGATTGATATCGGCAAGGAAAAAGGGTTTCTAACTTTTGATGAAGTTAATGACATACTTCCTCCCGACATTGCCACCGATCAGATCGATGACGTTATGGGAATGTTTGGCGATTTGGATATAGAAATCGTTGATTCAGCCCAGAAGATCAAGATTCCGAAAATGAAAAGCGATCTTGACGAGGATGAAGAAGCCGAAGGGGAATCTGAAGAAGTAGAATTTGAACCGGGTTCCATAGGTCGTACCAGTGATCCGGTCCGTATGTATCTGCGCGA
>JANXZX010000128.1 GCA_025355325.1 Geobacteraceae bacterium
ACATCTCGACAAAGTCAGAACCGGAAATCGAAAAGAAGGGGACGCCCGCCTCACCGGCAACAGCACGGGCCAAAAGCGTTTTACCGGTACCCGGAGGGCCCACCAGCAGCACCCCTTTAGGAATTTTCCCGCCCAGCGCCGTAAACTTCTTCGGCTCTTTCAGAAAAGCGATGATCTCTTGCAGCTCTTCCTTTGCTTCTTCAATACCGGCAACATCTTCAAAGGTGATCTTTCCCTGGGACTCGGTCAGCAGCTTGGCGCGGCTTTTGCCGAACGACATGGCCTTGCCGCCTCCCATCTGCATCTGGCGCATGAAGAAAATCCAGACACCAACTAAAAGAATCAGCGGAAACCAGGATATAAAGATCGAAAACCAGGAGAATTTTTCCTCTTCAGGTTTCGCATTGATCGTAACCTTCTTCTCCAACAGTTTTTTGGTCAAATCGGCGTCGGAATACGGTTTGTAGGTGTGGAACTCCTTACCGTCCTTACCGTCAAATTTCCCGGAAATATCGTTACCCTGAATAACAACAGCGGTAATTTTCCCGGCCTCGATCTGGGTCATAAAGTCGCTGAAATTAAGTTTTTCAGCAGTCGGTCGCGGCTTATTGAACATGTTGAACAGCAGGATCATCATCAAGCTGATAACCAACCATAGTGAAAGGTTTTTGTAAAACTGGTTCAAGGTAAACCCCCGTATAAAAGTGCGTGTCTGTGGCGTTAAAAATTTCGTAAAGCTAGCATACTGACGGGATATTGACAAGCTGAATTGCGGATTTTGGTCTGATTATTAAACGTCCAAGTGTGGTTCGAGGATCATCTACAGTACGGTCGGTTTCATCTTCCGGATCAATCAAGGTTAAGTTGAAGTTCACGAGTACAGTCAATTATTCTTTCACAGACTTCCTCTTGAGTCAGCCCCGTACAGGCAATAGTTATGTCCGCATAATTCGTGTACAGCGCACACCGCTCATGAAACAGGTCGGTAAAACTCTGATCGGGCCTTTTTGCAAGACCTCGTGTGCGATAGTCATGAATCCTTAATTCCAGTGCCGGTAAATCAACATCAAGAAAGATCACAAGACCATCTGACTTGAGGTGTTTCATGGCACCGTCACTATAGACAGCACTTCCGCCAGTGGCAATGACGCAGTTTTTGACTGAAAGCCCGCACAAAACATCAGCCTCAATGTTTCGGAGAACCACATAACCGTCCGTATCAACGATATCCTGCAATGTCCGTCGCTGTGAAATCTGAATGAGCAGATCAGTATCCACAAAGTCACGTGCCGTCAGCTTCGACAGAATAACACCGACAGTGCTCTTACCAGCACCGGGCATTCCGATTAACACGATATTTGAATATGATTGCATGGCTGAATTCAAGCGATACTCCCACACTGCTGGCACAAATGTTTGTTTTACAGAAGGTTTACTGAGACAAAGGAAAGGTAAAGGAGTTGGACAGCTCCCATTTTCCAGAGAACTTGTAACCTAGGAAACAGACCTGCGCCCCCCCCTGCTACACCCATCAAGTCATCGGTTGTCTGATAATAGTTTTCCATTTTTCCGGCGCCGTTCGCCTCGGGTCACTCAAATATATTTCATGGTGCTTTCCAACCCTCTGACTCCCTTTACCTTCTATGAACATGTGTACTTTCTCAATTGTCGGCCCCTCCTCTGAGAACAGGCCGATATATAATGTCTGTGCCGCCTTTCCCTCTTTGAAAGATTCAAACCTTACCAACGGCAAGGAAACTGGTTTCTTCTTCCGCGCCACCTCTTCCGTTGTCTCTGAAACCATTTCCTTGGTAATGAACCCCGGCTGCATAATCATCACAGTCCATTTCCAGGCATCCTTGTTTCCTGAACCAAATGCTGACATGTCATCAGCCCACCAAAGTGCTTCCAACGGCATAACCTCCATAGTCAATCGCCATTTGTCCTTTTTTAACCATGAACTTCAAAGTGTAGGAAACCGGATAGAGGGCTTCAATGGCGTCCTTAAATGACTGCGATGTATTAGGGTCTCCCATGCCATCAACCATCAGGAAATTCATTTCCGGAACATCAACGCACTTTATTTCCTTTGCCGAAGGCTTATACAGGTGATTTAACGTTTTTATTACGTCCATCTTCTCCATGAAGTCCCCCTCTGTCAGGCGGAAAAAATATAATTAAGTACTACTCTTGCGACGACACCTTAACGCAGCAACATCGCAATGTGCATCACCCCTATTTCCCCAGATAGCGGCTCTTCAGATTGTACCCGATCATCCAGTCTGCCTGCGACCGCTTCGGCAACAGGTTCTTCATCTCTACTGCCATTGCATCAACATCTTTTGATTTTTTCGACAGCTCAGTCGCTTTGGCATCGAACAGAATCAGATACTCCTTCATCTCGCGCAGATCCTTTTTGCCGGAGAGCGGACCATGTCCCGGTATGATCCGTTCAATGTCCATGGCAAGCAGTGCGTCGATGGTTTTAGTCCAGCCGGTGATGTTGCCGTCAGCCATAAAGGGGTGAAAATCCGTAAAAAGAACATCTCCGGCAAAAAGCAGTTTTTGGGAGGGGACCAGCACGACGATGCTTCCCTCGGTGTGGGAAGGCAGCACCCGGATCAGCTCCACCGTTATGTCACCAAGATCAATCTGCATCCGGTCGCTGAAGGTCAGTGCCGGGTAGACAATCTCCGTGCCGATCATGTCTTCTAACTTCAGGCCATAGTTGCCGATATTCTGCAGTGTGCCGGTACCGATGCGCTCAAGCATTGAACGGTCAGCCGTATGAGAGATCACGGTGGCACCCAGTTTGGCAAAGACGCAGTTGCCGAAGGCATGATCCAGATGGGTATGGGTGTTTACCACGTATTTGATCGGCTTGTTCGTCACTTTACGGATATCGGCCAGAAAGCGTTCGCCCTCTTTAGCCGAGATAAGCGTGTCCACCACCAACACAGAGTCTCGACCGATAACGATTCCGGCGTTAGCAGCATAACTGTGGGCAGGAGATTCATCTTTTTCACCGACGTAGGAGTAGACGTTATCTGCAATTCTGGTCAAGCCCTGGGCAAAAACGTTTTGCGCGAAAAGCAGCGAAACAACGATAAACAGCATCATAGACATTCTTTTCATATTGTTACCCTCCTGGTCGTTTGCAAAGTCCGAATGATACAACAGGAATTATGTTAGTGTAACGATAAAATAGGGAGAGTTTCAATTATTCCCAAATCCGAAATTATTAACGTCAAAGCCGGGAATCGCGAACAATCAAAAGCGGAAAAGGGGTACCCGGCTTGAGTACCCCTTTTCCGCTTCACGGCAGGAATAGATGTTTTGTATTTATTAATTATTTAAAATTGAAACTGCAAACCGATTCTGGTTGAGTTACATCGTACAATTTTACCGCTGAACTCACCGCAAATAAACTGAGGATCATTGTTGATGATCAGACTGCATTGGCCTCCCTGGGACAGATCTGGACGATTTCTGGCTGTCAGCTTGAGCCGCGCACCGGTGCGGGATAAATCCTCAATGACTCCCCGGTATTTTTTACCATTAAAATTCAAATGACATTTGTTTGAGCAGGTGATTCTCTCGTACCTTCTTTTCTCTGACATGTGTCTTCTCCTTTTTTTGAGTGATGGTAATGAGGCGCTTTCAACCGCTTTAAACACACCTAATGTGCTTGATAAACTTTTATTTATCTCATTCATTGCGATTAATCAAGCTTTTTTTTAATTAGCAGTTTATTTTTTACAATAACAAATTCACAACGTTTTCCGGTTATATGTCATTTAGTGATTTAGAACCTGCACGTAGCGGTTGAAATTATTCTTTTCTCGGGATACTCTTGGCGCACACTGTCGCTCGTAAGTCATCAGACATATGTAACCGTAACTCATTGAACCTAAAATCGGCAGTTCATGAACCACAGAGCAACTGAGCAACAGAGGAATAAAACAGTTACATCAACAACAGGCATAACCAAAATGGTGAGTTATCATTTCTGGTTTTAACCTGAATTCTTCTTTTTTGCTCAGTTGCTCAGTTGCTCTGTGTTTCAAATGCTTTGTTTAGGTTGAATGGCTTTGAATAACATGAAAACGGCAGGGATTTCCGACGAGGGTGATCAAGGAGCAGGGGCAATGACATTATTGGGAAAAACAGCGGGGTTCATCCTTACGGCGGTTATATCATTTCCCGGAGTAGTTGCTGCCGCACAGAATGACTTTGAAATTGACCTTACGGAGCTTCGAAGTATTACTCAACCCAAACCCGCAAAACAGCCGCTCCACAAACGTGAAAGCCTGACTTCGGCACCGGAGACCGGCAACCCCGTTTCATCAGGGCAGGAAAGCATCTATGTGGTTCAGCCTGGAGAGCACCTGTTTAAAATCCTCATGCAGCGTTACGGCCTGTCCGACCCGGCCGCCGAGCGTCTGATTCCCGAAGTGATGCGCCTGAACAACATTTCCTCTCCAAAAGGGCTCAAAGTCGGGCAGCGCCTGCGCATTCCGCTGACTCCAAGGGAAGGAAAAAGTCCGGATTCAACTCGTGCCGTTACTTCAAAGACAGGACAGAAGCCAGGCGCAAAGACACTAACCACGATATCGGTTCCCCCACAGCGGTCAACGCCCCCTGACGAAATAGGCACCATCAGTATTGTCGAGGCACCATTGTGTGAACTCGCCCGCACTATACCTAAAAAACTGGGACTGCTGACACCGTCCCGTATCGAGGGAAAGGGTATTTTCCGGGCCGAAAATTCCGACCGGAGCGTCACTGTCGCATGCGGACTTTCCCGTGCAGAACAGTATTCCTATAATCGCGTGGTGACCCTTGGCCACGGGAAGTTCCTTGCCCTTGAAGGCAACGAATCAATTGATCGCATGGTGGAACAACTGGCACACAGTCTGAATCTGGCGTATCAAAAGCATGATCCCGAGAAAAACACCCTGCCGCTGACCTATACATTCGCTCCCTTCGGCAACTGGCCGCGAGAGGTGCAGATGTCCATTCTTCCCGCCCTGAATTCCCCCAAAAAATAAGTTTTACCGCAGGGCTCAGCCCCTGTTCCACGCAACCCGAATCATAAGTGCAGACGGAGTATCAATTCTGGTCCGCTCTGATGCGCACACACCGGGAATCCAGATCAGATCATCGCCGCACCAGAGCAGCGGAATCTGCTTCCGCTCAGAGATTGGAATCTTCCGGTCTATGAATATATCTTTAATTTTTTTTCTGCCACTCATGCCGAACGGCGTCATGCGGTCGCCGGGACGGAAGGTGCGAACCAGCCAGGGAAACGGAGCCTTGGTCCGGTCGATATACATGGTGCCGGATTCGGGAGGAAAAGCAGCCTTATCAGTGAGCTCAACAGTCAGAGAACCGCCGGACGGAATCTGATAACAACCCGGCCCCGGAATCAGCAGTTCATAATCGGTGTCACGCCCTGCCCTCTTTCCGAGCCTCCATATCAGATGATCATATTCTCTCACAGGCGTAACTTCGTGCGGAAGTGTCACCATAGAATTGGGACGGTCGGAAATAATCATGTCGCAGATTGCATCTATATGGCTCAGACTGACGCTTTCCAGTGTACCGGCGACCTGCATGAAGAGGTAACGCAAAACCCTGCGGAGCAAGGGTGTGCTGAGAGAGCGAAGCTTCGCTATATCGCAGACGAGTTCCCCATCCCCGTCTCCCGCCAGGTGTACGTCGGCAACCGCCTGTTCCGTTAATTCGCACAGCAGAACTTCATCACCACTGATAATAGATGCTGTAGCACCCAGGCATGATCGGATAGCCGGGTTGTACGTTTCCAGGAGCGGCAGCAGCTCATGGCGAACGCGATTGCGCAGATACACGGTATCGCTGTTGCTGGCATCCTCACGCCAGACTATTCCCTGTCCGCGAAGGTACGCTTCGATTTCTAAGCGTGATATTTCCAGCAGCGGACGAACATACCCCCTGGCATTACGGTACGCCATTCCCGACAAACCGGTCATGCCGGAACCGCGCAGGAGGCGCATCAAAACCGTTTCGGCCTGATCGTCGGCATGATGAGCAAGCACAACCGCGGTCGCTCCGTATGCGGATCTGATTTCATCGAAAAACGCGATTCTGGCCCGTCGTCCGGCATCTTCAAGATTAAGGCGGTCCGTCGAAGCCAGATCCTTGACATCAATGCGGCGCACTTCAAATGGCACGGCGTAGCGTGCAGCCAGGCCCCGACAGAATTCTTCATCGGCATAAGATTCGGCGCCGCGCAGGCGGTGGTTCAGATGGGCGACGACCAGACGGAGGTTGTAGCCGGGAAGACGGGAGAGCAGGTCAAGCAGCGCAGTCGAGTCTGCACCGCCGGAAAGCGCGACAACCAGTGTGTCGCCCGGCTTGAAGAGATTCTCATGGCGGATTGCCCGTTCAACGCGGGAAACGAGTGTGGTTTCTGAGGAGTTCATCTGGGCAAACGAAGTTGCGCGGCTGATTGATTCACCGCTTTGTGCCAAACACCATGTTCAGGATAAAGCTGAACAGGCTGTAGAGTAGTGCAGCGACGACGGCAGAGCCGAAACCGGCAACATGGAATCCCGGCACCAGTTGCGCGGCCAGATAGAAGATCAGACCATTGATCACAAAGGTGAACAGACCAAGCGTCATCACCGTAACCGGCAAGGTCAGCAGGAGAATTATGGGCCTCAGAAAAGCATTCAACAGACCGATGACCAGCGTCGCCAGCAACAGTTCCTGAAAACGGTCGATCTGAACGCCCTGGATCAGCTTCATAACAAAAAAAAGGGCAAAGGAATTAAGCGCCCATTTGAGTACAAGTCGTGTCATTTAAGTCCCTACAGCCAGTGTTTTTTTCTGAAAAATGCCACCATCAACAGCGACAGGGTTATCATCAAACCCCAGAGGAGAAAATATCCGTTCTGCCATTCCAGTTCCGGAAAATGTTTGAAGTTCATGCCGTACACCCCGACAAGAAACGTTAACGGCATGAAAATAGTGCCGATTACGGTCAGAAACTTCATCACCTCATTGGTGCGGTTGCTGATGCTGGAAAGGTAAAGGTCAAGCATGCCGGAGAGCAGATCACGGTAGGTCTCGACCGTATCAATCACCTGCACCGTGTGATCGTACACATCACGGAAATAAAGCCGGGTTGCGTCATGGAGCAAAGGACTGTCGCCCCTCTCAAGAAACGAGATCGCTTCACGCACCGGCCAGACTGTCTTGCGCAGAAAGATGATTTCCTTTTTCAAATCGATGAGCAGATGAAGAGACTTCTGATCAGGTGTAAGCGTCAACTCCTCTTCAACATCGACCATTCGCTCGCCGAATCCTTCAAGCACCGAGAAATACCCGTCAACAATTGCATCGATCAGGGCATAGGCAAGATAATCGGCCCCCATGCCGCGAATTTTCCCCTTGCCGCTCCTGATACGTTCACGAACCGGGTCGAACGAATCACCCTTGATCCCTTCCTGAAACGTGAACAGATAGTCCGCCCCGAGAATGATACTGAGTTGTTCCGAACTGAAGTCTCCCCCCTCCGTCGGTCGCAGCATCCTCAGTACAATGAACAGATAATCGCCGTAATCCTCAATTTTCGGACGTTGTACGGTGTTGACGATATCTTCCATAACCAGTGGATGAAACGCATGTTTTTCGCCAAGGGTGCGGATCAATTCAACATCATGCACCCCTTCGATATTAACCCACACGACCCCGCCTTCGCAGGGATTATCCAGATACTCATCAATCTGTTCGAAGTGCCGCTCCTCGACTCCACCCGGTGCATAACCGATCACCGAAATCCGGGCTGCCATGCCCGAAGATTCCCCGATATGCACCAGCGAACCGGGCGGAAGGCCGCTCTTTACCGAGCGCTTCTTATGAAACCGTGAAGTTGCGCGCATTATATTCCAAGGACCTCCGACATATGCAGCAGGTCTTCATTTAACTTCTTCTGCCCGCCATTAATGACCATTTCCAGCAACGTCGTAGTGAGTGAATTGGCCGACAAGCCTACCATGACACCTTTGGTGCCGGAAAGCAGAAGCTCTACCGATCTCATACCAAAGCGGCTTCCGAGCAGACGGTCGAAGACCGATGGCGCCCCACCACGCTGATAGTGCCCCAGCACAGTTACCCGTGTTTCAAAGCCGATAGCATTTTTGATGCCGTCGGCAACTTCCTGTGCATGTCCCGCACCCTCAGCCATAATGATCAAAGCGTTCGTCCTCCCTTCATCGTACCGCTGCCGCAGATGGTGACACATTTCACCCAGATCGAGTTCAACTTCCGGAACAATGGCAAACTCGGCGCCGGTCGCGATGGCTGCGGTCGAAGCCAGATAACCGGAGTTACGGCCCATAACTTCAACGATAAAAGCCCGGTCATGAGAACTGGCCGTATCTTTGATGCAGTCAACCGCATAAATAATGTTGTTGAGCGCAGTATCCACACCAAGCGCCATATCGGTATAGGCAATATCATTGTCAATACTGGCCGGGATACCGATCACCGGAAAACCCATTTTCTCCAGCGCCAACGCACCGCTTAAAGAACCGTCACCGCCGATCACGATCAACCCTTCCACTTTCGCTTCGAGCAGATTGCTCAAAGCCTTTTTACGCCCCTCTTCAGTGCGGAATTCTGCCGAACGGGCCGATTGCAGAAAGGTTCCGCCGCGCTGCAGTGTCCCGGATACCGCCTGAGAATTGAGAATGATAAAATCGTTTTTGAGGAGGCCTGCAAACCCCTTGCGGTAGCCGATCATTTCGATGTCGTTGGCAATGGCGGTCCGAGCTGCCGCCCGGATCGTGGCATTCATGCCGGAACAGTCGCCACCGCTGGTTAAAATAGCAAGTCGTCTCAAGGTTGAGCCTCCATATTTTCGATGAAATTTCATTTTTTTGGAAAAATTTTTGCCAGCGACGCGCTGCGGAAATCAAAAATTCGCCTGAGCCGGGGCGCGACAAAGAGAGTGTTGATAACACCTGCCAACTGGTCATAGGGTAGCAGGTAATGAACGAGGTCATGAACCTCAACGCCGCCTTCAACCTCGCGAAACCGGTGCTGATGGTGCCAGAAACGATACGGTCCAAACCGCTGTTCGTCAACAAAGAAATTGGGGCGGTCAACGTGGGTAATTTCGGTGGTCCAGCTAACGGCAACCCGGAACAACGGACGCAAGGTATAGGTAATAATCTGTCCTGCATAGGTATCGCTCTGCGGCGGCGATGTGATGCGGAAATCCATTTTCTTCGGAGTGATCTTTACCAGATTGACCGGGTTGGAAAAAAAATCCCAGGCCGTTTCAAGAGTGATCGGGAGAACCTGAGTGCGTTCTATGGTATGTGGTTTCATGATTCCCCGCCTTTCTTTTGTTTCAGCCACTCCATACGCTCAAGAATATTCTTTTCATAGCCATGCCCTTTGGGCTCATAGAATTTCCGTCCGGCCAGTTTCTCCGGCAGACACTCCTGACCGGCATACCCGTCAACATAATCATGGGCATACTGATACCCTTTGCCATACCCCTGCTCTTTCATCAGTTTCGTCGGAGCGTTGCGGATGTACAGTGGGACCGGCAAGGCTCCGCTTTTCCGAACCTCGGCCAGAGCAGTATTAATGCCGACGTACGAGGCATTGGATTTTGGCGCAGTGGCCAGATAGGTAACCGCCTGTCCCATGATGATACGCCCTTCCGGCATCCCGATGACCTGAAACGCCTGCAAAGCGGAAACGGCTACCTGAAGAGCGCGGGGATCAGCGTTGCCGATATCTTCAGAGGCCATGATGATCATGCGCCGCAGAATAAAAATCGGATCCTCTCCCGCCTCCAGCATACGGGCCAGCCAGTAGAGGGCGGCGTCAGGATCGCTGCCGCGCAGCGACTTGATAAAGGCCGAGATGACGTTGTAATGTTCCTCGCCCCCCTTGTCGTAGAGCAGCGCTTTTTTCTGTAGCGCTTCCTGAGCGGTTTCAAGGGTTATACTGCCATCCGGAGTCAAACCTGCCGCTATCTCAAGCGTGTTCAACGCGGTGCGGGCATCCCCATCCGCCTGCATGGCCAAAAACTCCAACGCCTCGTCTGTTGCCGAAACAGCCTTGTTACCGAGGCCGCGTTCGCAATCAGTCAACGCCTGTACCAGCAGGCTGCGTACGGCTTCAGGTTCAAGCTGCTGCAACGTCAGAACCCGGCAGCGCGACAGCAACGGTGCGATAACTTCAAAAGAGGGGTTCTCGGTAGTGGCACCGATGACCGTGACAACCCCCTTTTCGATATAGGGAAGGAACGCGTCCTGCTGGGATTTGTTAAAGCGGTGAATTTCATCGATGAACAATATGGTACGAATACCACGGGCCGCATAGCGCTCGGCTTCACGAAACGTTTCGCGGATTTCTTTGACACCGGACAGAATGGCGGAAAAGAAGATGAAATGTGATTTCGTTTCTGCGGCAATGATGTGAGCAAGCGTGGTTTTCCCGCATCCGGGCGGCCCCCAGAATATCAGAGACGCCAGTGAATCGGTTTCAATCATGCTGCGCAGAATGCGTCCCTCACCAAGAAGGTGTTCCTGACCGGAAAACTCGGCGACCGTACGCGGACGCATCCGCTCGGCCAGCGGCGCATGTGGTGAGACATGTGGTGCGGTATATGCTCCGGAGTCTTGCTCCCAGAGATCAGGCGTTTTCATGGACGGCGACTTCCCTAGTGCAGGTCACGCCGACTGTGACGGCTGACTTTTTCCGGTTTGATGTTCCAGATATCACGCGCATATTCGGCAATAGTGCGGTCACTGGAGAATTTGCCCATTCCGGCAGTATTAAGGATGGAGATGCGGGCCCATTCGTGGGGCTGTTGATACAGCTTGTCAACTTCGTCCTGACAGGCGATATAGGATGCATAGTCAGCCAGCAGCAGGTAATGATCGAGTCCCAGCAGCGTATCGACAATCGGCTTGAACAGGTTGGGGTCTTGAGGCGAGAAAGTGCCATTGCCGATCATGTCGATAGCCTGTTTCAATTCAGGATTATGGAAATAATAATCATAGGGCTGGTAGCCGGCCGCTTTCAACCCGGTGACCTGATCAGCGGTCAGACCGAATATGAAGATATTTTCGCGACCAACCTCTTCCATGATCTCGATATTGGCGCCATCCAGAGTACCGATTGTCAGCGCGCCGTTCAGTGAATACTTCATATTTCCGGTACCGGACGCCTCGGTGCCGGCCGTGGAAATCTGCTCGGAAAGATCTGAAGCCGGGAAGATTCTCTCAGCCAGTGAAACTTTATAATTTCCGAGAAACACAACCTTCAGCAAATTGTTGATTGCCGGGTCGCTGTTAACGACGGCACCGACAGAATTGATCAGCTTGATGATCAGCTTGGCCATATAATATGAAGGAGCCGCCTTGCCGCCAAAAATTACTGTACGTGGCGCAAAATTACCATCGGGATCGGCCTTGATACGGTTGTAGCGGGTAACGACGTGCAGCACATTGAGAAGTTGTCTTTTATACTCATGGATTCGCTTGGTATGACAGTCAAACATCGAATCTGGAGACACATCAATGAAGTCATGCTCTCTAATATAATCGGCCAATTTCTGTTTGTTAGCCCGTTTCACTTCGATCCACTGCTGCTGAAAGTCGGGATCTTCAGCAAGAGGAATCAGTTTTTTCAATTCGTCCAGATCGGAGACCCAGCCGGTGCCGATCTTTGACGAAATCAGGTCGGCCAGCCAGCGGTTGCAGTACTTCAGCCAGCGACGTTGAGTGATGCCGTTGGTCTTGTTGTTGAAGCGTTCCGGCCAAAGCTGGTAAAAATCGCGGAAAAGATCATCTTTCAGGATTTCGCTGTGCAGAGCGGAGACGCCATTAATCGAGTGGCTGCCGACTATGGCCAGGTGCGCCATACGCACACATCTCTCGCCATCCTCTCCGATAATAGACATGCGCCGCAGGCGATCATTATCTCCGGGGAAGCGGGAAATGATTTCCTGAATAAAGAGATCGTTTATCCGGTAGATAATCTGCAGATGACGCGGCAAAATCCGCTCCATCATCTCCACCGGCCACTTTTCGAGTGCCTCCGGAAGAACCGTGTGGTTTGTGTAGGCAAAGGTATTTATTGCGATCTTCCAGGCATCATCCCAACCGAGACGCTTGTCATCAAGCAGAATCCGCATCAGTTCGGGAATCGCCAAGGTCGGATGGGTATCATTCAGCTGGATTGCCACCTTATCAGGCAGCAAATTGAAATCGTTGTGCTGTTTGGCAAAACGGTAGAAAATATCCTGTACCGTTGCCGAAGAGAGAAAGTACTCCTGACGCAGACGCAACTCTTTCCCCTCGGCCATATGATCGGCAGGGTACAGAACTTTGGAAATATTCTCCGTGCGCATTTTTGATTCAACTGCACCGATGTAATTGCCCTGGTTGAACGAACCAAGTTCAAAATCACGTGTCGATTTTGCGCTCCAGAGACGCATGGTATTGACCGTTTCGTTGCCGTAACCCGGAATCGGAAAATCGTAGGCCAATGCCATAACATCGGTGGTATCGACCCAGGAATAGCGTGTTGCTCCCTGTTCATCCTGATAACCTTCGACCCTGCCGTGGTACTTTATCTTATGCAAATGTTCCGGACGATCAAACTCCCACGGATTGCCGTAGCGCAGCCAGTTGTCAGGGAACTCGGCCTGAGCGCCGTTTATGATTTTCTGATAGAACATGCCGTATTCATAGCGGATGCCATACCCGTAAGCCGGCAGGCTCATAGTTGCCATTGAATCCAGAAAACAGGCGGCCAGACGTCCCAAGCCGCCATTACCCAATCCGGCATCCCATTCCTGCTCCTGAAGATCTTCAACATCAATCCCCATCTGCTTGAGAGCCGTCTGCCACTCCTCCATAATCCCCAGATTAATCAGACTGTTGCCTAGAGTACGCCCCATCAGAAATTCCATCGAGAGGTAGTAAACCCGTTTGGCGTCATTGATATAGTAAGACTGCTGTGTGTCAAGCCAGCGGTTTACCAGCACGTCACGCACGGCATGGGCCAGGGCCAGATACAAATCGGCTTTGGTAGCCGTGTACTTGTCCTTGACCAGGGTATATTGCAGATGACGGAGAAAAGAACGCTGCAAATGAGCTACAGTTGGCTGTTCATCGCGGGCTGGTGTCAAATCGGCAGGGGTCATGGTATCCATCCTTTGAATAGAGATAACAGTTTGGGAATCATATAGATTTACATCTCCCATTGCAAGGATGACCATTCCAATTTTGCGATATCTCTGTTATGGTGTGGGCATGGGCGAAAAACTGATTTGCAATAACAAAAAGGCGTACCACGATTATTTCATCGAGGAAAAACTTGAAGCCGGTCTGGTTCTGCAAGGCACGGAAGTAAAGTCGTTGCGGGCCGGAAAAGCTAATTTGAACGATTCATTCATGCTGGTTCGTGACGGTGAAGCATACCTGCATAACCTGAATATCTCCCAGTACGAATTCGGTAACCGCCAGAATCATCAACCGGATCGCAACCGAAAATTACTTCTGCATCGCAAAGAAATTGACCATCTATACAGTAGGATTCGCGAAAAAGGTCTTTCGGTAATTCCGTTGCGGCTCTATTTCAAAGACGGCTTGGTAAAAGTCGAGATAGGTCTTGCCAAAGGAAAGAAACTGTATGACAAACGCGAAGACATGAAAACAAAAGACAGTCAGCGTGAGATGTCACAAGCGCTGAAGGCCCGGAATCGCGATTAGACGTGCATTATTTGTATAGAGAGGCCTGTTTCCGTGACGGTGTAACTGCCGGTTATTGGTAACAGGCCTTTTTTGGAGAAATTTGACTTTTCTCTTTCTTTCAGTATATATAATCAGCACACGCTTGAATTAGACTACATAAATTTAATTAAATACAAGCTTTGTAAACTCCAGGTAAAAGTGAGGGATAATGAGCACATCAACATGTATCAGCATTAGAAGGATTCTGTCAGGGGCGATAATTGCGTTGGCGTTCGCCGGGGTGTCTTTTGCAGCACAAGGGAAAAAGGTCGCGACGGTTACTATCGCACCGACCCCCGAGCAATATGCCGTTGATCCGCAGCCACTTACGGTAAGCCAGTGTGCCCAATGCCACACCGGACCTTTCCAGAATCTGAAAACAGGCGGCGGAAAACACCAGTTCTCCTGTCAGGGCTGCCATAACGTCTTTCACGCCTATAGCCCGCGCAAAGGCAACTATGACGCAATCATGCCCAAGTGTTCCTCCTGTCACGAAATGACTCCTCACGGGCCAAAGATTACCGACTGCAGCGTATGTCACTCTAATCCCCATGAGCCAAAGAAAATTACTGCGACGGCCCAACTGGCTAACTTCTGTTTTGACTGCCACGGCACCGTTCGTAACCAACTGGCCCAATTCCCGAGCAAACATACCAAGGTAGCCTGTACAACATGCCACACGTCTCACGGGTTCAAACCAACCTGCTTTACCTGCCATAAGCCGCATGCCGCCGGGCAGACCGTGCCAATGTGCCTCCAGTGTCATCCGGTCCATCAGCCGAAACAGATTGTGTTTGCGACAAATGCTCCAACGAGCACCTGTAATACCTGTCACGCGGCAATTGTGACTAAATTGGCGAAGGGCACCAGCAAACATAAGGGATTAACCTGCGTAACCTGTCACAAGGACAAGCATCGCTACGTACCGCAGTGTGCTGACTGTCATGGCAAACCGCATAATGCAGCATTCCATGATAAATTCCCGCGCTGCCTCTCCTGTCATATCGACGTCCACGACCTTCCGGTAATGAAGAAGTCGCCATCCAAATAATCACATGACGCAGGATTCTCCCCCGGTTCAGCCGGGAGAGAATCCTGCGCACAATTGTTCAGGTATAATATACAGAACAGCCATCTTTCAGAGCCCGGAAGACTTCCATCTTTAATACCGTGGACAGACACTCTTTGAGATTTAGATTGCGGAGAGATGGCTTTGGGGCTACCATTATAGTGTGGGAAGAGCATAAACTAAAAAGTTGCAAAACTAATTTCACGGGGGTGTAAAGGTTTCGACAGGCGAAGATAAGTACTGATTGCGCTGGGAGGATGGTGGTTGGCCTCTAGAATAATCCACTACACAATAAATGCAAACAATACAACTGCTGCAGACAATTACGCCTTTGCGGGTGCAATTGCTGCTTAGTACCAGCCTTAGATTCTTCGGAATCTAAGCGAGCTAGAGGGTAGACTTGATTCCCTGTGTAACCCTTCGGCTGTCAAAAAGAAGTAATTGTAATGGGACGGCGAGGATGGTCCGATATTCGTCGTATTTAGGAATCGGTTCTTGGTGCCGTGAGTGATGGCTTACCTTGAACTTAAACCCGTAATCAATCTATCAGCGTAGATGTTAGTATTGAAGAGCGTTTGGACCAGGGTTCGACTCCCTGCACCTCCACCAAAAAATACGCTGCAAGTGATTGGAATTATTTACATAAAATCACTTGTAGCGTTTTTTTGTGGCTAAAATTTTGGCCAAGCAACTATTTAATATTATTGGCCCGCGCAATCGGCAGAATTGCCTTAATGAAGAGGGTTTACGGTGGCTATTTGGCATAAATCCTGTTATTAATATGCCGACTTTTAATCCAGTTAACTTGTGGAAATTGTGATGATATTTCAAGAGACCGAAATCATTGAGCTGAAGAAATCTACCTCAGAGCTGAAAGAGGCAGTGATCTCACTTGTGGCGATGCTGAACAAGCATCAGCGGGGCGAAGTCATTTTCGGCATCAGAAATGATGGTACCGTTGTTGGTCAGCAGGTTTCCGATAAAACTATCCGTGATGTATCGAAGGCGATTGCCGATCATATCGAACCAAAGGTCTACCCTGTTGTTGAGCAGGTTTCCATTGACGCAAAGCAGTGCATCAAGGTGGAGGTAGAAGGTAGCGAGCACCCCTACTATGCCTATGGCCGGGCGTATATCCGTGTCGGTGATGAAGATCGTCAGTTAAGCGCCAAGGAATTGGAAAACCTGATCCTGGCCAAGAATCGTGACCGGTTGAGATGGGACACTGAGGTATGCGCTAAAGCGACGGTTGGCGATATCGGCCCAGGTAAACTTAAATCATTTCTGAAACTCAGCGGTCTCAAGTTCGACACAATCCTAAATTCTCTCGAAAAGCTGAATCTGGTGCAGGATGGCAAGCTGTTTAATGCTGCTGTGCTTTGTTTTGCCCGCAAACCAGAAAAGTTCTTCCCCAATGCCCGTTTACGTTGCGCTGTCTTTGGTACACTGGATACCACTGTCACCATCACCATGCAGGATTTCTACGGCGATGTCTTTTACCTGATCAGGAAAGCCGAAGAGTACATTCTGGAACATATCAATATAGGAATGCGACTGGATGGGTTGTTTCGGGTTGATGTTCCCGAGATCGACCGTGAAGCGTTTCGCGAGGCGATCATCAACGCGTTCTGTCATCGGGATTACCGGGAGTATGATTCCGTAAATATCGCCATCTTCAAGGATCGGGTTGAGATCAGGAGTCCCGGCCTTCTCTATGGTGGCCTGACCATTGCTTCTATCAGAAAGAAAATGGTTTCTGCACGACGGAATGAGTTGCTGGCAGAGTTGTTTCAACGTAGCCATCGCATTGAAAAATGGGGTCGCGGGATCAAGATGATTCTGGAACGCGAGCCGACAACCGAATTCGAGGAAATCGGAACAGTACAGTTTGTCACAACCTTTAAACGGAATAGCTACGAGCTGACAAAACCGGATGGCGTCGGTGACACTACCCAGAAAAGTTCGGTGAAAAGTTCGGTGAAAAGTTCGGTGAAAATCATTGAGGCAATTCGTGAAAACAATACAGTTACTGCTGTAGAGCTGAGTCAGCACCTTGACCTTACGCTTCGAGCAGTAGAGAAACAACTGGCGAAGATGAAACTGGAAGGTGTGCTTCGTCGTGTCGGGCCGGATAAAGGCGGGTATTGGGAGATTGTTGGTTAGTCGCCATGATAATCGTGGTGCCAACGTACCGAATGATAGGAATAACAATCCGTCGGGACTACTGATTCAGAACAGCAAAAAACTACATGTTCAATCAACTATTCAGTGCATAATAAACTCAACCATAATAAAAAAATAGCGGTTTACTCCGGTTTGTTGCTTCAGCGCCGATAATCTATCGTGCGGTCGCCATTTTCTACTTCACAATAGCATTTAGTTCCACACGGCTACGGGGAACGCTCTCTTTTTCAGGCGCTTTGAACAGGTTATCGTTCTTTTCAAAAACCCGTTCAGCCGAAACATCTCCTTTTGCAATCAAATAATTTTTAACCGTGGCGATTCGTTCATGGGCAAGAGTCTGCAGTTCGGCCTCACCGACAATCGTGTTGGTAATGATGAGCTTCTTCATCTCATCCGGCGGCAGTTCCTTCACTAAACCAATCATATTTCTCGGCTTGGGAAACTTTTCTTTCTTATAGACGGCAGTAAGATACGTATTTTGCTCTTCAGGCAGCAGTATGACGCTTTCCTCTCCAACACCCTCTTTAATGGCTGCTGCCTTGCTCAGTGCCAGAAATTTCTCATGGCGCAGCTTGCGGTTTAGCAGTTCGTTGCGGAATCCTTCAGCATCTCTGTCGCGATCCACATACCCTTTCAATTCCATTTTCAAGTCTGGCCGGTCCGCAAGTGCCTTTGCAAGGGCAGCCAGTTTTGTTTCTTCGGATGTTGAAAGTGTGCTTGTACCGATGCTGAACTGAATCACACTTAAATCCTGCCCTCCTCCGAACATGGATGAGAGAAGAGCAAAAGGTGAAGTAGCCGCCTTGACCAGCAGGTTTTTGACCACCTGCCACACAACACCCCAGATGCTGAACTTTGGGTCGTCGGTGCGCCCGGTAACCGGCAGATCCAAATGGATCTCACCCTTTCGGTCTTTCAGTAGTGCCAATCCAAGTTTTACCGGCAGCTTCGTCGCCGTATCACTTTCTACTTTTTCACCAAAAGTGAATTGGTCAATGAATACCTTGTTTTCCGAATCCAGCTGTTTCTTATCAATATGGTATTTCAAGTCCAGGAAAAGTTTTCCTTTTTCGACTGTGTACCCCAAGAACCTCCCCGAATAAGGTGTTACCGGCGAAAGTTCAATGTCACGGAAAGAAACCTTCAGATCCACAAAAAGGTCATCTTTCAGTGGATTGATCTGGCCGGTAATCTGTAGCGGTGAATGGTTATCAAGATTTCCGCGCAGGTCCACGTCAGCGTGTTTTGTATCCTCGGAAGATAATCCGCTCACCCTTCCGCCAAGATTATAAAAAGTGGTGGCAAAATGCTGCGGCAGATGGTCGTCTGTGAATGAGAGAGTACCATTTTGAATAGTTATAGAATCGATAGCGATCTGCTTCCTGGCAGCCGCCGTCTGCTGCTGAATAACCGGGCTCGTTGAAGATGATGATGTGCTTCCCGCAGCGGCAGTTTGTGGTACTGCAACCGGCGGACTGTCTTGTTCCGGCTTTTCCACAAGATTCTGAAGATTTAAAGTTCCGTCCTTGCGGATGATAATTCGGGAGTAGGCACCAGTGAGTGCAATCTGATGAAGAGAAAGGCTAAATGGTTCCAGGGTGCCCTGAATATCATCGAGATGCAGGCTCTCCCATTTGAGCAGGTCCTCTTCTGCCACGGAGTCAATGGCATGGAAGGAGCGGATTCCAGCATTCCCTTTATAATTTCCAACCAGCTTGCCATCCTTGAGGGCGATATCCAAATTCATATTGGTGTCAGCTGTACCTCCAAGCAGGAAGACGTTAATGTTGGAAGGAAAATATGCTTCGAAATCCCGCAGCGGCAGATGACCGACGCTAATGTTTCCCTTGTAACGAAATGGGAGTGGGGTTAGCTCTCCACTGGCCTTGAGAGGGGTTTCCCTGTTAAAGACAGACGAAAAACGCAGCCCGGCGGGAGTAAATTGGGGCCCGTTGAGATTCGACAATGACAATGAGGCGTTATTCAAGGTAAAGCGCGGGGTGTCTTCAAGAGTTTTATCGGTGAAAGCAGCATTCAATTTTTCAATCTGAAGTTTCTTAAGTCGGAACGACAGTTTCTGTGCTTGTGGTTGTTTATGTACCTGAGCGTTGGCTTTTTTCGATATCGGTGCGACTACTGTCGATGTCTGTGGAACAGCTGCTGTATTTTTTGCCTGTGAAGATTTCAGCAACGACAATAGAGAGATACTGCCGTCCGCCTCGCGTGAAAGAGACAGGTTACCATTTGAGAATCTTATTTCGTCTATCTCAACCCTGTTTGTTTTTTGAGTGAATCCGATATTATTGATCTCGAAGCGATTAAGATCGAACTTTTCTTTGTCGCCATAGTGAGCAGAAAATCCACTGAGCAGCAATTTACCCTGCTCAACCGTTACCCCCGAAGCCTGGCTGAAGGCGATTTCAGAAGATACATCGATGGTGCCCTTGAGAGGTGCAGTCAGAAATTTCGATATATAGGGCCACGCCCGCTGGATCTTCAGGCCGCTTAATTCATTTGAAGATGTTGCGGCCAACGGAAGCAGCGAAAATGTGCCGTCGGCACTTAATGTTGCCTCGTTATCCACAAGCATTGAAAAGTCATATTCAGCAGAAGTATCTTTTGCGGTGGAAAAATTCTGCACAGCAACGTCAATCTGGGTTATTTCACTTTTAAAGCCTCCGGGAGGCAGTGCGTCATGAAAGTGAATGATTCCATTGTTGAAAGTAAACGCTGTCACCTGTACCAAAGATCCACTGTTTTCCTGTTTGTTATCCCCGCCTGGTTCGGCTTTCTTCTCAACAGCAGCTGTTGTCAGCAACTGACTGTACATCCACGCACCTTTTGAATTGCGGCTTGCGAACAGTTCCAGGCCTTCAACCGTTACTGCATCAAACAGAAACTTCCCGGCAAACACTTCAAGGTCAGTAGCTTTCAACGTGAACGAAGGGAGTCGCAGCAATGGTTGCCCGCCGCTCAGGTTGACGGCAATTTTGTCCAGCGTAATTCCTCCCTTGATCCCTAATTCCGGTTTTTTTTCAGCGGAGACCCGGTACGTCACATCGCAATCGATTCCTAATGTTCCCGATACGAGATCGACAGGAGGTTTTACCGGCATATAGGCAATGTATTGCGGCAGGCTGAGTTGCTTCAGGTCAACATGCACCGAAGTCTCCAACGACTTGCTAAGTGGCTTGACCTTGCCGTCGAAGCGGAATGGAGCGTCGTTAACCAGGGCAGAGACGTGAGGATCGGTGTACTTTTCTACCAGATAGGGGATATTGCTTATGAAGGGCACTGCGATTTTCAGGTTCCGGATGGTGTGTTTGCGTCCACCCGGTACGGCCCGATCATCAAAATTCAGATTCCCATTCGTGATAGAGATATTATTGATTGAGAAGTGGAACTTGCTTTTGGACTCTTTCTTGGGGTTCAGCTTCTGGCGCTCAGTGATATCGTTAAAACTGTAGCTGTTTGCCGCCAATCGAGCAAAAGAAATGACTGGAGCATCAATAGATACTGCCGAAAGAATCAGAGCACGGCGGTAAATCGAGGCCAGTCCCAGGGAGGCACGTACGGTTTCGATGGAAATGAATTGACCGCCATCTTTAGCTTCAACAACACAGCCAGTTATAGTGACGGTAAGAGTGAAAGGATTAATGGCTATTTTTGCGATATGAGCCCTTCGCCCGGTTTCCTTTTCAATGGCGTCAACAGCCTGACTTCGAATGATAATCGGCAAAACGGCGATGATAAAAATCAGCAGAGCCGCCAACGAGCCGAGACATATCAGCAGTATCTTGTTTTTTCTGGACATGGTTTCATACAACCTGATGTTTTGATTTAATTCATGTAACTGTTATTGGTTCTGAACCATTACCATCTGTGCAGGCATTGGTGCCGGGAATCCAGCGGCAGCCAATGATTCACGAATAGTTCGGTTGCCGTCAAAATATACCTGCCAGTAATGGTCATTATGACAGAACGGCCGCACAGCAAGGACCGGTCCCACCAAGTTAAATTCCAGAATCTCTACCTGAACCTCAGGCTGTGCCAGTACGTTGGGAATCGATGACAATTTCTCTTGTAGGAGCTGCATTGCTGCTACATGATCGGCACTTCCTGCCAATTGGCATTTTAGTTCGACCCTTCTGTAATCATTCACACTAAAGTTCTGAATCGTTTCGCTGAAAATTTTGGCGTTGCCGATGAGGGTAAGAACATTGTCAGGCGTGTTGATGGCAGTCACAAACAGGCCGATTTCTTTTACGGTCCCTGTTACTCCTCCTGCAGTAATGAAGTCACCCACTTTAAAGGGATGGAGAACTACAAGAAAAATACCCGCCGCCAGATTGGACAGCAGTCCACCCCAAGCAGCGCCAATGGCAAGGCCTATACCTGCAACAAGAGCCGCAAAGGTAGTCGTCTGGATGCCGCAGTAGCCAAGGATTGCGACCACCAGCACGATATTCAGGGTAACAGATACAAAGTTGCCAATATAGCGCATGAGGGTCGGGTCAACTTTTTGCTTTTCCATAACCTTCTGCAGCATTTGTCCAACAAAACCGATCAACCAGCGTCCAACGAGCCAAAAGAGAATAACCGCTACAACTTTTGTTCCAAGCTCAGTGCTGAACTTTATTGCTAACTGTTGATATTGATTGAGATCTCCCATGACAGTGACTCCTTTCTCGTCCAAATGGATATTAGTCAGTGTATTTAATTTTACCACTGACCAAACAGCTTACAACTGTTTACAATATAAATTTCAGTTATATAAATGAAACATCCACAAATCTTCAGAGCAAATAGTGGGTTATGTTTCTTTTCTAAAAAAAAAGCAGACATTTCGCCTGCAAATAGTGCCAGAAGCCAAAAGACATGCCAGTAAAATCAATTTTGAAATGACAGTGCGGGAGGTATAACAGGGAGAAATTTGAAGATTATGTGGGAAATGCCTCGACAAATAATGTCTTTGGGTAGCGGCTTGCCAAGCCTGCAATAGTCACAGAGACGTTGTCATATATATCCTTGACTATTGTAGCAGATATCGGAATTCAGTCTTGAGCACCCTTGCCGAATATACGCGGATTCTCTTTGCATTTCGACAACCCAATAAAAACTGTCATAGCCAAGTATGATTGCCACTGGCGTATCCAATGAGAATGCAAAAAGCTGAGCTGACGAGTAGAATTGAAATTTTGCGTACATGGTTTTATGCCTCGTTTCTGCCTTAGCTGGCGGATGAAATTTCTTATAATTGATAAAGCATAAGCTGTGCCATATTGTATTATTCTGCAATAATAGGATGTTATGAAATAAGGGTATTTTTTTGACATTACGGTACCGATGTGTTGACAAATATTAGGCATATTTTTGACAAATAAGTGAAATAAGAGTGATGGAACAATTACATAAACTGAGGGGCAAGGTTGAACGCTTGCCCCTTGTGTTTATTAATCAGGCTTTAAAGCTTGAATATTTGAACAGCGGGAAACTGTAGCTGGGAAGTAGGTTTTGCACTATCAAAAGATGGACAATAATAGCCAAGAGCAAGAATATTAATCATTTTAAAAGTATTTTCCATTTAGTGGACCTTGCCTATCTTCTATGCGGTGGTAGAATGATTCATATTGGGTGCATTCCTCTAAATATATCTTTGATCGTGAACATTTTGCATCGCTGGTGCATCCAGTTTCATAGTAGAAGGCTGACGGCCTTTAGTTATCAATACAGAAAAAAGGAGAAGCGTGATGAAAAAAAATATCCTGGTTGCAGTCTGTTTGTTATTAGCAATAGCCACGGCTTCCTCTGCCGCTAATGTGGCAGAGACGTTCTCAATTTCACCTATGATAGGGGGCATTTCTTTTGAAGGCAAACAACACCTGGAAACAAATCCTGTCTATGGATTACGCCTTGGCTACAATTTCACCAAAGAGTTAGGTGTTGAGGCTTTGTTTGATTATGCCCACACTGAGCCGACTCTTACAGGCGGCAATGTTGATTTCTATCGTTATGGCGGTGAGTTACTTTATCACTTCCTCCCTGACAATAAATTTGTACCTTACATTGCTGCCGGATATGCTGCAGCCAGTTTCAATGGTTCCGTTCCACTCAGTAATTCAAACTTTACAAGAGGTGCGTTTGACTATGGTCTAGGTGCGAAATTTTTTCTCACAGATAAGATCGCTTTGCGCGGCGATATCCGACACCTTGTATATCACTTTGATGGGACCCAACAAGCAATAGAGTACATGGCGGGACTTTATATTCCATTTGGCGGCGCAAAACCGGTCGTTAAAGCTATCGAGTCGGCACAAGCGCCAATGCCGGTAGTTGTGCCGGCACTGGTCGTTGCCCCACAACCGGCGGTTCCGGCAGCCAATTTAACAATTTCTAAGCCTTCAATCACCAAAGGTGAACCGGCAACCCTGACTTGGACTTCTCAAAACGCGTCAGCTTGCGACATTCAGCCCAATATTGGCAAAGTTCAGCCTCAGGGTTCACTGGCATTAACTCCTTTGGACTCGACCACCTATACCTTGACTTGTAACGGAGAAGGGGGTACGGCAAAAAAATCGGCAAATATAATTGTGCAAAAACCGGTGCCAGTTGTTGTTGTCCCGCCAGCGGAGGTTCCAGTCGCAAAACTCTGCAGTCCGACAGTAATAAACATTCAGTTTGACACCAATAAATCAGCTATCAAGCCCCAGTTCCACGGTGAATTAAAAAAACTTGCCGATTTCCTCATTGAATTCCCAGAAGCAAAAGGAGAAATTGAAGGTCACACAGATAATGTAGGTGCCAAGGAGGCCAACATAAAACTATCTCAGCATCGTGCCGAAAGCGTTCGCAATTACTTGGTCAAGACTTTTGGCATTGCCCCCGAACGTATTAGCGCTAAAGGGTACGGACCTGCCAAACCGGTAGCAGATAACAAGACTAAAGAAGGCAAGCTGCAGAATCGTCGCGTTGAAGCCAATTTTACCTGTGGCAACCAATAAATAAATGGGTTGAATATTATTAGTGCACTTCTCAGATTAGATATGGGAAGTGCACTTTGTGGAGAAGTGTCATAATGACTTTTAATCGGCTTTTACAACTCTCACCTATATCAGGTTTCAGCCTTACCTTGTCATTCACTAAATATCTCGCAGTTGTTTGACATGTTGAAAATCAGAGATAAACTACTTGATGTATACAGCTAGTGAACTGAAATAGATCGTTGCCGAAAACATTTGTAAATCCAAGTCTGGAGGTAATGCATGGATAATAGGTAAACCGCGCATTTTCAATTACGCTGTGGAATTACATGAAAGGAGGTTTCTGATGGCATGTAAAAGATATTTTTGCCTGCTGACTGTCACAACGATGCTACTAGCATCGACAGTTGCGTGGTCAGCAGAGATTCATGGCAGCAGCTCCACTCAGTACCAATGGTTCACAGATTACTTCACCGGTAACAAACAAGCTGAATTCGGCGAATACCTCAACCTGTCAATCTCAAAAATAGATACTGCCGGAAAATTGTCTTTTTCCGGTTACGGTCGTGTAACCCAGGATGTTATGAATGGCCAGAGCCTTAACGGCAGGCTCTACTTCCTGTACGGTGACTATAACAATATTTTTAACAAGGTTGATATTCGACTTGGTCGCCAGTTTGTTAATTATGCTGCGGGAAGTGCTCTTGTTGACGGAGGCAAGATAGACCTGAAGAATGTCGGGCCGGTGGCCTTCTCCATCATGGGGGGCCGTAACGTTATCTTCAATCTTGATGGAGAGGCGTCAAATAATAAGGACTTCGTCTGGGGTGTCGCTACATATTTGACAGGCTTCAAAAGCACCGATGCCGAACTGAGTTATTTTATGAAACTTGACGAGGCTGGAGTTGCCCGTGATCAACTCGGCGGAACATTCAAACAGTATCTGTTCAATTCTCTGAAAGTCTATGCCAATACCCGCTTTGACTTGACGAGCGAGACCTTTAGTGAAGTACTGACCGGTCTTAAATATTTCCCGACTTCCGACCTTGTTCTGACCGGTGAGTGGTACCAGAGTTATCCCCTCTTCGACAATTCATCCATTTATTCTGTGTTTGCTGTTGATCGTTACCAGGAAGCCGTTTTCCGCGGTGACTATACTATCAACGACATTATTGGCGTTAATGCCGGCTATTCACGACAGATGTACGGCGATGGCGCTGATACGGATGTTTACGAAATCGGCACCAGAATACGTCCGATTGAAAAGGTTCAGATCAATCTGAACTATGATTATCAGCTCGGATATGGGGGCAAGTTGAATGGCGGCGCCATTGAAGCAACCTACGAACCCATCAAACAGCTCGCTCTCTCAGGTGGTATTCACTATGACACTTATGAGCGAGACCGGGTAACCGGGCTGGAAACAGCACGTAAGTACTGGATAGGTGGGAAGTACAAAATTGCAAAAAACATGACTGCATCTATCCGTATTGAGGACAATGTCAATCATCAATACACAAGTGACTGGACTGGTCGCGCAGTCTTTAAATACGACTTCTAAGAAAGGGGGCCCGCATGAAAAAGATAGTTTTCGTTCTCGCAGTTCTTGGTATTGGTCTGTTCTGCCTCCAGCAGAAGTCTTATGCCGAAAAAAAGACGGCCCACGTCGAATATAAGGATATGGCAATTAAAGAGTGCAGCTCCTGTCACAAATCGGAAGGAATTGCGCCTAACCATGATTCAGATTTTATCCGTGGGCACCGAGTTCTTGCCAGCAAGTCGGGGAATAACTGCAGTCAGTGCCATAAGCAAAAGTGGTGTCTTGACTGCCACAGTGGCGGCAGCAGTGGAGACATTTTGGCTCAAGGCAATTCTGGCCGTGATTACAAACCCAAAAGCCATCGCAGTGACTTTATCTCCATTCACCCGTTAAAGGCTCAGGACAATCAGCAGCAATGCTATCGCTGCCATGACGCTGTAGCGTTTTGCAACTCGTGCCACAGCCGTTTCCCCAAAGGAAACTTGCGCATTAAATCGCATTTGATGACGGGATCTAACGGCCAGACGTATTCCTTTGCTTCAGGCGAGCATGCTACCGAAGCGCGCCGAAACCTGCAGTCATGCCAGACCTGCCACCCCGAGGGAGACGTCTGCATTCAGTGCCATTCCAGCGGCAAAACCAATCCTCACCCTCGCAGTTGGAAATCGGGAAATATTAAAAATAAAACCAATGCAAAGATGTGTCTTAAATGTCACCTGCCGGGAACGTATTAAATTAAAACACACTCAGGAGGACAAGCCATGCATAACAAGAACTTCAGTTTCACGTTGTCGATTGGACTCTTCATTGCCGCACTTCTCAGCGGATGTGGATCCGACAGTAAAGAGGGAACCGTGTCTGCCGCAAAGGTTAATGATGCAACCTGCGCCGCTATCGCATGCCATGCCGGCCAGAAGAGCAGAATCACAAATCAGGAAATTATTCCTACATATCAGCAATCCCAACATGCCAAAACCAGCGTTTATCCGGGAGGCGTGGGCTGCCAGGACTGCCATGGTGGTGGTTCAATGCACTACGGCAAGGGTCCGTTGCCGTACCCCAATCCAGCCGCTGCGGGAAGATGCCAGGAATGTCATCAGCCCTACTTGCCTGCGGCCCATTATAATGCCTTGACTCCTACAGCAGATGCACTATCTCCTGCCATGTACCTGGCCACGAACACCAAAAACTGCAATAATTGCCATGATCCTCATAATCCGAATCCGACCGCCACTCATACTGCCTATGCAGAATCAGGACATGGAAACGTAAACGGTGTCGCCTGGGCCACCGAAGACTTCAAAGAAAACTCAAGTTGCATCCGGTGCCACACCACTACCGGATACGTTAACTATGTAACTCACTTTGCCGCCCCAACCACCGGCTTCGGAGCAGGTGATGCAACACGTGAAGTCCTTGCCTGTAACGCCTGTCATACCAGCTATGACTTCAAGAACAGCGTCCGCTCTGTCGCAGAATTCACCACATCCTATACTGGCAATGGTGGTTCGAGCCGGATACCTGATGTCGGCGAATCCAACCTGTGTATTCCCTGTCATACCGGTCGTGCGTCACAGGCTGACATACTGGCTCTTAGTGACACCGCCATGTCAAACACCAGCTTCAAAAACCCTCATTACATGCCCGCAGCCGGCATCATGTACATGAAAACAGGCTTTGTTAATTTTACCGGCGGCACGACTTACACCAAAAGCTACTCTCTGCCAATTACGACTGATGGCCGTGGTGGTGTTGGAGCAGAGTACGGCGGAATTGCCGGCGGCGTGAAGAGTGCGCACCGTGCTCTTGGAACCCCGACCGTTACTCTCGCAGAAACATGGATAACCGACCCCGCCACATTGAACGGAAATAAAGGGCCCTGCGTGACCTGCCACATCAACGCTGAAATGAGCGGAATGCCTGCAGTCACCAACATCTTGGCAGCACCGTTTCTTCCTGCTGGAACGGTGATCCCAACAACCCGTGCCGGTTCAGGCCACAGTCTCTCTGCTGTTAGCGCTGACGCCGGCAAACAGTTGTGTCTGCCATGCCACAACGACGCACAGGAACTGAACTCTGCAAATCCAGTTTTGGGAGTTGAGGAAAAACTCCAAGAAGCCAAACCTTACTTTAAAGCTGGGCTGGCTGTACTCACCTCACTGTTCTCCAGTAATTATAACATCACGTTTGACAATGCTGCTTATCCATATTTTTATGAAAAAGGGACGACTACTGCTGTCAAGGACTGGACACGCAGTGGGACTTTGACTCCGGCTAATGCAAGAAAGCTTATGGGTGCCGCATACAACCTCAAGATGCTCAGTGCTGACGAGGGAGCATATGTTCATGGCCGCAGTTACGTCCAGCGCCTGATATTCGACTCCATCGACTTCCTCAATGACGGCGCAATGAATGCAAATGCAGCTGATTCCATTGTTGCACTTGGTGACCCACTCCTGTTCCCAAGTAAAGTTGCAGACCATTGGCTCTTTAAAGCCGGAGGTGTACGTAAGTAAGAGGTAATATATCGGAAGTATCCTGCCCCCGCCTCGAAAGAGGCGGGGTTTTTATGGTGCGTGCGCTAGGCAGGGCGCGTGGGGCGTAAGCCCCATCGAATCAGCTATGGTATCGAAGCACGCACAATTAAGCCTCACTTACGGAGACTACCCCGCTAAATATTACTTTGTACTTGGTTGCGTCCGTCATCTTTGGCCCGATACAGGGCAGCATCGGCACGTGATATTACAGTTTCGATACTGTCGTCATCGTGTAGTTGGGCAACCCCAACGCTGGTGGTGATAAATATTTCCTGTGCTTCGGTACTGAACATCATCTCTGCAACTGTTAGTCGTAGCCGCTCAGCCAGTTTGATGACTGGAACAATCCCGTTTACTTCTTAAACTTGATTTTGCCATGTCTGCGCTTGCTCAAATTATTCTCGTCATTCTTGCAGTGCGGCTTCACATTCTCGTCAGTAACACCTATCTATGGAATTCGTATCCACTATTCAGGGAGGCTATATGCAATAATGGCATTTACTCCGTATATTTAGCTTTACCACTGACCAGACTACTTGCAACTGATTTACAAAATTAATTTCGATTGTATGTATGGCCTGTCCGTACGCCTGAAGAACCAAGAGCAGATATAGTTTTTTCTGTAAAAAACAGTCTTTTAGCCTGTAAATAAATTTTGAAATGGCAGTGAGGTAAAGATACAAGAAGGAAGATTTGAAGATTTTTTGAGAGGGGTATCAGCGGATTATTGACTTTGGACAGCGGTTTATCAAGCCTGCTATAGCCTCTTTGACTGACGTAGCAACGACTCTATTCTTAACAATTGAAGCAGATGCCGGAATACAGTCTTGAGCAACCTTGCCGAATAAAAGTAGGCTCACTATTAACCTCAACTACCCAATAAAAACTATCATGGCCAAGTATGATTGTCACTGGCGTATCCAAAGAGAATGCAAAAAGCTGGGCTGATGAATAGAATTGAAATTTTGCGTACATGGCTTAAGCCTCGTTTCTGCCTTAGCTGGCGGATGATACTTCTTGTAAATCATGAAGCATAAGATGTGCCACATTGATTTATGTAAGGATAACGGCATATTAAGAAATGATTACAACTTTTTTGACATTAAGAAATCGGTGTTTTGGCAAATATAAGGCATAATTTTGACAAATCTGTAAGGATAGCTGAAAACGTAATACCGCTTGATCGTCAAAAACAACTGAAAATCATTTGCCTTACAAAATATGAAAACGGGGATTACAGCGTGAGCCGTAATCCCCGTTTAAGGTGGAACGTTATGAGCATGTCAACTGCTAAAGCTTATTCACACGTAAAGTTGGCCTCAATGCGACGATTCTTAGCCTTGCCCTTTGCGGTTTTATTGTCAGCTACCGGTTTGCTTGGTCCATAGCCTTTAGCGGTAATTCTATCGGGAGCAATTCCGAAATTGTCGGTCAGATATTTCTTGATGCTGTCCGCCCTGCGCTGGGAAAGCTTCTGGTTTAACTCTTTGCCGCCGACATTATCAGTGTGACCGGAAATCTCACCTTTAGCCTTCGGGTATTCCTTCAGAAAATTTCCAAGCACTTTGAGCTCCGGCTCGTAATTTGCTTTAATGGCGTCTTTTCCGGAATCGAACTGGATCGCAATTACTGCCGGTTTACTGCAATACTTTTCAGCTGCCACGACGGATGCCGCAGAAGCCGCCGGTACGACTACAGCAACCGGTGCGGGTGGAGGAGGCACCGGACAGCCATCTTTTTCAACTGCCACACCTGCCGGAGTATTCGGGCACTTGTCGAGATAATCAGCTACGCCATCCTTGTCGGAATCAACGGGGCAGCCATACTGATCAACGGCAACGCCGGCAGGTGTATCCGGACATCTATCGGTTGCATCGGGCACACCATCACGGTCACTGTCCTTAGGTGGAGCTGGAATGACCACTGGAGGGGGTGGTTCAACTGCTTTGGCAACCGGTGGAGGCGGTACAGGCTTCGTAGCCGGTTTTGTCCCTCCAAAAGGAAAATGCAAACCAATAAGACCTTCAATATTATTGTAGGTTTTGTCATAACTGTAGATCAGGTGCCGAACATCCGCACGAAACGCAAAATAGTCGTTTACAAAGAATTTTGCACCGACTCCGTAATCATACACGCCCTTGACTATACTGTTGCCGGTGTCAAACTGAACTCCGCCAAACCCTGCTGCCAGATAGGGAACAAAAGAACTGTCCGGCATGAAATGGTAGAGAAACTGACCGCCATACCGGTACATGTCAAGATTGGTTGAAGTACTTTCAATGTCAGTCTTTACATAGTCAAACACCCCTTCAAATCCTATGCGCTTGGTAATGTTATACCCTGCTCTTGCTCCATACATGAGCCTATCGGCCAGTCCCTGAGAATCCTGGTAGCCGTACAATCCCATGACCGGCGAGAAGGAGAAGCTCCCTGCCCGGTTCGCTGCGGAAGCGGTTGATGCTGCCGCACATAAACTTAACGCCACAACAACTAATGTCTTTTTCATACGGATTTCCTTTCTTGATGTAATTTTTCCCACCATATACAAAATATTTTTTAAAACACAAAGAAGACCGCATTTACATTATTCAGCCAGTCCTTGATTCAACTGTCCAACCTGGATTTACTGATGGTGGGCTTTTAGTTTATCATGAGAAAAGTCTACCACAGGGATAATCAGAGTCAAGGTAGGCCAACTGAAATAAAAATTGACTCAAATTAAATGTAGCCGCAAATGTAACAGGCTATTACAGACGCAGATTACATTGCCGATGACGTACTTCATAAACAAACAAGTTTAAAAGAAGCGTAATGCTGCTCAGGTATAAATTTTTAAGCTTGAAAATAAACAGGCCTCCGGTTCTGAGCTTTCGTAATGTCAGCTTTGGCCGGTCGATCTGTATCGACAAGCCTCTGGTTCAGATTTATTCCGCCTTCAGCGAAGCCATGTCGATAGAGAAGCGGTACTTCACGTCAGACTTGGCCAAACGCTCGTATGCTTCGTTGATCTGCTGAATCGGGATGATTTCCACATCAGACGTGATGTTGTGCGAGCCGCAGAAGTCAAGCATCTCCTGTGTCTCCGCGATGCCGCCGATGAGCGAACCTGAAAGGCTTTTACGCCCGAACAGCAGTGCAAAAGCAGAAACCTGTAGCGGTGTTTCCGGTGCGCCAACGAGGGTTATGTTACCGTCGCGGCCAAGCATGTTGATGAAGGCATTTATGTCATGATCGGCAGCGATGGTGTCGAGGATGAAGTTGAAGGTTCCTGCGTGCTGCCGCATCTCTTCAGCGTTGGTTGAAATAATAACCTCATGGGCGCCAAGACGGAGGGCGTCCTCTTTCTTGCTTGGAGAGGTAGTAAAGACTACCACGTGAGCGCCAAATGCTTTGGCAAACTTGACACCCATATGCCCCAGGCCACCAAGACCAACAACGCCGACTTTTTTCCCTTTAATGTCGCCCCAGCGGCGTATGGGAGAATAGGTGGTAATTCCGGCACACAGCAGCGGTGCAACTCCGGCCAGATCAAGATTCTTCGGCACGCTCAGTACGAAGCGCTCATCGACAACGATGCTTTCGGAGTAACCACCGTAGGTAACAGGTGCTGTTCCATGCTTGTCGGGTGAGTTATAGGTGAATGTCCCGTTATGACAAAACTGCTCCAGATGATCCTGACAGGTGGGGCAGATGTGATCAGAATCAACCATGCAGCCGACTCCTACCAGATCACCCGCTTTAAACTGTGTGACTTCGGCACCGACCCTGGTAACCCGGCCGACAATTTCATGGCCTGGAACGCAGGGGTACGTGGTGGGCATGACACTGTGCCATTCGTCACGGACTGTGTGCAGATCAGAGTGACAGATGCCGCAGAAAAGAATTTCGATCTGCACATCACGCTCGGTTGCTTCGCGGCGCGGGATCGTGGCGGATGTAAATGGTGCGGTAGCACTGATAACGGAATACGCTTTTGCCTGGTACATGGGTGTTCTCCTTTGTTTTAATAGTTTTGATGGTTTAGCGATTTGTCATCTGTTCCAATCTTTCAGGGTAGCGAGCTCCTTCCACCGTAATCTTGGCGGCAGCGGTTTCAATATCGCTGAGATCGGTGGCTGTCAATTCAATGGCCACCGCGCCATTGTTTTCGTCCAATCGCTCCAGTCTTGTCGTACCGGGAATCGGTACAATCCAAGGCTTCTGCGCCAGCAGCCAGGCGAGCGCAATCTGAGCAGGAGTCGACCTCTTCTCTGCAGCGATTGTTCCCAGCAGATCGACAAGAGCCTGGTTCACTTTCCGTGCTTCCGGTGTAAAACGAGGGAGAGTTGTGCGGAAATCGGTACTGTCGAAGGTGGTGCTTTCATCGATCTTGCCAGTCAGGAATCCTTTACCGAGGGGACTGTAGGCAACAAGGCCTATTCCCAGCTCTTCAAGTGTCGGCAGAATGTCATCTTCAGGTCGCCGCCACCAGAGTGAATATTCATTTTGCAGTGCCGCTACCGGCTGAATGGCATGGGCACGCCGGACGGTCTGGATTCCGGCCTCAGAGAGTCCAAAATGTTTCACTTTGCCAGCCTGGATCAGTTCCTTTACCGCCCCAGCCACATCTTCAATAGGCACATCAGGATCAACACGATGTTGATAAAACAGGTCGATAACATCAGTCCTTAGTCGCTTGAGTGACGCTTCAGCCACATCCTTGATGTGTTCCGGACGACTGTTCAGGACTGGCCCGCTACCTTTCATAGCACGGGGATCGACGCTGGTATCAAATCCGAACTTGGTGGCAATCACCACCTGATCACGAAGGGGAGCCAATGCCTCGCCAACCAGTTCCTCGTTGATAAAGGGGCCATAGACCTCTGCGGTATCAAAGAAGGTAACACCGCGTTCTACGGCAGTTCGCATGAGAGCGATCATTTCCTGTTTGTCCTTCGGGGGGCCGTAAGAAAAGCTCATTCCCATACATCCAAGCCCGATGGCCGAAACTTCCAGTCCACTATTTCCAAGTTTTCGCTTTTGCATTGTTTTCTCCTTTCATCTGTTCAGCCAACCCGCTGATTGATTGTATCCTACATCTCGAAAAACAAAAGGCGATAGAACGATCCTGTTGATTTATTGCCTAATCGTGCATTTCACTGGAAAAGTATTGTAACGCCATAAGCGGTCAGATAGTATTTAATCTGATGAAATAATCGACAAGGAGTCAATAGGCAACAAACTTCCGCACGTAACAAAATGAAAACGGCGGATTTGAACAATTGAAAATCCACAGGGAAGCAGGATATGAAAGAGAAAACTGGAATTACCGAGCAATTGCTGACCGGGGCTGCTGTTTCAGATGCACTGACTGATCTGGCGTCGCTTCGCTTGGACATCTTCACGGAATATCCCTATTTGTACCAAGGGAGGAGGGAAGATGAACTCACATACCTGGCAACCAATGCCGAGGCACCTGAAGCCTGCGCCATTCTCGCCTATGATGGATTGACAGTTATCGGGGCAGTAACCGGCATGCCTCTTGACCATGAAGACGCCCGGATGCTTGACGCCTTTGCCGGAACAACATTTCCGCTCAAAGAGATATATTACGTCGGGGAACTGCTCTTTCGCCCAGCATTCCGCAATTGCGGACTTGGTCAGAAACTGCTTGCCCGAATGGAACACTACATCCAATCTCTCGGCAGCTATCGCAAAATTACCTGCGCCACGGTTGTGCGACCCGAGGATCACCCCCTGTGCCCGTGTGACTACATCCCCATTTCAAGATTCCTTGCCAGAACCGGTTTTGCCAGACTCTCCGGTGTGGCAACGTACTACACTTGGCGTGAGACTGATGGCATTAAGCGGGATCACGCCATGCAATTTTGGATCAAGGATCTGATTTGATAAATTTCTATGACCGAATCTCTCAGCCACCGCTTGAAACAGCATTATCAAATATTTTTCTTAGGATGAACGAGTTTTCCGGTTAAGCTGTTGAACCGGATGAGATCCTAAAGGTAGATAAATAATCAACGTAGAGTGAAACCCGGTGGGCTTTCTACGTTATTTTTATCAGTGTGAGAATCCACAATCATAATAGGACAATAAAAGTCCTTTACTTCTCCTGCGGTTTGTCGATAGTATTGGTAAGGAACATGAATCGATACTTCAGGAGCGTGAGAGGTGAATCGGAGTACCTGCATATTTATACTGGCTGTGATGACGACAATGTTGCTACAAGTTCACACCGTTTTTTCAGAAGAACCACATAGTGACTCAAATCTGATCGGTTCATGGACGTTGATAGATAACGCAACTGACACATTTGGCAATCCTTGCCCCTCAATGCCTAGATCAATTGATTTCCATTTAGATCAGACTTTAACCACAAGTTTTGGTAACCGGTATGTTCCATACAAAACTACTGCATCAATGGCAGAGAGACATAAGATCATTAGAAGGGTTCCTGAATTTAGAAACAGGAACCTGATTATCATACGTCCTATTTCAGATGCAGAATGGGATTACATGCCGATGATGTATGCATACAAAGTCAATAATAACACACTTACACTTTCCCTTCCAAACTGGTCACCGGCTACTTATGTACGAACGGTGAGGTAAGTAATCCCACACTCTCCCCTCACCTGCTATTGGTTTAGTATTTCGATGGCTTATTTCATCTGAAAAATAGTATAGTTCACTTGAGGTGATTCTTATGGGTAGCCGTAGGCAATACGACAGAATAAAGTGTGATTCACAATGTGTTCTCATGGATGCCGATGGCGACATCTTCGAAGCATTGCTAGAGGATATCTCTGTTGGTGGTGCCATGATTACAGTTAACGGAGGCATTCCAAAGAGTTTGAGTGACGGAGATGTTTGCAGCTTGATGCTACGTCACGACACGACTTTAAGTCGCTCTTGCAACATCGTCTGGTGTGGATCTGAAAATATGGGTATCAGCTTTCTTACTTCGAGAGAGCAATAGCGGCTCTGTGCCTTACGGAAAGACGCTATGACTGTGGAAATAATATGTTTTACTTCAAGGGGTACTCGCTAATCGGGAATCCTTTTTTGTTTTCAAACAAGCTGAATTGCGTATAAACACTGATACTTTCCCCTCCATATTCGTAACATAGTTACGGTGTAACCTAGTTACATAATATGCTTGCTCAGCCTCTGTAAAGACTGCAATATCAAAGCTGTACAGTCAAGGGATGTGGATTTTCTGCTTGCAAGAAGTTGGAAGAATCGCTAAAAATGGCCGATCGACTGCCGTTTTGAACCGATGTGAGAGCAATAAGACGTCCGTATTGGATATGGCCCGGAGATCCAATGTCATTTATTGAATGGTACAAAACATATGAACTTGGAATCGAAGAGTTGGATGAACATCACCGCCACCTTGTCGATCTTCTGAATATGGCTTATGACGGCTTAAATTGTGGTGCAGAACGTGATGAGCTTGAAGCGGTTCTGGATGAATTGGCCCGATATGCAAAATATCACTTTGCCGCCGAAGAACACGGGATGGAGATTTATAAATTTCCGAACCCGTCATATCACCTGGAAGAGCATGAGAAATTCCGCGTCAGAGTTGATGGCTTTATTAAGGACTTTCATGACGGAAAAGCCAACTTGACCGTTCATGTGGTTCAATTTCTTTATAACTGGCTGATGCATCACATCCTTAACACAGATGCTGAATACGGGCGCTATGTAAAAGGGCTTCCGGAAGGCTCACCAGGACATTTCTAGCTAATTTGAAACTAATTAATTTGCTTATTGTTTAGGTAAAGTAGTACTATGCACAGATGAGGAGTAAATCACATGAAAAACGAATCACATGATTTCAGCAGAAAAATAAACTCACAATGCCTCCTGATGGGCATTGATGGAGTTACCTACCAGGCACTGCTCGGGGATTTATCAGTAACAGGAGCATTGATTACATTGGCTAAGAACACTCCGAATGGTTTGCACGTTGGTGAAATGTGTGGCCTGATGCTCGGTGATAATCCAAAACTGAGTTCTGCAAAATATACGGGGAGGATAGTTAAACTTGATTCAGATAGTGTGGGGATCAGCTTTAATCATCAGGAACATCAGCACCAGAAGAAGAAATACTCTCCCTCAACCTCCTGACTTCGGCCTTCGTCTTCACACATTCCGGATAATCCTGAGAGGTTTTCCCTTTCGTGTACATACAAAATGACGCTATAGAATCGCTTTTATAAAATCTGTTACATACGCCACATCATCTACATCAAGCTGTATTAACTCATCTTTTACTAAATTAAATTCCTGACTTGTTTCTGTTACATCAATTCCTTGTTCAATATAGTCATGCAGTTTGCAGGACAATCTGAGAGCCGCCACCATATAGTCATTTTTGCTGCATTTCCAATTATCGGCATCGAGTAATTCAAGTGTTTTTAAATATATTTCCGGAATATTCCAATACTGCATTACTTTGATGCCTTGCTGAATGTTGAGCTCTCCAAGTATTTCGTAAATCAGATCCATATCAATGTGCAGGAGATCTGATTTTATTAAGTTATCCATTGATTTCAGCAAATAGAGCTTCCCGATTTCATGAAACAATCCTGCCAGATAAACTTCATCGGCATTTATATCAAGCAGCTCGCCACCCTGCTTGACCTGTACAACCAGCCATGCGCTGGTAATAGCTACCGTATGACAATGAATCCAAAGTTTTTTAAAATATGTATTTATTGCTGGATTGTCTGATTTACATGTCGCCATGCTCGCCGTAAATGCAAGGTTCACAATCTGCTGTGAGCCAAGCCTGACGATGGCGTTCTTGATCGTTGTGATTGGGGTTTTGCCTGAAACATAGGTATTATTTGCGTACCTGAGCATCTCTGAGGACAACGCGGTATCCTCATGGACTAATGTTATGGCATCTTCAATTTTATACGAGTGGTTATTCATCATGCGCTGCAGGCGCATCGCCACCTCGTGAAAAACAGGGATGTCGACAGGCTGAGAGAGCAGAAGCTGAATAACTTCGTGTTTTGCAGAAGCGGAATTCTTCATACGTATAGCCCGGTTACAACCATGTTTTGGCCTCTTCCATCGAATTAAACACTTTGTATTTCGCAGCAACTCCGGTTATTTCTGCAATTACCGTGTACATGCTCAACAAACCAAACTTATGATCAGAATTCCCGATATATGCCGTTTTTCCACCTTTTCTGAAGCCATCATCTACAATTTTTTTCGTAGTCCTTGCAATTTCCCTGAATCCTTCGTGGGACATCAAATGCATTGATCCATTTGTTAAATCCCAGACAACATCTTTTATAGCACTATTAGTATAATACCCATTAATAATTTCAATAACTTCTTCAGCCAACAATATTCCAGTTACGGAGACGATCAAAAGGGAACCATCTGTCTGAATGTCAATTGTTGCCATGATAATAACCTCACTACAAAATATTTCTAGTTTTAGTGCTATTTTTCATTATCGTGCCTTCTTACGCAAGTAACATCATAAGGTTTACCCCTGAAATCCTTC
>JANXZX010000179.1 GCA_025355325.1 Geobacteraceae bacterium
CGGCCTTTTTGTCATTATAGCTTTTGTCGGCCAGATCTTCCCGACCCCAGCCGTAGAGGTGGAGCGAAAGGTTTCCGTCAGCCATTTTGTCGGCGGTAAGGCCCAGAAACTGGGTGGCGGGGAGAAGGGTTTCCTTGGAGGTGCCGGGGATATCCCGTTTGCTGATACCGAGCAGAGTGGAGGAGTCAACGGTTACGTCGGCAGCGAGGACACTGGATGGAATAAGGAAAACTGCAAGAGAACAGAGGAAACTTCGGCATCTCTTCTTCATTGTTGACTCCTGTCTCATGATGACAATTTATTGCAGCTATTGGGGTGTAAATGCGGGTAAACCGTATGGCAATAGTACCAACCTTATCACCTGGATAATATCGGCTCTTGTCTGGTATTTCAGTACGATGATCAGACTGGATTTGATCAGTGTTTCAGACGACTGGAATGAGATGATGTCCTATGGCAGGAAGAAATGGCTGGTAGATCGGGAGATAAGATGAGAGCGGCAATGGTGAATTACGACAAGGTGCTCCTGGACTGATGATTTACAGGGTAAAGTAAATAGTGGCTCCTTTCCCTTCTTCACCTTCGGCCCATATTTTGCCGCCGTGGCGCACGATAATCCTGCGTGCCGACGCCAGACCAATACCAAAACCTTCTGTATTACAGCCGTTTTGCAGACGCTGGAATGGGGTAAATATTTTCTCCGAGTCACAGTTATTAAAGCCTGATCCATTATCACGCACAAAATAGACCTGATCATCTTCACTATGAATTGTACCGAATTCGATTCGGGCATTTTCGTTCGTTGTAGAGTATTTCCAGGCATTACCGAACAGATTTTCGAGAACTATCCGAATCAGATTCGGATCACAGTAGCCGATGAGTCCCTCTTTTATGCAGAACGTGACCTTGCGGTGCGGCTCACTCTCTTGCAAATTATTACTGATTTCAACCGCGATGGAGCTCAGATCAGTCTTGAATTTGTCAGCATGTTTGCGCGAATGCACGGCCAATTTGAGCATGGCGCCGACAAACGTGTTCATGCGATTAATTTCCTTGTTTATCAGGACGAGGCACTTTTTCCCCTCTTCATCCAACTGTGGAGCACATTCTTTTATCAGCATCTGGGAATACCCGCTGATTGACACCATGGGTGAGCGAAGATCGTGTGCAACAGAATAATCGTAAGATTCGAGATTCGCGTTAGCCTGCTCAAGATCCTCGGTTTTTTTGGTAAGTTCGGTATTAAGCTGGCGGATTTCGGCGTTTTGACGGGCTATGGTTCGATCAGACCTGATTATGGCAAGAGTTTTGTCAATCACTTTGTAAATCTGCACTACATCTATCGGTTTCAGAATATAGTTGTTGATGCCTATCTCAATCGCCCTCATCAGGTACTGCGTGTCGGTATGCGCAGTCAAGGCAATGATTTCGGTAGATGACCTCAAGACTTTTATCTCAAACGCCATCTCGATGCCATTAAATGCAGGCATATTTATATCAGTAATCACAATGTCAGGCTCATGCCGCTTGAACATTTCAAGCCCCGCCTTGCCATCGTTCGCCACAAATAACTTCAGCTCCGGATATTTGAAGCGAATTATTTCAGACAGCATTTCCTGCGCATCCGGCTCATCTTCGACATAAAGCAGGGAAACACTCTGTTCGTCCGTAGTAATAATCGACATTTTTCACCTCAAACCAAAACCGTACGTCATTTCTTACGTATTGAATGCCGGTCTACCTGATCTGCCTGTCCCTCAATGGACTGTGTTCCGGGTACTCATGCCAACAGAATACCAAAGATCCTGCAAAAGTCCATTGAGACAATAAATTTACATTATTTTCCACCAGATCTGCTCATTTTCCGACTTTTCAGACCACAATCCGGACAGCGTTTTTCAGGCAGCTGCTTTCCGCACGTTTCACACCAATACTGAGGCAGTTCTTTAATGACGCATTTACCGCACGCATTCCAATTGTTTTTTTCGCAGCAATCGCACTCTTTCGTTTCCATGACCATGGCACCTCCGGCCAGTATTCGGCCTGCCTATTCGTACTATGATTATATACTCAAGCGGCGACAAATTACATTCGTCATATCTGGTTATTAAACTCAGGGGTAATTTCCAGGCTCATGAGTAATCCAATCACCGGTACCCGGTAAGTACCTAAATATGCTATAATCACGGAGAGGAAGGGTCGTCAAAGATATGTGTATTCCGGCATAAATATGGGCCGGACAGAAAGGGATGTGATCAGAATGACATTACCTGCACAGGTTAGAAAACATGTTGATGAAGTACTCAAAGAATTCTGTGAGCAGCGAGAAGTTCTCAATGCCCGCGAACATGAACAGGTAGAGTACAAAATTGAAGGTAACTATGTGACCATTACCGACTCCAGACCAGTGAGCCTCTCAACAGGCAAATGGTCCCGTAATAAAATTGCCTTCCTGGAATTCAATGTTGGCGTAGAGAAGTGGAAACTGCACTGGTACGACAAGAATGCCAAGCGTCATCTGTACCCGGTCAAAGTCGGCGTGGATTCACTTGATGATTTAATAAAGACGGTTGAGACCGACTGTACCGGGATATTCGGTAGTTAGTTACCGTCCGGAAGCTACATCAACAGGGCAGACGGTTTTTCAAGAACAGTCTGCAACTGCTTCAGGAAGGAAGCGGCATATGAGCCGTCTACGATTCTGTGGTCACTGGAGAGGGTAACCCTCATGATTCGTGTTGCAACCAATTTCCCTTCACACACCGACGGACTGTCGTGTACGGCACCGACCGCCAGGATGGCGGTCTGCCCCGGCATGATCAGGGCTGTAAACTCATCCACACCGAACATTCCCAGATTCGACACCGAAAAATGCCCACCTGTCATCTCTTTCTGAGTCAATCGACCGGCACGGCATCTGTCAGCCAGGCGGGAGACTTCGATTTCAATATGTGCTGCCGACAACTCCTGGCAGTGCCGGATAACCGGCATAAGCAAACCATCTGGCAGAGAAACGGCAAAGCTGATATTGATTTCATCCGGTGCCTCAGGATCAATAATACGAAGCAGCGGAAATTTTTGCAGAGCACAGGCGCAGGCTTTGATTACCAGAGTGTTGTAACCGATCGGACTGATATAATCTTTCAGGTCGCTGACGATCTTGCGGCATCCCTCCATATTGATTTCGACGGTAACTGAAAAATGCGGAATAGTCTGCCAGGAATGGGTGACTGTGGCGGCGATGGCCTGGCGCATGGCACTGGCGCTTCCTTTTCCAGTCGCTGCCGTTTCCGAAGCCTCCGCTGAAGGGACCGAAACCGGCTCACGTTTTTCTCCCTGCAACGTGGCAAAAACGCTCAGATCGTCTTGTGTGATCCTTCCCTCCGGGCCGCTTCCGGCAACCTGTTCCAGACTGATATGCTGTTCACGCGCCATACGCCGCACCAACGGCGATGACTTCTCAGTGCTCCCGGCCGCAGGTGACTCAAGCCGGGACGCGCCAGCGACCGGTCCAGTCTGTTTTAATGGCACTACGGGGGGCGGCACGGCATCCTCAGGAACTATTTCATCTGCTTTACCTATCAGCCCGAGTATGGTTCCGACCGGAACCATATCACCGCCTCGATACATAATTTTCAGAAGAGTGCCCGAAGCGAACGCTTCCAGATCCATAACCGCCTTGTCGGTCTCCACTTCAGCGATGACGTCGCCGCGTTCGATGTGATCTCCGACATTTTTTTTCCAACCGGCAAACAGCCCTTCGGTCATGGTATCGGACAGCTTTGGCATGGTAATTTTAAAGGCCATAGATAGCTCCTTAATATGAACCTGACATGACCTCTCTGACTGCCCGGACGATGGTATCGACCTGGGGAATACAGAGTTTTTCTATATGGCGCGAGTACGGCATCGGCACGTCAAGTCCGGACTCTCTTTTTACCGGAGCCTTCAGTATATCGAAACAGTGAGTATAAATACGTGACGTGATCTCTGCCCCCAGCCCACAGGTAGACCAGCACTCGTCAACCACTACCGCCCGTCCGGTTTTGCGGACCGAGGTCAGGATAGTCTCAGTGTCAAGGGGCGCAAGACTCATCAGATCAACCACCTCGCAGGAGATCCCCTCAGACTCCAGCAGTTTCGCGACCTCCAGCGCCAGCACCGTCATGCGGGCATAGGCGACAATGGTGATCTGATCTCCCGACCGTTTGACTTCGGCTGTGCCGATGGGGATGACATAGTCAGGATCATCCGGCACCTCTCCTTTACAGTTGTACAGCAGTTCATGTTCCAGAAAGATCACCGGATCGTTGCTTCGGATCGCGCTTTTGAGCAGTCCCTTGGCATCAGCAGGAGTTGCCGGATACAGAATGTGCATGCCGGGACAGTGCATGAAATATGTTTCAAGGCTCTGGGAGTGCTGCGCCCCCAACTGGCTCCCTCCCCCGCCCGGCATGCGGATGGTCATGGGGAGAAATGTCTGGCCGCCGAACATGTATCTGATTTTGGCCATATGGTTAATGATCTGGTCCATGGCAAGCAGAGCGAAGTTGACCGTCATCAATTCGGCCACCGGACGCAGCCCGCCCATGGCCGCCCCGACTGAAACTCCAATAATGGTATTTTCCGAGATGGGGGTATCCCGTACCCGCTCTTCACCAAATTCGGCCAGCAGTCCCCGGGTTACCTTGAACGATCCTTCATAGAGGGAAACATCTTCACCAAGCACAAATACCGAAGGATCACGGCGCATCTCTTCCTTCAGAGCAAGATTGATTGCATCTCTGTAAGTCATTTCAGACATAGATATCCTCCCATACGGCACTGTCTTCAGGCCAGGGGGACTCTTCTGCGAAGCTAACCGCTTCATCCACGGTTTGCCGGCATTTTGCCTCGATATCATCCAGCACATCTCGCGTGGCGATCCCGTCTTCCAGCAGTTTCCGGGCAAAATTGGGCAACGGGTCGCGCGCCTTCCAGACGTCATGCTCAGCCGCAGAGCGATATTTGGCCGGATCGGCCATGGAGTGTCCACGAAAGCGATACGTAGTTGCCTCGATAAAGTAGGGGCGTCCCGACTCGCGCACCTTTTCGGCAGCATACTTGACCGCCCGGTACACTGCGATAACATCCATGCCGTCCACTTTTTCCGATGGGATATCGTAGCCGCAAGTGCGTTTATGGATAGAGGCCAACGCCGACGAACGGTGAACTTCCGTGCCGATGCCGTAGAAATTGTTTTCACAGATAAACAGTACCGGCAGCTGCCAGAGCTGCGCCCAGTTCAGTGATTCGTGAAAGGTTCCCTGATTGACCGCTCCGTCGCCGAAAAAACAGGCCGTAATACGGTCTTCACCCCGGTAACGGGAGGCGAAAGCCAGTCCAACTGCGATGGGAAACTGGCCACCGACAATTGCATACCCCCCCATGAAATTGAGCGACGGATCGAACAGATGCATGGAGCCGCCCTTCCCTTTGCATAATCCGGTCGACTTGCCAAACAGCTCCGCCATGACCCTGCGTGGATCGGCACCGCGAACGATTGCCTGGGCATGTTCCCGATATGCGGAGAGGATGTAATCATCCCGGTGCAGCCCGGCCGTTGCTCCGACAGCCACGGCTTCCTGACCGCTGTAAAGATGCAGGAACCCGGTGATATTACCTTTGGCATACTGTTCGGCGCACCGCTCCTCGAATTCACGTGAAATGAACATCTGTTCGTAGAACCTGAGCAGTTCCTGTTCAGGGACAACGTTACGCAATGTGGCATTCATGCTCTGTCTCCTGATTATTTCATCTGCTCTGCCAGATAATTTTGAACGCCCATCTGAGCAATCTGGTTAATTTGGGCTTCAATCAGATCGATATGCTCTTCCTCTTCAGCGAGAATTGATTCAAACAATTCCCGGCTGCCGTTATCCCCCGCCTCTACCGCAATACGGATACTTTCATTGTAGCCACGGATCGCGGCCTCTTCGGCGGCATGATCGTTTTTATGCATTTTCGCCACTTCGCTGCCGATCTGAATTTTATTCAGGTTGCTGACAATCGGAATTCCCTCCAGAAAAAGGATACGGGCGATCAGTTTCTCGGCATGTTTCATTTCCTGAATGGAGCGCTTGAATATTATCTCGTGAAGACGCTTATAGTCCCAGTTCTCACACATTTCAGAATGGACAATATACTGGTTAACAGCCGTAAGTTCCTCAGTCAGCCGCTTATTCAATTCATTTATAACCTGCTCATTCCCTTTCATAGTGCCTCCCTTGACGATGTTTTGAAGTTTGATAGTGCCTGATTATTTTACTAACAACGTACCGACGTAATAGAACAGTTCTCCGGCGTTAACGGGCTTATGGTATATTCTGGTAAACGAATCCTGAACCAGTAGTACATCGTGTTCAGAAACACCGGTCAAAGCTATTATTGGCGTTGTATTGTCTTGAAATTTCATAATCTTCGCTGCAGAAACACCGTCCAGCCCTGCCATCATGAGATCTGTGATTACCACATCAAATTTTTTCTCCGTGACGGCTTTTAACAAATCTATGCCGTTTGAGACTGCAGTCACTTCATATCCATGATTTACAGCAAACTCTGACAGCAATTCTCTTGCAACCTGTTCATCTTCCGCAATCAAGACCCGCTTGGACATTCTAAACCCCTCTCTCTAACACGCAAAATCAGCCGCACCTGACCAACCAGCAGCATTCTTAATCCCAAAAATACAGTTCATTATTCAGACTCCTGAAGAAATACTGCATTTCCTTTGCTGCACCTTCCGTTCAATATCTTCAACCTTGACCCGCATCATGCGGGTGTCTGGCAATTCGGTACGAATCAATCCTTCTTCAGCCCATTTCAGGACAAGTGCCGATTCAAGACAATATTTTTCGACTACTTTTTCAAGTGGATACCAGGTAATTTCTGATGACATAGCACCCCTCCCTATTAAAGGTATTGATAAACGCACGGTTATACTAGCATGTGGCGTAGAGGACTACGATGGGATGAAGTCTGAAATTTCAGTCAGTTTTTTATGCGGGAATACATCAGAGTTATGCCGGAAGGAAATACGATTTTGTCCTATGTGATTGGAGTTAAGCCTTGATAAAGAATAGTATCGACCTCTGCCTCAATTCGCTGGAACTGGAACTGGAACCGGATGAACCGGCCCATTGCCACAAGCAGGAAGATACTTAACGATACCGGAGTGTGAAAACCTCCTCCGATGCGGGTCAGGGTCAGATGCGAGTCAGGGTCAGGTTCCGGCTATTGGCACTTCATTCCCCCCTGTATCCAGGCCCTGACCTGTTCCTTCCATTTCGGCAGGCCTTCTTTTACCAGATTTTTTTCTTTCAAGCCACCCGGCAGCTACCGCTCTTGGGAGTAGCACCTTCAATCCCCCACAGCACCCGAGGGTCTTCAAAAAGATGAAGTTCCAACTGCCTTGCCAGCATCTCATTGTTCTTGAACTTTGCGTGCAGCACAGTTTTTGTGGCTTCGCACGTCTGTTGTGAATCCATTCCGGAAATATACAGATCCGGTTGAGCAAACCATTCATCTGCATACTTGAACCCGGTCACTTCCTGAGTGTGGCACAATACACACATCTTTGGAGTACGGCCTTTGTGGCTGTTGAATGAAAGCCCGCCCCGATTCTTTTCAAAAAAGTCATGACACGTTGTACATCCCTTAGTTTGAAATTTTAAGTACAGGTTTTTACTGAAGTAGCTGTCATCTGCCATGGCGGAAATGCTCCAACCTGCCAATACGAATACAAAGATGCTGATTTTCATCTCTTCCCTCCCGGAAATAACCAGAGATTTTATTCCAAAAAATGAGGCCGTCGGTTCCACTGCCAACCATACAGCCCGGTTATGGTGGGCGAAGATCGGATTCAGAGTACAACATCCGGCGTAAAGCAGTGACCAGAGTCTGCAATATACGATTAAACAGCCATAAGATCCGGTTGTCAAGGGACTGTGCGACACTAAGACTGACAAGCCGATTGCATCTGAAGTGGAGTTTTAAAAATCAACGGTTCGTGACGGGAGGAGGTTGTCTGTAAAGGTTGGCAGTTTAATTATTTGGCCGAAGAAGTGAGAGAACATATTCATGGGGGATAATACTTTGTTCACGATTGAACATACATTCGTCAGAACAATAATGGTGCGCATCCGGCACCAAAATTCCAACCACAATTTCTATGGGATTTTTATCATCGTATGACGTTACCGAATAAACGTTATTCTTTCCTGCAAGCCCGAAGACTGTTCCGCAATGGCAGCAGTGAGAACTATCCAGATTCATACTTTATAGATTTCCTTTACCAGTAGAGACCGCACCAAATTCGGCACATTCATCTGTACCATGTCTGCCATTTCCTGTAGTACATCTCTTTCCTCAGCAGTTATCCGTAAACTGATAACTTCTGTTTTACGTTCATTTGCAGGTTTTTTCGGTCTCATTATCTAATCCTGCACACGTGATTTATACATCATGCCCTCTCTAAAAATTCACTCCACAAACATTTTTATCCACAGGAGTGCCTGATAACGCCGGGCCATACTTGCTGGCAAAACGCCCGTATTTTGCATCAGTTATCAGTATATGATCTGTCAGCCACGTAATGAGAAACGTCAAAACCTCTTGAGCAGCCCATATTTTGCGGGTGTAAAAGTCTTCCTGAATTTTTACAATCCAATTGGTAAATCGTGCGTGTTCGCCTACGTGATCTGACATGCCGGGGTAACGATGAACCATCATCCACTGTTCTTCAGCGGCAAAATGGTACGTTGAATAGTCAACCAATTCATCTATGACAGAACCAAGTTCATCGCGCTCGACACCTGATTTTATTGCGTCGTGAGTCAGGTTGATCAGATATATCAGATGTTTGTGGTGTTCATCGAACTCATGAATACCAAGTTCGTAACTCAAATCCCATTCCATGAACGGCATTCCATATTCTCCATGAATGTTGTGCAAAAAAACTGCGTCGATTTGACCATTAATGAATGATCAATTACAATCATGCACTCTGAAGTTATGGCGTGATTTGATTTTGATGTAAATCAGAAGAGACAACTATTTGCGTAGGAAATACTGCCTGATAAATGTAGGAAATATCTTACACCGTGAGTTTGTTTTGCATGCAATAATTATATAACTCTGCATTTGTTTTAAGGTGAAGCTTCTCCAGGACCCTCGTACGATACGTGCTTACGGTCTTGACACTGATGCCGAGTTCCTGAGCAATTTGCGTTAACGTCTTGCCGGTAGAGACCATGCACGTAAACTGAAGCTCGCGGTCCGACAGAAAATTGTGTAACGGCAATTCACTTTTGTCATCACCGATTACTTCCAACAAAAGATCCGCTTGAAACGGAGTCACATGCCTTTTACCTTCCAGGGCCTTTTCAATGGTTTCTTTCAGAACACCGGTCGGACACCCTTTATTAACATAACCGGCAGCCCCGGCCCGCAAAGAGCGGACCGCGTATTGTTCTTCCGGATACGTGCTTAATATGATAATCGGAAGTTTCGGAAACTGCTGGTGCAGTTGTTTGAGCACATCCAAACCGTTCTGATCCGGCAGAGAGAGGTCAAGCAATATGAGATCATACTTGGCGGCGCATGCCATTTCAACCGCCTGTCGCCCGTCAGATGCCTCGTCAAACAGAAGCGTCCTGCCCATAATATCGTGCAGGACCCGTATAACTCCCTGCCTGACAATGATGTGGTCTTCAACTATCAGAATTTTTTTCATGCGGTGCGTTCCTCATTATAAAGCGGTATGGTGACGTACAGCGAAGTACCGCGGCCTTGTGTATCCTGAACTACCAGATCTCCCTTGCAAATCCTGACACGCTCACGCATCCCCATTAAGCCGTAGGAAAACTGGGAATTGGCCTGTTCAGCCGTTATTCCGCACCCGTCGTCGGAAATTTCAATAATCAGAATCCCGTGCGTGATGCAGAGTGAAAGACTGACCTCCGTCGCTCGGGCATGGCGGATCACGTTAGTAAAGGCTTCCTGGATAATTCTCATGACAGGTGTGGCAAAGTCCTGGTTTATCCGGTCTACTTCTTCATTAATCAACAGATAGCACTCTATGTTGTTCCGCTTCCTGAATTCATCCACCTGCCATTCAATGGCGGCGACCAGGCCCATATTATCAAGGAGAGGTGGACGCAGATTGCCGGCAATCTGCTGCACGCTTACGGTAAGTTTCTCAATGCTATCACGCATTTCGAGAATACGTTCGGTAATTTCACTGCTGTTGACTGGAATTCTGTTTTCAATCCATTCCAGATCCAGCTTCAGGACGGTAAGATTCTGGCCAAGATCATCATGAATATCGCGGGCAATAGCCAAACGTTCATTTTCCTGAACCTTTTGTGAATGTTCACTTAACGCACGAAGGTTATTATTCAATTCCAACAGGAGTTTTTCAGCTCGTACCCGCTCCGAAACATCACGAATTGCCGCCACATGAACTTCACGTCCCTGATATTCGAAATAGCTGCCGGCTATTTCGACGGGAAAAACCGTTCCACCTTTATTTTTGTGCCAGCGCAAAGAGTCAGCAGTTCCTTTGCTGCGTATAAATTCAATTGTTTTCAGTGGTTCTGCAGACAAATCGACATGTTTTAATTGCAGAAATTCGTCTCTGGAATAACCATACATCCTGACTGCAGCGCTGTTGACATCTATAAATTTTCCGGTTTCATCATCGACCATAACCACACTGTCTGATTCCATTTCGAATAGTCGCCGGTACCGCTCTTCACTGTTTTTCAGCGCCACTTCTGATCGCTTGCGATCTGATATATCCTGAAAGGTCGTCAACAGGCATCGTTTTTGTTGAAGTGAGATTATTTGCGCAGAGAACAGACCATCCAGGAATTCACCATCCGACTTTCTTACCGATAATTCGTAGTTGACTACATACCCCCGCTGCCTGACGATCTCCAGAACCCTGGCTCTCTGCCCGTAGTCGGCTAAGATATTCAGTTCTTTTGAGTTGACTCCGATTACTTCATCTCTGTTCAATCCCAGAGTTTCCAGAAACAGGTTATTAACCTCAATGTAGCACCCATCTTCAAGTGTGCTGATTGCCATAAGGAGGGGACTTTTATTGAAAGCCTCGATAAACTGCTCTTCGCTGTTTTTGAGGGATTCTTCAATGAATTTGCGCTCGGTTATATCCATGATAATTCCATAGAGGGCAATTGAACCATCATCCATTCGTTGTGGCTGAGCAGTGCCAAATAACCATCTTAAGCCTTGTCGTGGCAGGTTTACCCGGTATTCACATTCCCATCGGGTCATGTTCGATGTGGATTGAGAAATGCTGTCAAAAATCCTCTGGCGGTCGTCCGGGTGAAATCGCTCTGAAATGGCATCGATATTATTCCGAATATCGTCCGGGGATACTTCATAAATATCGTGCAGTTTTTCACTGGAGTACGGGGTGGAAATATGGCCGTCTTGAGAAATAATTGTTTGAAACAGCACTCCCGGCACCTGCTGCGAAAGAGTAACCAGCAGTGAATGATCCTTCCGGAGAGCTTCTTCCGCCCGGGTTCTTTCCACAATTTCCTGCATCAAACGTTCACTATTCATACATCACCGTTTAAAATCACTTATTCAGACTCAGAAACCCCGAAAACGACTTGATTCACCATGGATATACCCGCTTTATTTTTTTCAATACCAGACATATCATCTTAAATATGGCTTCGTCACGGGGAAAATGCCCCCGCTTCTTCCTTCAGGATTTTGCGAGGGTCGGATGACCGGCTTCACATTTAGCGGCAAAGGCCGCGAGGTTTTTCTCTGCCGGTTTGACGGTCGTGGCTTGACAGATTGTTTTGAGATCGGCAGCCACTTCCCTGCACTGTTACCGGGATACGTCTTTACCTCTGTTACTGTGTCCATAGGACTTCATCCCATTATTTGCGACTGAAACCCCTAATATTTAATTCTTATCCGCCGAGTTTAAATACAGACATCCACCTATCTCCAGCCGCATGGTAACTTGCTAAAATCATATCCTTGCCGGGGCTATAATCGAAGGAATTCAGAGAGGATCCTGTTTTCACCTTCCACTTTGCGATCCATCACGTTTCGCAACCGGATTGTTGTTTCACCCATGTGCCGGTATTCCAGTCTCGACGGGCTGCCTGCAGACTGGAATCTTCTCCACCTCGGCAGCCGTGCTGTTGGCAGCGCGGGACCGGTTTTGCAACAGGGCATTGCATGCAGACCAACCCTGACCTAATCAGTATGTGCGGGCTAATTAGCACCGTTGTGTTCCCGCTTCCTATTGAGTTGATGAAGGTTTTTGACAAGCTCGTGGAAATCGGGGGCCGGGAATGATTGTCACGGAGGCCTGGACATGACCAGGAAAAATGATCTGCCCATTGACCAAGGCGAAAAGCGTCAAAAGGCAGAAAATCGATTGAGTAAAAAAACGGCTGAAATGCAGCTGCCACGGACTGTGGGAGAGATGCGAAGGCTTGTTCATGAACTTGAGGTCCACCAGATCGAACTGGAAATGCAGCAAGAAGAGCTGCACCAAGCCAGTGATACAGTGGAAACGCTACTGAAAAAGTACACTGACCTCTATAATTTCGCTCCGGTTGGCTACTTCATTCTCGGCCGCGATGGGCTCATCATTTCCGTCAACTTCAGCGCAGCCGCCCTTCTCGGAATCGAGACTTCCTTGCTGATCGGTCGGCGCTTCGGGATGTACGTTGTCAACGAAGCCCGACCGCTCTTCGCTGAATTTTTCGATAAGGTGTTTGCGAACCAGGTAAATGAGTCTTGCGAAATGGCGCTCATGACAGAGAGACCTGTTCCGCTTTATGTGCAGATCGAGGCTGTTGCGTTTGTGTCTGGGCAGGAATGCCTCATTGCAGTCATCGACATCACCGAACGCAGGCGATTAGAGAGTGAACTCAAAATAGCCAACATGCAAAACGAGCTCATTCTTGAGTCCGTTGGAGAGGGAATTATCGGATTGGACCTGCAAGGAAAACATACGTTTGTCAATTCCTCCGCTGCCGCTATGTTGGGATACGAAATAAACGAACTTGTCGGAAAAGAGAGCCATTCGACATGGCACAATGTCCTGCCCGATGGATCCCGGTATCCGATGGAAAAATGTCCGGTGTATGCAGCGTGTAAAATCGGCACAATTCAATCCGGAGAAGATCGCTTTCTGAGGAAAGACGGCACCGGTTTTCCGGTTCAATTTACCAGCAGACCGATTATATATGACAAGAAAATCGTCGGTGCGGTCCTTACTTTTAGTGACATCACCGAGCGCAAGCGGATGGAAAAGATGGTTGAAAGCCTGAACACTGACTTGACAGGGCGGGCGGCCGAACTGGAGGCATTCAATTACTCGGTTGCCCATGATCTGCGCCAACCGTTGAACGTAATCAGCAGTTACTGCCAGGCTCTCAAGGAGCTGTGCGGCATTATGTTAGATGCTCAGTGCCAGCGCTACCTCCAGGAAGTCTACAATGGCTCTCTGCGAATGAGCCGGCTCATTGAGGCCCTGCTCAATTTTTCACGCTTCGGCCAGGTCGAACCGCGAAGGGAGTGGGTCGATCTCAGCCCCGTGGCGCATGAAGTGGCTATTATGCTGAAACAGAATGATCCTGAACGGCAGGTTGATTTCCGTATCGCCTCCGGAATTATGGCCTATGGCGACAGTGAGCTGCTGCGGGTGGTTCTTGATAATCTTCTTGGCAACGCCTGGAAATTTACCGGCATGAAGGAGAAGGCGGTCATTGAATTCGGAGTTGAGGATCACGATGGTAAGCCGGTTTATTTTGTCAAGGACAACGGCGCCGGTTTTAACAATGCAGACTCTGCAAAACTCTTTATTCCTTTTCAGCGTCTCCCGGGCGCCGAAGAATACCGGGGTTTCGGCATCGGCCTCGCCACGGTGGAACGGATCATCCGGCGCCACGGCGGCAGGCTCTGTCCCGATGGGGAACCTGGCAAAGGGGCATCTTTCTATTTTACTTTGCAGACATGACGGACGTCAGTTCGATATCTGAACATCTTGAGGATAAGGAATGACGAGAATAGTGGATCGAAAATTAATCGTCAGCTTGGGGTTTGCATCGGCCCTGGTGATCCTGTCAGCGATAGGATGGCTCTCGTATAAGGAAATGACCTCAATGGTCGTGTCCGAGACATGGGAACGTCATGCCCATACCGAGATACTTGAACTGGTTGACCTCCTCTCCAAACTGAGAGAAGTGGAGACGATGGCTCGCGGCTTCGTCATCACAGGGGACGAAAAGTATTTGGAACCGTATAAAGCTGCCCTCTCGGAAATCGAGCGGAAACTGGAGCTCCTCCATACTATGGAACGGGTCAGCCCGTTGCAGCAAAAAAGTATGGCCGACATCGTTCCCCTGATCGGGGAAAAGCTGGCCATGGTCGAAAAAACCATCCATTTTCGGAGGACGAAAGGTTTCCAGACCGCCAACCAGGCAATGATGCCCGACAGAGGCGAATGGCTCATGGACGAGATCAGCAGGTTGGTGGCTAAGTCCCAGAATGATGGCCTAAGGCTTCTGCGGGAGCAGGAGATCGAGGATATGGCCGACACCCGAAAGGCGATCCGGTTGCTCTTGGCCGGAACGATCCTCAGTTTAGCCCTTCTCTGCATGGTATTCATTCTCCACAGGAGGGAAATAGATCGGGGTATCAAGTCCGGGGAAGAGCTGCGTGAACATCGCGATCATCTGGAATTTTTGATTCAGGAACGGACCGCCCAGCTGGTGCAGGCGAAACTGGAAGCCGAAGTCGCCAACCATACCAAGAGCGAGTTCCTGGAAAACATGAGCCATGAGATGCGGAACCCGCTGTCGGGGGTCATGGGGGTCATCGACCTGTTGCTCACGAACAGCCGGACAGAAGAGGATCGTCATTATCTGGAAATGGCGATGATGTCTGCCTGCTCACTCAAGCGACTCGTCAACGATATCATCGATTTTTCCAGGATCTCAACCGGCAATATAAGCTTCGTGATGGAACCATTCGACCTCCGGCACTGCGTCCGCACCGTCACCGACGCATTTGCAGCGTCTTCAGAGCGCAAGGGGCTCCGCTTTCTTCTGGAGATCGACGAAGGTGTGCCGGTTCAGGTGGTTGGAGACGAAGGGCGACTTAGACAGGTGCTGGAGAATCTGCTGAGCAATGCGGTTAAGTTCACGGACAGCGGGGAAATCGGCCTTTCAGTCCAGCCCTCGGACGATCCTGATCAAACGGAAAGAGATGTTCTCCTGTTTGTAGTCAGAGACACCGGCACCGGTATTCCTGCAGAATATATGGAGAGCTTATTTAAAATGTTTACCCAGGCTGACACAACATCGAAGAAAAGATTTGGCGGTGTCGGCCTTGGCCTGGCTCTTGTCAAGCAGATCGTTGAAAATATGGGTGGAAAAATCCGGGGCGAGAGCAGGTATGGGAGTGGGAGCAGGTTTTCTTTTGCCATTCCGTTTGGAAGGCCTGCACCTTGAACTGACACAACCCGGTAATGGAGACTATGGATGGAACAGTCACAGCATTCAATTTCTATGCTGATTGTTGAAGATGAGCAGGTGATTCGTGAGGTTATGGGAGTCATGATCTCCAGAAGATTTCCCGATTCAATTATCCACTTCGCCGAAAACGGCAAGATAGGCGTGGAACTCTTCAGAGAACATACTCCTGAGATCGTTATCACCGATATACAGTTGCCGGTGATGGATGGCATCGAGATGGCCGGCGAAATCAATTCTATAAAAACCGGCACCCGATTCATCGTGCTCACCGCCTTCAGTAATGCCGCTTACCACAATGAATTCAACGAAATCGGCATACATGACTTTCTGTCGAAGCCCATAGTGTTCACAGAATTGTTCGCTGCGATTGAAACTTGTATCGCCGAGATACGCGATTGGAGGCCCGCAGCATGAAAATCCTGGTAGCGGAAGATGACCCGGCTTTTCGCGGACTTATTGAAGAGATTCTGGACAGGTGGGGGTACGAGGTGGTTGTTGCGCGAGACGGCAACGAGGCTTACCGGATCCTGCAGTCGGAACATGCCCCTAAACTTGCCATCCTTGACTGGAAGATGCCGGGAATGGAGGGGATAGAAATATGCCGGGAACTCAGGAAAAATGAAAAAGAGAATTATACCTACATAATTCTTCTGACTGCGCAGAATCGAGAGGATGAACTCGTCATTGGGATGGAGGCCGGAGCAGATGACTACATTACCAAGCCATTCAAATTTAGCGAATTGAGGGTACGTCTCCGGGCCGGCAGACGGATCATCGAGCTCCAGCATGAATTGCTGGCGGCCCGCGAAATCCTCCATGCCCGGGCCACTCACGATTCCCTCACCGGCCTGTTGAATCATGAAGAAATCCTCGATATTCTGGACAAGGAACTTGCACGATCAGAACGGGACGGGGTATGCGTCAGCGTGATTATGGTGGATATCGATCATTTCAAAAAGGTAAATGACACGTACGGGCATATTGTTGGAGACACGGTGCTCCGAATAACCTCCCAAAAAATGATTGCCATCGAGAGGGCATACGACTCCATCGGGAGGTACGGCGGAGAGGAGTTTCTGATCGTTCTCCCCGAGTGCTGCATGGAGTGCGCCGCAGCATTCGCAGAGAGAATCCGTTCATTCATTTGCTCGGAAAGCATTGATACACCTGAGGGAATGATACCGATCACCATTAGCCTTGGAGTGGCGACAAGCGGGAAAAACAGGACGCTGGACGGGAACTCTCTTGTAAAGGCGGCTGACGCAGCCCTTTATAGGGCTAAGGAAAACGGACGTAACCGCGTGGAAGTGGTTGCAGACGCCGTGTGATTGAAAGAGTTTCTTAGCCCTTCAGCCTTTGGTATAACAACCAGAATTGAGGAGTCCGCACTTTATCGGATCTCCTCTTCTATTTTCAGACTGTTAAGATATTTACTGACTAATGATCCGGCTCAAGCGCTATTGGCTCGCAGACGCTTCTTTTGTCATGTGCCTTTGCACCGCACCTGACACATGAGAATTCAGGCTCGCGTGCCAGCTTGCCGACCAACCGGTCGTCAGCCACTTCACAAACTTTGGCATATTCCTTCGTCATGACGTACACCCCCTTTCCGTTAATTTCCTACTCTTCACAGGCCCCGTGATTCCGGGATTGACCACCCATGAAAAATTGGTCTCAGCAAGCTGCTGTACCCGGTTTTCGGGCAACGATAAACAATTCAACGCTGACAAAATCGTGTACCAGATGCATGCCGAGACGTTCGAACAGTTTACCCGACCCATAGTTTACATTCCAGAACGTCCGATCAAAGTTGATGGACGCCTGAGCTTTGATACTGCCATCCTCCTGAGCAACAACTACCGCAGGGAAGCAGATTGAATGGGCCGTCCCCTTTATGGTTAGAATTCCGGCAATTTCCATGTTTGGTGTCCCCGGTGTGCTGCCGCTTATTGGCGCAGCACCGCGTAATTCAAAGATCACCGTCGGATAGTGCTCCACATCAAAGAAATCTTCCGATTTCAAGTGTCGGAGCAGCATGGCCCGCCAGTTGTCATCTAAAATATCAATGTTTGTCAGGGTATTCATGTCGAGCTCAAATTGACCCAAAATCGGGCGGCCATCTTCAAGTATGACGCTACTGTCAATTATGCTGATTCGACCGTGATGACGATTATTGATATTGCGCCCGCTCCATTCGAGTACGCTCTTTTCTTGATTAATCAGATACACTCCGTCAACTTCCGCAGGTGCCTCATCTGCGGTTACGGAATGCTCCACAACATAACCGGCCGCCTGCCAGGCCTGCAGCCCCCCTTTCAGAACGGCAACATTATGATATCCTGACTGTTCTAATTTTGCTTTGGCCGTTTTGGCAGCAATCGTTGTGCCGCTGTAATCGTAGACTACGACTTTCCCGTCCCAACCCCGTAATAAATCGAAAATTTGGTCCATAAAGACCATTTCATATACACAGGCATTTTTGGAACCGGGAATATGCCGAAGTTCAAAATCTTCAGGCGGAAGAACATCAATCAATCTGACTGAATCAGTTTCGATCAACCGCTTTAGTTCATGAACACTTACTGTGTCTTCCATTTCTCTCTCCCCCTTTCCGTATTTATCATTTTGCTTCGTCTCGGATTACTTCATTCATAAGATGATTATACTCTTGTTTATCTTTATTTGAGTAGCATTGATTTATGGCATTGCCGGGCTGTATTCATCTGTATAGGACAATCTCTCATCCCGGCCGATACTCAGTCTGACCAATCAGTGGCTGATTGTCTGATATCAAAATCGGACATCGACCAATCTTCATCCCTAGAGCGAGCTGTTATTATCGCAACAGAATTAAAACCTTGGCCTTGAAGGTACCATCATGTCGTGCACTGAAAAGGACAATGCAAAAGGTATCGGGATGAAGGTACTCTGGCAGGTGATAACGCCATGAAAAAGATGATGAATCCATTCTTCCGCTACGTCCTCGCCCTCATTTTCGTTGTCGTTGCTCTTTTGCTCCGTCTGGCTGTTGAAAAAATAGTTGGTCCGGGATTGCCGACGTTCATAACCTACTACCCCGCGATCATGCTGTCTGCCCTAGTAAGTGGTCTGGGTCCCGGACTGGCAGCCACGGCTGTTTCGTTTGTACTGGCTGACTACTTCACTATCACTCCTTATCAGTTCGGACACTGGAGTTCCAACACTGCTGCCGGAATGATGCTCTTTTCCGGTATGGGCTTATTCATGTGCATGGTTGCCCATCGCTACCGTCGGATCCACGACAATCTGAACTCAATGGTTGAGGAACGTACCTCTGAGCTGAGTCGCAGCAATGAGGCACTGAATATAAAGATCGGGGAATATGACAAGATTATCGGCGACCTGCTGGAGGCCCGCCGGAATGCCGAGAAGGCAAACACCGAACTGGAAACAATCTTCTCGGCTATTCAGGACGCACTGCTCATATACGATACCGGGATGGTCGTAAAAAAAGCGAATCAAACATTCATTAACCATTACGGGTTCGACCCGGTCGGGATCAGCGTTAGTGACATGATAATCCGGACCCGCTGCCGCACTATGGACGGAAGTCCGGTCCCCATCGAGATTCAACCGACAGCGAGGGCACTGCAGGGCGAAACAGTCAGTAATCAAAAAATCTTGATTACTGATGATACCGGCGCAGAAGTGGTGCTTGAAACATCATCAACACCGCTGATTTTCGACGGTTCCATAGCCGGTACCGTCACGGTCTGGCATGACATAACGGAACATATTCGAGCGAAAGATATGATTCGCCGGGCCAAGGAGGAATGGGAGGCGACCTTTGACAGTATTCCCGATCTGATTGCCATCCTGGATGATCAACACCGGATTGTACGTATCAACAGGTCCATGGCGAACAAAGTACATCTTGAACCGTCTCAATGCATCGGATTGACCTGTCATTCAATCATGCATGGCACTGATGCCCCCCTCGGTTTCTGCCCCCATACGCAAAGTCTTCAGGACCTTACCGAACACGAAACCGTCATTGTTGACGGCAACACGGGTGAGTCGTTCATGGTCTCGACGACACCGCTTTTTGACAACAGTAACGGCATGTATGCCACGGTGCATGTCGCCAGAGATATATCATTGTTGAAACAGATTGAAAGCGCCCTGCGTGAAAGTAAAAACCAGCTACAGCTTTTCATCGATCACTCACCTGTTGCCCTTGCCATGTTTGACCGTGATATGCGGTACCTGCACGCAAGCCGGCGCTGGTTGAGCGACTTTGGTCTTGGTGAGCGGGATTTGGGCGGCTTGTCGCATTATGATGTGTTCCCGGAAATTCCGAACTCGTGGAAAGAGGTTCATCGCAGAGCTTTTGCAGGAGAGGTGATTCAGGAGAATGCCGACCGCTTTGAAAGGGCCGATGGTTCCGTTCAATGGCTGCGATGGGAGGTCAGGCCATGGTATGACTCCCGGGAAAACGTGGGTGGCATCGTTATTTTTTCGGAGGATATTTCTGAACGGGTAAAGATCGATGAAATTTTGCGTCAGAGTGAGTCACGCTTCCGCCGTATTTTTGACAATGTGGCAACCGGTATTGCCATAACTGATTGTTCGGGACGGTATGTACAATGCAATAACTCGTACTGTTCCCTGCTCGGCTACGATGTCTCCGAATTGTCTGCAATGAATTTTCCGTCAATTATCCATGCGGAGGACGTCACCGCCAACATGGTGAAGGTCAGGGAGCTGCTGGATGGGGAAATTCCTTCCTTCGAAGTTGAGAATCGTTACATACACAAAAACGGCGGTCTCGTCTGGGTCCATAAATATGTATCCGTCCTGAATGACGAACATAATAAACCGACGCACATAATAGCGCTGGTTACCGACATGACCGAACGCAAACAAACTGAAGATGCGCTGCGTTTTCTCGGTTTATGCAATGTGAACAGACCTTCGGATGATTTTTTCCAGGAACTCGCACGCTACCTGTCCGAATCTCTTGCAATGGATTATATCTGCATCGACCGATTGGAAAAGGATGGCCTTACCGCCAGGACGGTGGCGGTTTGCCACGATGGCAAATTTGAAGACAACGTGTCGTACGCATTGAAGGATACACCGTGCGGAGAGGTTGTTGGACAGCACATCTGCTGTTATCCGCGCAACGTATGTGATCTGTTTCCGAACGATGACGTTCTTAAAGATCTGGCGGCGGAATGTTATCTCGGCACGACACTCTGGGATTCACGCGGGGAACCGATCGGGCTGATCGCAATGATCGGTCGTCGACCGCTCGCGGATACGAAGATAGCGGAAGCTATTCTGCAAATGGTCGCAGTCCGGGCGGCAGGGGAACTGGAACGGCAGCAGGTTATGGATTCGCTGCAAGAGAGCGAAGAGCGGCTGCGTTTTCACCTGGACAACTCACCAATGGCGGTTATTGAATGGGATAAGAATTTTACTATAACCCGGTGGACGGGTGAATCGGAACGGATGTTCGGCTGGAGCGCTGCAGAGACGGTTGGAAGACCGATTACCGACTTGAACATGGTATTTGAAGAAGATGTTCCAATTGTTGAAAATACTATTGCCAGATTGACTGACGGCGTGACGCTGCAAGTCGTATCAACAAACCGTAACTTCACAAAAAATCAAGCCATTCGCCATTGCACCTGGTATAACTCGGTTCTGATGGATAAACAGGGGCAGATGAATTCTGTTCTTTCAAAGGTAATAGACATCACTGATCAGGTGATTTCTGAAAAACGGCTTGATTTGCTGGCTAACACATCCAGCAGCCTGCTGGCATCAGAATCTCCACAAGAGCTTGTTGATGTGCTCTGCAATAATGCAATGGAAGTGCTTAATTGCGACGTGTTCTTTAACTTTCTGGTTGATGAAGAGCAGATGCGCCTGCACCTGAATGCCTGTGCCGGCATCCCGAAGGATGAGCGCCAGAAGATCGAGTGGCTTGATTACGGGGTAGCCATTTGCGGATGCGCAGCCCGTGACGCACGTCGAATTGTGGCCGAGGATATTCCCGGTACCGATGATCCTCGAACTGATCTGGTAAAATCCTACGGAGTCAAAGCTTATGCATGTCATCCATTGATTGCCCATGGCCGGGTACTCGGCACACTCTCTTTCGGTACGCGTAACAGGAACAACTTTACTATTGACGAAATTATTCTTATGAATGCGGTTGCGGATCTGGTCGCCATAGCCATTGAGCGCAGGCAAAATCTAATTGCTCTGGATAAATCACGAAGCGAACTTGAGGCACGGGTGGAGGAACGAACAAACGAACTGAAAATATCTTTAGATCTTCTCCAGCAAGAGGCCAGTGAACGGGTTCAGGCTGTTGAGGCCCTTCGTTCTCAAGAACTTTTGATGATTCAGCAGAACCGGCATGCCGCCATGGGAGAGATGATCGGGAATATCGCACACCAGTGGCGGCAACCGCTGAATACCCTTGGACTGTACGTTCAGAGGCTGGGCATATTTTATGGCACACCCGTTTACACCAAGGAGTTCATGGATAATTCGATCACAAAATCCATGGAAATAATCCAATACATGTCACGAACTATTGATGATTTTCGTGACTTCTTTTCAACAGGCAGGGAAAAGTCCGATTTTAACGCAAATGATGCGGTAATCAAGGCTTTGTCACTTGTTGAAGCAAGTTTTAAAGAGCGCAGGATCGTTGTTGAAAAGGAAGTGAGCGAGGAGGTCATTATCAACGGATTTCCCAATGAATATGCCCAGGTTTTGCTCAATATTCTATTAAACGCGAGAGACGCAATTAGTGAACGTCAGGTCGAATATCCCCGGATAAAAATTTCTATTGGTACAAATACAAAGAATGGAAAGTCTACAGTTTTCATTAGTGACAATGCCGGTGGAATTCCCGAAAACATTATCGATAAAATATTTGACCCTTACTTCACTACCAAAGGCCCTCAGGTCGGAACCGGGATCGGACTGTTTATGTCAAAATCCATTATAGAAAATAATTTGGGCGGCTGTCTCTTAGTGAAAAATACTGACATGGGTGCCGAATTTCTCATCGAGGTGTAGTGAGAGTCAACAGAAAAGCCCATACAGGCATAAGACGGACATTTACCGTCAGGTGACTTCTCCAAAAATGCCACATATATTCATCGCACCACTCGTACTGCAGAACCCGATAGTATTATTTAGTTTCTGATACGGAAACCGGTTACGGCGTTTTCCCCCATAGTCCCACCACCTAAGCAACAACATTAACATTGTTAAAAACATGCCAGTTCGATGGGTAATTAATAACCACCCGATATGATACCATATATTCCAACACACTAAAAAAACAGCATTTTTTCTTTATTTCATAGTATAATGGTAAAGAAAGAAGCAGCACTTGAATGTCATGAAAGGAAGAGTGCCATGAGGCTGGTTATCGATGCAATAGTTGTTTCAGTTGAAATGCTGGGGTTGTATTTTCTCGCTTTTCTTTTCGTGTTTCTGTTGGCCATGTTTTTGAACCCTATTGAAAACAGGCTGTCTGCAATGGTCTGGAAACATTCCAGTCAGGAAATGCAGAAGAATATATCAAAACCTACGTTTAAACAGTTTAGCCAGAAGCATCGATAAATACGTGCATTGTGGCCTGAATGATAATTCCTGGCGAAAGGAGATGAGTGATATGTTGAATAGATTATGTGTTACCACAGAGGAAGTGAAAGAAAGTGTAAGACATGGCGATTCTCCGTTGTTTATTGAATTGCGTCAACGTCATTTACATGAATGGGCTCTGTTCAAAGCACGCGGTGCGTTATGCTTTGAAACCGGCTCACTTGAGCAGCATCTGGCAGAAATTCCCCATGACCGCCCGATCATTGTTTATTCCGAATGTCGTGACGAAGACGCAAGTACCCGGGCAGCACGGACACTGCTGATTCACGGCTGGAAAGATGTTCATACGCTTTCCGGAGGATTTGATGCCTATTTAGAGGCTGGTCTGGCGGTAGAGCGAATTTCAAAGAACGTTCCTGCCACCGATATAATGTGGCTCTGACAGGAGGGAAGCAGGAAACGCCTGCCCAGATGCCCAATGGCATTGTCAGGCGTGTATCGACATGGATAAGGGAGTTTTTTAACGTTGGAGGTGACACATGGCACGGTTTTATGACTCGATACATGAATCTGACCTAAGCCGGATTGAAGGCTTATTGAAAACAGGGGGCATTGAATATTCAATGAAAATTCTCGACATTGAACATCCGATGAAGGAAATCGAAGTAGCTGAGGAGGATGTTCAGGCTGCTGAATGGATTATATGCAACGCATCCACGACTGATAACTGAGACGGCAGATGTAATCGGGAAGGAAATCAGGATACGGGGAGATGCGCATGACTAATCCAAAGAGAAGAGGTTTAAGAGTAAATTGCAGTGACAAGTGCCTCTTGCATTACAATAATGAGAGGTACCCGGGCATATTGGAAAATCTTTCCGTATCCGGGGCGCTGGTTCGGGTTCTGGTTCCACCGGAGGAAATGATTCAGCCGGGAGACAGCTGCGGGCTGTTGCTGTGCAACGACCCGTCACTCTGCCCGTGGGAGTATTCCGGCAAAGTTACCCGGATTAATCATACAGGAATCGCTCTGCAATTCCTTGATTGCAGCCTGCACTATCCGGCTGTTTAAGGAAGTATAAAGACAGGAGCAGTACAATCCGGAATGATTATGCGACTTCATGTACAAGTGCCACGATAATCTCCAGTTTATCGGAAATTTTCTCTTCAGCTGTCAGAAGTTCCATCCACTTGTGAGGCACCACATCTATGCCGTGCAGAGCACCGAGCCAGGCCCCGATCATGGCCGCCCGGCCGGCGTTGTCGCCACCAGCCGCAGCATTGGCCCGAAGTGCACCGGTAAAATCGTCAGTATGGTGAAGGGCGCACTGCAATGCGGAGGGAAAGCTTGACTTCAGCGGGCACGACTGGCCAAAGCGAACAGCCGTTTCCCTTACATCCAGAGAAGCAGCCGTCACCGCAGCATGAATCATTTTTGACACCTCAATACCTTCATTACTTTTGGCTGCCATGTATTTTGCAGCGGTCCTGGCGGCATCAGACAACACGGCACCTGAAAGCAGTTCGCGCAGTATCAGGGCATGCCCCTGGGCATACGCCACCGCCCGCAGGTTGTTCTGAAAGACCAATGTTGCACGCTCAACCACCGATAGATAATCGTCATGTCGTGAGTACAGCGCCGCCAGCGGAGCCAAACGGCTGACCGTTGCAGGTTGATCATCGTCGGCACCACCCTGGTATCTGAAGACTTCCTTGGGATGCGCCGCCCGGAAAGCATGGAAATTGGCAATAGTTTCTTTTGTGGCATGGTCGCGATATCCCGAATAGCCCGGAGAATCAAAAAGCGCTATGTAACGGGATCCGAATTCAACAGCATTGAAAGCGCCCATTACAGCCAGTGACTGCAGAAGGACCAATGCACCTTCGCCATAGTGGGTTAAATCACCCGATTTTTTACCAAAATGATAGTGCCAGTCTGCCGGTACTTCGAATCCCTGAGGGCCACCGGGGAATCGCCGGTCCAGTTCAGTAAGATCATAGATCCAGTGACTTCCCAGACAGAAGGCATCACCCACAAACTGCCCCCAGACCGCTCCGCGGATTCTATCTTCAAGAGAGCATGGCCCTGTTGTTCCTGATTTCTGATTATTCATAACGCCTCCTGTTCAAGTTTTTAAACGAAACAGCCAAACTCCACACATGCGAGAAGTTTGTTATGGAATTATAGCAAGCAGTTCAAATAGATGGGATGAG
>JANXZX010000189.1 GCA_025355325.1 Geobacteraceae bacterium
GCAGCGGTTATCCAAACGGCTTGAGTGGTACAAGTATTCCTTTGTCCGGCCGTATCATGGCACTTGCGGAGGTTTACGATGCTCTCGTCTGTAAAAGGGTTTACAAAAGTCCATTATCCCATGAAGAGGCAAAGGAGATAATAATCAGTGGATCCGGAAAACACTTCGACCCGGAAATTGTGACGGCTTTTCTGGAGAATCACGGAGAGTTTCAACGAGTATCGGAAGTTTTTGCGGATGAATATTTTTCAGGGCCAGTAACTGCGTGAGGTAGAATTAAAAAATATAAGTTTTTAAAATAAATATGTTAAGCCAACACCAACAACTGCGAAAGTTACGATAGTGGGTATTATTTTGAAGCCATCGACCCTATTACAACACACTAAATCATTAACCAAGTCGATCTTTTTATCCGGACTCGTTGTCAGTGTAGTCGTTGTTACTGCCTACCTGATTCATCCCGCCTTTATCGCTGCCATTAATAGCAAAGCTACTGATGCTGTTATGGCATCAGCACATTCAACACCGGCACCATCCACTGTCGAGATTGTGGATCTCGATGAAAAGAGCCTGGCCGCATATGGTCAGTGGCCATGGCCCCGGTACCGGTTGGCGAATCTGCTGCGAAAAGTCAAAGAACTTGGTGCCATCAGCGTCTCATTGGATATCCTTCTGGCAGAACCGGACAGGACGTCGCCCAGCAACTGGCAATCGACCATAGGGCGTGAACTTGGTTATCAAATAGATATTTCAAACATTCCGACAAGCGCCCGTGACCATGACAGATACCTTGCCGAAACGCTGGCGCTGGGGCCGTATATTCTTGGTTATGAGTTTGTCTTCGGTTCTGCACCGCAAACATCTCAAGTATGTCAACTTCACCCTCTTAATGCGATTTGGATAAACCCCTCAGATACGCCGCTGGTAAATTCACAATTGTATAAAGCTCACAGCGTTGTATGTAACCTGCCGTTGTTTTCCGGTGCCGTTTCCAGTTCCGGTTTTTTTAATGCGGTCCCTGACACGGATGGAATATTACGGAGAGTTCCCCTGATCATTCTTTTCAAGGATCAGCTCTATCCTTCATTTGCACTTTCAACATTGATGCAGGCGAAGAAAAACTCCCAGGTAAAAATAATACAGAACAATAATGGCGTCATGAATATCGTCCTGGATAAAATTGTAATTCCGCTCGACAGGCGAGGAAACGCCCGCATAAATTTCAGCAGCAGATCTGATGTTTCCAAACCTGTTTCAGCCGGCGACGTACTCGGAAATCTTGTTTCACCGGAACGACTCAAAGGCAAAATTGTCCTTATCGGGTCTTCAGCAGCCGGCCTGACACACATGTATCAAACACCAGGCAAGCCGGTGTACACACATGTGGGCATTCATGCTCAAATTCTGGAAAACATAGCATCAGGCAAGGTCGTTGTCCGTCCCCAGGAATTCCTCGTATGGGAAGCCATCCTGGGGATGCTTGCCGCAACTCTGTTATGCGTATCCATTGTCAGATTGGAAATAATTGGAAGTGCTCTCGTTGGAGTATCATCTATTTTGGCCATCTGGATAGGGATGGGATATGCGTTCCAGGCGAAAAATTATTTATTCTCCCCCTTACTGCCAACGGTTCTGATTATCCTGAATTATGCAATTCTGACAATTTACAAAACCAGGCAAAGGCAACGGGAAGCAACAGTATTGGTTGAGGATTCTTTGATTCTGCTGAAGAGTAGCGAACAAAATCTGGATTCCATTATCAAGACGGTTCCGGACATTATTTTTCGGCTGGACGCCTCGGGTCGAATAACCTTCGTGAGCCCGGCAATTTGCAAATACACAGAACATTCAGACCAATTGCTTGGGCAGCCTATCTTCAATCTGGTGGCGCCTGATGATCTGCAAAAAGCCCGCTACAAACTCAATGAGAAGCGAACGGGTCAGCGGGCGACACATAATTTGGAAATTCGGCTGCTTCTGACACCGAAGCAGGATGGCGAATCCGACTGTAGCGGATATTTCAGTGTTTCTGCCGAAGGTATCTACAATAGTGATAGTCCCGGCGAAGTTGAATTTGTCGGAACTCAGGGAATTATTCGCGATATTGCCGAAAAGAAGAAGCTCGAAGACCGGCTGACGCAAGCACAGAAAATGGAGGCTATCGGCAGCCTCGCTGCAGGTGTCGCCCATGATTTGAACAACATACTCACCGGCCTGGTAAGTTACCCGGATTTGCTTTTGCTGGAACTTCCGAAAGACAGCCCCATGCGTAACAGGGTTCTCGGAATTCAGAGGTCCGGACAGAAGGCTGCTGCAATAGTTCAGGACCTGCTGACATTTGCCCGCCGCGGCGTTGCCATCAGCGAAGTAGTTAATATCAACGCTATTATTTCAGAATACCTGACAGCTCCGGAATATTTAGACCGTCAGAAAGCCCAGCCGAATATCAGACTTTTGACCGACTTTTCGTCGGATCTCATGAACATCAAGGGATCGCAAGTACACCTGTCCAAGGTCATCATGAACACCTTGAACAACGCCGCTGAAGCAATGCCGGCCGGGGGGAATATCCGGCTGTCAACGTACAATAAATTTCTGGATGCGCCTTTACACGCCTATGAAGAAATTCCCGGAGGCGAATATGTCTGTTTCAGTGTTGTCGATGAAGGTGTAGGCATTGCTCCTGATGATATAAAAAAGATATTCGAGCCTTTCTACACCAACAAGTCAATGAAACGGAGCGGGTCCGGACTTGGGATGACCATTATCTGGGCCACGATTAAAGATCATGCCGGATTTATCGATATTCAAAGCAAGCAGGGTGAAGGGACCCGCTTTACCATGTACCTGCCTGCTACCCGTGAAATCACGGATAATAACTCGCACCGAATGGTTCTGGATGATTATCTCGGGTCGGAACATATACTGGTGGTAGATGATATGCCCGAACAGATAGAAATCGCTTCAAATATGCTTACGAAACTAGGGTATACCGTGTCTTCTGCCCGTAACGGTGAAGTAGCTGTAGATTTTATCAAAAAACAGCGAGTGGACCTGATAGTGCTCGACATGGTAATGCCGGGAGGTATGGACGGACTTGAAACATATAAGCACATCGCCTCAATTTACCCGAACCAAAAAGCAATCATTGCCAGTGGCTACTCGGAATCGGAGCGGGTTAAAATGCTTCAGGAACTTGGCGTTGTTACCTATATTCAGAAGCCTTATACACTGGAGAAAATCGGCATCGCCGTGAGAAGGGAATTGGACCGCAAATAGTAATACGGATATAAATTTAACTTATAGTGTGTGTCATAAAGAATCTTGAGGAGCGCTCCTTAAGTGAACTTCTCTGCTGCAGAAACTACTGCTTTTCACGCGCCGCCAGATCCTGGGTAATAATTTCCTCCAGCGCAGCGTCAAAAAATGTCCGTTGGCAATCAACGTTATCTATCGACCCGGTACGGAGGCGTTGCAGGAACCGGCAACCGCCAAAGCAGAGAGGCAGGTAGGAGCAGTCCAGGCATTCATCGCATTTCCATATGTCCATACCGTGGGAATGGCTATAATCCTCGATCCCGCCGGCAAGCGAACCAACCCGCAGCGATTCATCTCCCATGAAAGCCGGGCATTTATAAAGCCCCCCGTCATATCCGACAACCCAGTCGTTTTTGAATTCAACCATGCAGCCGGAAGGTTTCATTTTCATCGTCTTGAAACCACGATTCAGGATTTCAGCACGCAGGAACATACTGGCCTGAATCATCCAGGGCTCGTCACTGCATGAACAAACGGAGCTGAGGTCACCTGAAACCACGCTGCCATCCGAACGCGGAGTAACCGGGCTGAAAACAACCATATCCAGTTGTTCCGGCGTGATTCCTTCTTTCAGAAACCAATCCAGTAATTCAGGATAACGGTGATAATTATGCCGCGTGTAATTGCCTCCGATCTGCAATGGAAGCAGATCCCAGGTTTCCCTGATGTTAGAAACTATAGCGTCAAAACTTCCACGTCCTGAGACAAATGGCCGTTGCAGATCATGGATATCGCGAGGACCGTCCAACGTCAGTTTTGCTCCTTTCAACCCGAGCGGGAGAAGGCTCTCAACCACTTTGCGGGTAAGCAACGTACCGTTGGTCACCACATTGAACTCGAAGTTCACATTTCTTTCCCTGGCAGCTCCGGAAAGTTCTCCTGCAATCTGCTGAATAAGCTGCTGTTTAAGAAGCGCCTCGCCGCCGTAAAAAGTAACACATAACGACAGGCCTTCATCCATACGTTCAATCAATCGCACTGCCAGCAGGTTTGCAGTGGCTTCACTCATGGAAAAATGCCCCCGGAAATTGCCTTCATAGCAATAGGGGCAGGCCAGGTTGCAATCCAGAGTTAGAGTCACAATAGCATTGAATTTACGACTGTCCCGATTGACCCGCTCAAAACAAGTACGCATTTCCTCCCGTTCCAGGACCCGGCTCTGCACCAAAAAACCAAGCTTCATCAGGGTTTCCTGTTCACGATCAGCCAGTTTCTCTGCACGAATACGTTCAAGCAGTTCATCGGACACATCCAGAAGGGCGCAGCGCCTTGTGTTATAGAGCAGAGTTCTCCCGGGACGATTATCAGAAGGAAATGCTTTCATGTAGCGCGTTAATTCCATGCTGACTCCTTTGAAAAAAAGGGAGGGGGGGGTGCCCCCTCCGGATACCTCAGATCATAAATCCTAAAGAAATTCTACAACAGGTTATTTCGGGCCCAACGAAGCCTGCATCCAATACAACGAGATCTTCACTCTGTGAGTTCATTTGATTCACCTCCTTTTTATGAATTCCGGCTAAAGCCGGTGGACAACCCGTTTCAGTGTCTGCTATGGTGTGCTTCATATCTCTATGAAAACACTTTGCCGCACATATGTTTTTTTGTTGCTCTGCGCCTGCCTCTGTTTTTCCTGCGAATCTGCATATGCCGGGGAAGTAGACGAAGACACCCTCGGACTCTACACTTCATGGCAGGAACAGTCGGTCTCGGCCGGCCGGTCTTCCAAGCCGCTCTCCCGCACCCCGGAAAATATGACCGTTGTGACAGCTCGCGAGATTGAGGCGCTGAATGCCCATACCCTTGCTGATGTGCTGTCCACTATTTCCGGAGTTCAATTAGAGAACCTTGCCAATCCTGGTGGTGTTGTTTATTCAAATATCCAAAGCTCCCAGTACAGCAATATTTTGGTGCTTGTAGATGGTGTCCCGCTCAATAATCTGGCAGATAATCTTCCGGATGTTGGACTCGTGCCGGCACGGATCATTGACCGTATCGAGATTGTTAAAGGTGCCGCCTCCTCCGCCTGGGGACAAGCGCTTGGCGGCGTAATCAATGTCATCACTAAATCCCCGCAACAAGGCTCAATTGTTGGCGGCACAGCCTCCGTCAGCTTGGGCAAAAGCCGCACCACTGATGACGGGGCCGAACTTGGCGGAACCAGCGGCAGGCTGGGCTATTACCTGGCAGGTAGCTATTTAGGATCCAACGGCCTGCTTCCCAATAACCAGGTTTTCTCCAATAATACCTATGCAAAACTGATCTATGAGCTTCCCGGCCTGGCACAAATTAACTCTACATTCAGCTACACCCATGCAAATCGAGGTGAATTTGCGTCTCCGCTTATTAATTTCAAAGCAAATGATACCGACAGCTTCCTGAATGCAACGTTAGGGTACCGTAAACCTCTGAATGAACAGGTGAAGCTTGAGATAAATGCGTATCATGCCTATCGACAGATCAATGTTAATGCAGAGTTTCTGGATAGCGGTCTTTCGGTAAAACAGACTGCAAACCGGGAAAATGTCACCGGAGCAAACCTGAAACTTGTCTGGCGAACAACCGACAACATGCTGGTCACCGGCAGTGATTACGAGCACGCCAGGTTCTCCGCTGATGACGCTTTAGCACCGGTAAATAACCTTGGTAAGGAAGTGGATCGTTGGGGCACCTATCTGAACGACACGTTAACTCTCGGTCCGTTGTCCATATCCACCGGAGCCCGCTTCGACCGTACCCAAAGCAATGGAGATCAATTCAGCCCCACACTTGGATTTACCTGGCAGTTGGCCAATTCCACCGTTATTCGCGGCTATACGGCACGAGGCTTCAGTCTCCCGTCTTTGGCTCTGGATATAGGCGCCGCTAAAGTCTGGACCTCACAGATCGGCATTGAAAGCGTTGTTATTCCCTATCTCTGGTTTAAGGAAACTCTCTTCCGCAATGAGATATGGAATGTATCGGCAATAGACTCGCAAACGGGAGAAACGTACCTGGAGCGTCGCACCGCTTTGGGGAGCGAGACGGAATTTCGAACGACTCCTGTCTTTAATACCTCTTTGGGTGCCGGCTACACCTTCACGGAGACAACCCGAAACAGTGATGGATCCCAGGTTTCGGGAGTTCCCCGCCATACTCTGCAACTGGCATTGCGCTATGATGATCGCTGTAAATATCGCGCTCTACTGACCGGTCGTCACATCTGGTGGAACACGGACCCTTCCCAGAATGGCAGTTATTCCGGCCTGATCTGGGATCTGCACCTGGGGGCCGCTCTTATCAAGAAGGAAACACGTTCGCTGGAACTTTTCCTGTCTGGGCACAACCTGTTCAATAACTCCCAATACACCAATCAATTCTATCCCAATCCCGGCCGATGGCTTGAGGGCGGACTGAAGGTTCGCTTCTGATGAGGATGATTTTATATTTTATAAGCATCCTCATCTTTGCCTTTCCAGGTCTGGCCGCAGCCTATGACGTACTGGTAGTTCAGGATCGGCAGAGTCCCGTTTACGACTCACTGCTGCTCGGATTCAGAAGCGGTCATCATTTCAAAGAACGCGTCATTGTGCTGCAGGATTATGCCGAAAACGACCTTGTCAAAATAATCCGCGAAGACCACCCCGCGCTTGTACTCGCCGTTGGAGGAAAAGCGCTGTCAGAATCACGCATAATCAATCAGACACCCATAGTGTCGGTCTTTACCTATGGTATTCAAAACTCTGTCCAGCCGTCCAATCTGGTCCAGATAAAAATGCAGGTCCGGGCTGAGCGGTTTGCGGCACTGTTCCACGCATTAGGAGCCAAACGGGTCGGGACGGTCCTTTCCGCCGCCGGATTACGTTATGCTGTCAAAGCTGCCGAGGTGTTTCGCAAGGCCGGTATCACTCTGGTTATCCTTGAAGCAAAAAAACCGGGCTTCGTTGCGAAACAGCTGGAGGCATTAAGTAATACTGCAGATGCGATATGGCTGCTTCCCGACCCTGCAATTATAACAAGTGATACGGTTGAATTATTTGCCACGCATTCCATGCGTTACCGGCTACCTTTGGTGTCGTTCAGTGACGCCCATCTAAAAAAAGGCGCCGCCGTTGCATTCTCAATAGACCTTGTCGATCTGGGAAAACAGGCCGCCGAAGTTGCCGATCAGATAATTGCCGGAGAGAACCCTGAAGACATTGAAGACTTTCCACCCCGGAAGATCCAGCTTCGCTTTAATCGCCAAGTGCTGGAACATTTGAATCTTTCACCCGGTCCGCTCCTGACGATAGGTGGACTCGCTTCGGAATAGGCCATGCACCTTATTAAACGCACTATAAGTTTTCGCTTCCGGCTGTTTGCCATTTTTACCCTGGGTACTGCGCTTATAACCTTCGCTCTTACGTTCAGTTATATTGAACGGGTGAGGAACGAGTTCAGGGAACACGCCACCGGACGTGCCTTGCTGCTGGCAAAACTTCTGGCCGGTAACGCCAGACTGCCGCTTTTTGCCAATGACCAGACTTCAATACAAAAACTCGCCGAAGAAACGGCCCGACAGATTGATGTTGCAGAGGTTAAAATATGCAATGTCAACGGCACTGTTGTTGCCGAAGCCCATCATGGCGATGTCGGCACACATTTAATTACCGAGCATCTTGCCATTACTTCCAGTCCTGAAGAAGACGTCAGTAACCTCGCATTGACGGGAAGCAGCAAACCCATACCGCTCGGTGAGGCGTTTGTATCGCTTGATTCCACCAGATTAGACAAATCAATCCGCCAGGTGACCACCTCTACGGCGTGTTATTCAATTACCTTCTGGCTGATAGTCACTCTGCTCAGCTACCTGGTCCTCACGCGCATGACCAATTCCTATGAAAAACTCCTGGCAGGGCTCTCTGCCATGCGCGGCGGTAATTTCACCGTACGTATTCCCATAACTGACCGTGATGAACCAAATCAGGCGGCGCATTCGCTTAATGAACTGGCTGATGCGCTACAACAGCGTGACGCAGAGAATATGCTGCTACAGGAGAAGCTTATTGATGCATTGCGGCTCGAAGTACAAAATGAGAAACAACAGGTCATGGCCAAGTTGATCCAGACCAACAGGATGACCTCTTTAGGTCTGCTTGTGTCCAGCATGGCCCACGAAATCAACAATCCCAACGGTGCCATTCGTCTCGACGGCAACTTTCTCGGCAAAATGCTGCATAACATGATGCCGCTGCTTGAGGAAGCAGCCGGGGGCGATGACAATTTAAGACTAAGCGGGTTGCGCTTTGCCGAGGCTCGTGACGAAATATTCCGCGCCCACGAAAACATTATCCGCCATACCAATCGTATCGAAGCAGTTATCAAAGATCTGCGAGCTTACAGCTTGGGGGTAAACAGCCCGTTCACGAGTGATATCGACATAAACCAGGTAGTGACCGGCGCACTTACCATCATCCAGGCACATGGGCAGTACACGAATGCCGTTATCAGCGAAAAATTGCGTTCTGAACTGCCCGCAATCCGGGGCAGCCGAAACCAATTGGAACAGGTCGTGGTCAATCTCCTTTTGAACGCCCTTCAATCCATGCCGTCTCAAGGGGGAAGAGTCTCCGTCAGCACCGCCGTGAATTGTGACACCAGCGAAGTTACTATTACTGTCAGTGATAGCGGCATCGGCATTCCGCCGGAACATATCGCCCGTCTTTTTGAACCTTTTTTCTCAACCCGGATAGACTCGGGAGGGAGCGGGCTTGGACTCTACATCTCCAATTTTATTGTCAGCGAGCATGGTGGACTTCTTACGTTCGAATCGGAAGTCGGACTCGGGACTGTCGTAACCATGCATCTACCGATACCTTCAACTCTTGAGATCGAACCCTCAGGGTGATACTGCCTCACACTCAATCTCAGGATTGAGCTTCTTGTGCAGCGTTGTCCGGCTAATCCCCAATAACCGTGCCGCCAGCGCCTTGTTTCCTTCCGAGATATGCAGCGCCTCATCGACAAAAAGCCGTTCGATATCTTCAAGATTTGGAAATGCCTCGAATGAAGCCTGAAGGCGGAGAGGGCTGCCCTTGATAATCCGCAACGTATCATTTGTGTGAATCGTTGAGTCGAGTCCCGGGAAATCCTCGATTCGCAAAACATGTGAAGTGGCCAGAGTAACGGCGTGCCTGACCATATTGATAAGTTCCCGTATGTTGCCGATATAATGATGCTCCTGTAACGCCTCGATCACACTCCCCGGAATTATCGGCGGAGTCTTGCCAAGTTCATTCGCAGTTTTCTCCGCAAAATGTTTAGCCAGAAGCGGGATGTCTTCAAGCCGTTCCTGTAGTGACGGAATGCTGATGTGGTAGCCGCAGATGCGGTAATATAGATCGTTTCTGAATTCACCGTTGGTGCGCATGTCATCAAAATTACGGTTCGAAGCGGCAATAATCCGTGCCGTGCATTTTTGGACGACATCTGAGCCGATGCGGAAATACTCCTGTTCCTGAAGCAGGCGCAGCAGTTTTATCTGCGCTTTATGCCCCAAATCGCCGATTTCATCGAAAAACAGAGTCCCGCCTGCCGCCTGGCCGATTAATCCTTCCCGGGTATCTGATGCACCGGTAAACGCTCCCTTGACATGTCCGAATAACGTATCGGAAAAAATCTCGTCATCATCCAGGCTTGCCACATTCACGCAGACGAGCTTTCCCGGAAAGTTGCTGGCACGATGGATGGCGTGCGCGATCAACTCTTTGCCAACTCCGGTTTCTCCGGTTATCAGTATGGGGCCGCGAGTTGGAGCGACCGTTTCAATCGTCTTGAAAACCCCATGCATTTTGGAACTACAGGTAATTATATTTTCGAACAACTCAGGGCGTACCATCGGTGCACCCTGGAGATATGCGGTCAAGCGCTGGACATGCTCTTCATAGGAGCTTACCTGTACGGCCTTTTTAAGACATGACAAGAGACGGTTTTCATCCAGCGGCTTGGTAATAAAATCGAATGCTCCCTGGCGGATGCATTTGACAATCGTTTCCGTATCCGTCACGGCGGTCATTATGATAACGGGAATGTTTGGGTGAGCCGAGACGATTTTTCCCAGCAACTCCGCGCCGCTCACACGGGGCATGATCCAATCCAGCAACACAACTGAAATCCCGCCGCGGTCGAGTTCCGGGATGATCTTGCGGTTATCATCAAGCATCATGACATTGGAGCAGTTGTTTGTGATCAGCGTTCTGCGAACGCTCTCCATAAACCCTATGTCATCGTCTACGATAAGTATCGTGCCGTTTATTGTATCCAGTTGAAACGTATCTTGCATGGCGACCTTCCATGGCTGCTGGTTTTGTAAACCGTGTGATTCAAAGCTGAATTGCCCTGTATGTATGCACCCTACTCGTATACACAAATAGAGCCAATAATGATAACAGAAAATAATGGTGTGATTTAAGCATGTTAAGCCGGCTGTGCCGATTGGAGTGCAGCAGTTCGCGCGTGCCAGGTGTACAGGAACTGAACACTTCACGGGAAAAGCCCGCAGAATATGGTAATGGCGAAGTGTACAGAAACTGGACACATCCAGCTATAAACAGGATTTTGGCCGTCAGCATCTCTGAAATGGCTTAATAACTCAAATTCAGATCAGTTACCTGTCATCCAATCGGCAGCGATTCATGTGTCCAGTTTCAATACACCACCTCAAAACCGCTCCACTAAAGGCTTTGCTGAAATGTGTTCATTTACTGGACATATTTATGTATGCGCCTGTTTGTACCTCTCACCCCGCGAACAGTCATAAAGCAGCGAAATAACAGGGTAAATTGCAGGCGTGCACTGTTGGCACTGTATGTGCTGTATACACAATATCGAGTATCTGAAAGAGCTCCCATACGGCATGTGGGCAGTGCGGGGAGGTGACTATGAAAGCAAAAATGATAATCAACAGAGCGAAATTCAATCAAATACTGAATGATTGTTACAAGAGGAGCGGCTTGTACGTTCTTGGTACAGCTCTCGAAGCATTTTTTTTTGAAATCAAAATTCATTACATAGGCTCACCGACTCAGAAGTCACTATCACCTTCAACAGAAAAGGCAATTTTGGATTACGCTTCACATTGTGCTGCCGAATTAAGGGGATATTACCATATTGAAGACGAAGATGAGGAGGATTGACGGGGTGTTGTAAATTGTCGGTTATGAGGATCACGCTATGAATGGTGTCGGGTTTCAGTTCCTTTCAGGTCTTGAGCGGGATGCGTTGCAGGAAATTATGAGTATCGGTTTCAGTAAGGCAGTCGTCGATCTCGCCGAGGCCATAAATCTGCGGGTGCAATGGTCTGCTCCAGATATTGATGTACCAGAGGCGGAAGAGGTTCTTCGGGTCATCAACAATCAGGCTCTTGAAGGTGCCGGCATGACTATGATTACTCTGCTTTTTAGCGGCAAGTTCAGTGGTACCGGCTTTCTGCTTATTCCGCAGGACAATGGTTCAAGCCTGTCCAGGCTGCTCGATCCCGATGTGGATAGCCATGCAGGCACTAAATGTTTGGATGTACTGATGCGTGAATCACTTCTCGAAGTCGGCAATATCATGCTCAGTTCGTGTGTCGAAAATATTGCAGAACTGCTTGGAGATGACGTTATTTTCTCCCCCCCGCGTTATTATTCACCGGGGCTGATTCATTCTGCTCTTAACGATATCGTAGAGAGTAAGGTTTCCTCTGCCGTCCTGTTCAAAACTGTGTTCAGTTTTGAGCAGGACACCATCAAAGGGGGTCTGTTTCTGGTTAGTAGTGTTGATGTTCTGAAGTGGCTGAAACCGGCTATCGGAAGGTATCTTGGGAGGTATGATGCGAAGGAAAAACAGAGTGGACGCTGTTTGTCATAATTCCGGGGCCGCGATTATTTTACAGGAGAATAGTCATGGAACCATATTCAGGTGTTGACGATGATTCAGGGGTGATCTGGTACGAAATTGCCCCGGACGGCATAACGGTGCAGTTTAAGACCGGTGGAACATATCTGTATACCTATGGGAGTGCCGGTAAGCTGAATGTAGAACGGATGAAGCAGTTGGCAATTAGTGGGGATGGATTGAACAGCTTTATGAACAAATATACCAAAAGGCTGTATGCGGCAAAGTTGTAGATGAAATTTTTTATGCCCCTATTTCAATCTCAGATAATGGAAAGCGTATGAACATATTTTTAATCCAATTCATTCCAGCCGCACTACTTCTGCTTCCGCTTGGTGTGCCGATAGCAATTGTATCCTGGATTCGCCATCAACGCAAAGGCCGGAGAAACCCGCTGACCTATCAAATGCTCCGCGCTCCCGGTGAGTCGATCAGCCAGCGGATTGAGTTGCTGAGTGAAGATGTGGATCTATACCTAACCATGTCGGGAATCATCCCATTACTTTGTTTCTCTACGTACCTCACGACCCGTTACATAGCCAAAAATCAGGCATCGCCGTTGATATTCGTCATTCTGACAATCGGCTGTCTGACGTATTGCGGTTTTCGGCTGAGTACCGCTTACCGGCAGAGGCACAAGGAACAGTTGGGGCTTGATTGCGAACGTTCGGTAGGGCAGGAGTTGAATCAGCTTATGCTTGATGGCTGCATGGTTTTTCACGACGTTCAGGCAGAAAATTTCAATATCGACCACGTTGTCGTTTCCGAGAATGGAATTTTTGCCATTGAAACCAAAGGCAGATCAAAGCCGGATCGTGGGAGAGGGCAGGAGGATGTGAGAGTTACCTATGATGGTCAAACTCTGCATTTTCCAACGTGGCATGAAAGAGAACCGATTGAGCAGGCAAAGCGCCAGGCAGCGTGGTTGTCTGATTGGCTGAGCAAGGCGGTCGGGGAGCATGTCAATACAAGGCCGGTGTTAGCTTTGCCCGGTTGGTTTGTGGAGCGCAAGAGCAAAGATTTTCTCATCTATAACGGCAAAAATCCCCAATATCTTATGAAGATTACCGATGGGACTTCATTGTCACCAGAGATGATTAAGCGTGTGGCACATCAGATTGATCAACGGTGTCGTAATGTTGCGCCGCAGGCGTACAAAAGGGTGGAATGAGGCAGGTATGATTTTGAGGAAATAAGTGGGGAAACAATCCGAGTTGCCTTTTAATTGAGGAGTGTCCCGAATTTTCCAGAAATGATCTGAGTGAAAGAATGAAATGCGTCAATGTTTAGACCCGACACCATTGTTGCTGCGCGATTTGTGTACTGTCCCCAGAACTTGACCAAGATAAATAATAGTTGGAGGAAAAAATGAAAAAACGAATCGGGATAATCTTTGTGTGTTTGGCAGGATTGATTTTAAGTGGTTGCCAACATAGCCAGATAATAAATGATTCCAATCAGAGCGCCAACAATGAGCACTACAAGTTCTTTCCCATCCGCCCCTTAGGCGACGTTATCTGGAATTATGACGGCCTAACAAACATTGAAAAACTAAAACACCTGCCGAATGAGTCTATGATGATCAGCACTACAACTTACGATGGTGCGGTCGCACTAACAGCGCCTTTCGTGACCACCAGTGTTAAAGGAAAAGACTACACTGTAACAATTGATTACGGTAAATTCAGGACCGAGCCAATCGCCATCGATAATGGATCTCCAATTCAGCTAAATATAGGAGTTGGCCTGAGAATGACGGCGAGATTCAAAAGTCTTCAAAACGAAATAAATTTGTCAGGACTCTATGGTATAGGTATTGCGGCACAAGAAGGCAAAATTAAAGGATCTCTCAGCATTGAGACCATTGGCCTTAGTGGTAACGGAATTACACCTTTCATTCCTATTCCATCTGACCTCAGCATTGCATCCATCCAGAGTGCGGTTCAGGCAATTGCCGCAATGAAGGCAAAACTTTACACTGATGAGGTAGATATAACACCTCAAATTTTCTCAATTGATACGATTCTTGATAAAGTAAATGCAGAGAGGTTTCTAGGACTTTACGCAGATGTAAATGATATATAACTCTGATATGTCCGCCAGTAGTCAATAGGAAAGAGTAGTCCCTCAACACCGGTTTTCGCTGTTTGTTTTTGATTTATGTTTCCAGAGTATAAACAGAGAGGCAACCTGATACTCGACGGTTGTTCACTCTGATATTCGCGGGTTGATTACCGCATGACTTGGTTTCGTCGTGGAGCTGCCTCGGTCTAAAAGCGGGAATCGGACTAATGTCTGTCCCATAGGTTAATCGAGGGTTCTCCGACCGCAGTTACATCTCTGCTTATACTCTGGAAGTCTTGTGCGTTAATTGCGTGTGTTGCTCCGGTCGTTGCGTTTTTTGTTCTTTCTAATTACGGGCCGTTACGGATTTAACTTCTTTGGCAATTGCCCACATGAAAGCGC
>JANXZX010000214.1 GCA_025355325.1 Geobacteraceae bacterium
AAAGTGGTGACTTCCAACAAATTTGTCGCAGACTCGGCTTTTCTGCTCTCAACAGAACGCAACCACCACCATTAATCATCCGCTTCCCTATCGAGCATCTCCCGTATCTTGCGCAATAGGTCATGAGGCTTGACCGGCTTCATTATCAGTTCGGCGTCTTTGTCCAACTCTCCCCGGCTCTGGATAAAATCAGCGGTGTAACCGCTCGTGAAGAGCACCCTGATATCGGGTTTGAGAAGCCTGATTTCCCTGTATGCCTCCAGGCCACTTTTCTTCGGCATGACCATGTCCATGAGAATGAGTTTTATCCTGGTTCTGTTTTCGCTGAATTTTTCAATCGCTTGCTGGCCGTCTTCAGCGGTAATGATTTCATACCCGGAATCAATCAGCACGTCCGAGACAACTTTACGAACGGAAGGGTCGTCTTCGACGATAAGTATCGTTTCCGTGCCATTTTTTGGGGGTTCTTCTACACGTTTTTCAATTTCCGCCACCTTCTCTTTTTCTAAAAGCGGCAGGAAAATCTTGAAAACTGTTCCTTTGCCAAGCTCACTGTAAACGTAGATAAAGCCGTTATGTTGATTGACTATCCCATGCACGATTGCCATGCCGAGACCGGTCCCTTTACCGACCTCTTTGGTGGTGAAAAACGGCTCGAATATTCTGTTTCTGGTATCCTCATCCATGCCGCAACCGGTATCGGACACTGATATGAGGGCATAGCGCCCCGGTTTGCCCCAGCCGTGATGCTCAATAAATGTCTCATCAATATGTTGAAGCCCTGTCTCTATGGTCAATTCTCCGCCCTCCGGCATTGCATCACGGGCATTTGCCGCCAGATTCATCAATACCTGTTCAAGCTGTCCGGCATCGGCTACCACCATGAGAATAGCAACGTTAATGACCGCTTTGAGCTTTACATCCTCACCGATGATCCTGGCCAAAAACTTTTGAACCTGTTGAGCAATGTCGTTCACATTCACCGGTTTCGCATCCATCACCTGTTTCCGGCTGAAAGCCAGTAGCCCTCTCGTCAATTGGGCAGCTTTATCAGCAGCAGAAATAATATGATCCATAGCCTCTTTCTCTGACGCATTGAAGTTGGATTTCATACTCAACAGATTGGCGTAGCCCATGATCACCGTCAGAATATTATTAAAGTCGTGAGCCACTCCCCCGGCCAATTGACCGATAGCCTCCATTTTTTGCGCCTGACGAAGCTGTTCCTCCAGTTTTCGCTGTTGGGAAATATCCTGTAAAAACGCTACAATCTGCCCTCCTTCGTCAGGACGGTACTGGACACTGACTTCTACATCGAAAACGCTGTCATCCTTGCGGTGATGCCTGGATTCAAAACGATCCTGCCCCTTTTCAATGATTCTCTTGATCCGGGCGGCAGTTTCACCGGCATCTTCCAATGCCTCCAGGTCAGGGACGCGCATGGCCAGAAGTTCTTGTGAACTGTAGCCGCTCATCCGGCAATAGGTCTCGTTCACCTCAAGCAGACGTCCTTCCATATCTACTATCCAGAAGCCGTCCATTGCGGTATGGAGGATGGTCCGGTGCCGCTCTTCACTCTTTCGCAGTGCCTCTTCTGCCAAATGACGCTCATTGCGCTCCCTCACTTCGTCAAGTGCCCGCTGAATTGCCAGAGAAAGTTTATCCAGTCCATTCTTCGGGATATAATCTGTAGCGCCCTGCTTGAGGAGTTCAACCGCTTTCTCCTCTCCAACAGCACCGGAGACACAGATGAACGGGGCACCGGGGCAGTACGATTGCGCCAGCCCAAGGGCCGCAGGGGCTTCAAACCCCGGGAGGTGAAAATCAGCAAGGATAATGTCGTAACTACCACTCTGCAAAAAGTAAACATATTCCTGCTCGTTGGATGCCCAATCAAGACTTACGGAAAAACGGGAGTCTATAAGCTTCTCCCGTATAATTTCCGCATCCATCGGTGAATCTTCAACATGAAGAATCCGAAGAGGTTTACTGTCGATATTCCCATTATTCATAAATGGCATTCCTTATCCAATACATGATTTACTTTACAAGAATATCAATGATATTGCTGAATGCAACCAACGTTGTGTAGAAATCTCCAAAATTATACTGTCACTAATTTACTGTTGATAGACCATTGACAATTTATATACAAAAGTTCATCGTGCGGAACGTTTAGTTCATATTATTCTAAGTTAAATTTTTAATATTATAATTTTAAATATGTCAACAGAATGAGTGGAAAATGAGACAAATCAACGGAAACTTAAGTCTGATGTCAGTAATGGACATCCTTCAGTGGGCGGAAAACAGTAAGCGGTCCGGCACCCTTCTTCTGTCATTGCTGAATCGAGAGAAGCGGTTCTATCTACAGAATGGCGAAATAATATTTGTCTGGTCGGAATGCGAAGGGGAACGTTTTATCGATTTTTTGCAGTTGGAAACGAATCTGAATCAAAAAGATCTTGCCAGGATATTCTCTGATACAAAATACCTGGATGTATCTTTATTTGGTTATATTCATTCGAAGGGAATTGTTACCGTTAACCGTCTCGAGAAAATTCTGTTCATGATGGCCCAAAAATCGTTAACTGATGCGTTGCAATGGGGAGCCGGATTATTCAAATTCACCGATGAACTTCCTTCGATCGTTCTGAACGGACCGGTAAAGCTGAGTTTGTCCCAGGTAATGATGGAATCGGTACGAATATTTGATGAAGGTCAGTTGGCAAACAATGTAGATACGAGAGCCGTGGTTGACGAGATAAGAAGCCGGATCCAGCAGAACGACTTTGAACTTCCTCCCATTCCTGATGTCATGCAGAAAGTCATGGAGAAGATAGATAATCCTTCTTCTTCCATGGATGAAATCATCGAATGCATAACGGATCAAATTCTGATTTCCAAGATCCTCAGAATATGCAATTCACCCTACTACCGGCAGATAGGCTCGGTGGAAACGCTCAAGGATGCCGTACTGTTCATAGGGTTAAAATCACTGATGAGCATCATAACGGTCCATGCATTGAGCCAGTTCAGCCCAAAAAACTCGACTGAAATCAAAAAAACTATCCAACACAGCTTGCAGTGTGGCCTGATAGCCCGACAGCTTGCGCAGGATATGCACAGTAATCGTGATCAGGCCTTTATCTGTGGCCTCATGCACAATATCGGTAAAACCATCATGCTGGAATTGTTTGACGACTACGTATTACCACATGATGTTCAGCTCCACCTGATAGAAGAAAACTACGCTGAGGTTGGTTTCCTCCTTGCAAAGAAATGGAACTTCAGCGAGGAGATTCAGGAAACTATCCAGTATCACCACCATCCGGAACTGGCCGTAAATCATAAAGGGTTGGTCGAAATTGTACATCTTTCAATTATGATCGCTCACGCATTCGGCAAATCAAAAGGCTCCGTCAGCCACGATCTGAACGATATGGACACAGGTCAGATTGATCTCAACACGTTTATGAAAAAAATTGTAAATCTTGATCAGGAAGTAGCTGCAATTATGAGTATGTAGAGGTACTGTTACCTCTTATTATAAGTAGGATGAACAAAGAATATTTTACGACGCGTATTATGATTAATCGTAATACCATAAACTGCCCCCCTGTTTTTTTACCCGATTTTTAGCGCCTCAATTAATAACTTGCGAAAACCCAAATACAGGTAATAATTAGTATAGAGTAACTGTTATTATTGCTCGTATAGGTATCTGTTAAATTTGCGTAGAGATATACATTGGAGGACGCCATGGCTACGTATGAAAAATTAACTCATCATATTAAAGCTCTGAAAGAAGGTGAAAGGCTTTTCGAGAATGCCTTTCAATCCGTGGCCAGGATGATTCTTGGAGCAGGTTTCGAAAAAGTGGTGGTCAACGGCAGGACCACCTACGATTTCAATCTGTTCCGGTCCGGTAAAAAGCATGCCATTGGCATGTATGACGAGATCAACAGTTTTGTCTCTTATGTCAAAGATGCCGCCGAAGGGGGATCCAGCAAGGAGATGGCCTTTGTTCTGGTTGGCGAGCCGGGCAATGGCAAAACTTTTTTCGTTGAGTTCCTCTGCACCCGGTACCGGGCGTTCCTGTCCGAGCCGAAAAACCGCCGCTATACCTTCCGTTTTAATGGACTCGCCCAACTGGGACATTATGGCAAGATTAACATCGTTGATTCCCAGACCTATGAAGATCCGCTTATCCTGGCGATGAACCTGTATGACGCGGCGGCGGATAATCGCCGCTTTCTTGCCGAACAGGGGGGACTGACAGATGCAGAAATTGACGTCCTTTACGAAAACTACCGTCCTATGGGCGCCTGTAGCGGTTATATCTGGAGTGATATTCGCGATTTTTGCGATGGAGATCTGGAGCGAATGCTCGATTTTATCGAGATAGTTCCGGTACCGTTGACCGAGAGCCTGGGTACGGTAACCGGGAAATACCCGGCCAAGGACAAAATCACTTCATCATCGGTAGATCTGCTCGGCGAAGAGTCCATCCAGCGTCTGCTGCACATTTCCGATACAAATAATCCGTACCGTTTCGATCTGCGGCGTGGCGCTCTTGCCCGGGTCGCCGGCGGCGGCATACATTTTTCTGACGAAATTTTCAAGAACAAGAAGGATCTGGTTCAGGTATATCTGGGGGTTATCCAGAACCGGGCCATTGAAATCGATGGTTACAAGTGGCCTATCGACTCCCTTATTATTGCCACAAGCAATAACTCTGAATTCAACCGATTTCTGGCTGAAAAGGAGGAGGCGCCGATCGTTGATCGCTGCCGTATCTGCTACGTTTCCCACAACACCAATTACCGGCTTCAGGAGGGGCTTACCTCCTATGCCATCGGCAGTGAATCCAAAACCACCTTAACCAAGGAACCACTGCATCAGGATCCGAACCTGAACTATGCTGCTTCCGTGGGTGTCGTTCTGAGCAGGCTTCCCCGTTCCGAAAAACTCACTTCTATCGAGACCATGAAACTCGCCGCCGGTGAAGTGGCGGGCGAGAAAAGCATCAAGGCGTTGGCAGAGGTGATTGATACACTCGGACAGGATCCGGATATTACCAAGCGTTTCGGACAGAAAGGCCTTGGGCACCGCAGCCTTGGTCGCGCCATCCAGCTTCAGGTTGAGAATTCGGAGACCAATGAAGGGCGTTGCATGTTTGCCTATGATGTTTTCAAAACACTCGAACGTGTGGTCCTTGACTATGTCGTTGACACCAATGACCGGGCCAAATACCTGGAAGACCTTAAAATTGCCAAGGGACTGTACCGCGAGCGGATCATGACCGAGATGTTCAACGCCTATATGGATGAGCCGTACGCCATCCGCAAGGATGTCATGAGCTATGTAAATATGATTATCGGCATCGATGCTGAAAACCTGGGACCTGACCGGATGTGGAAGTATAAGGATCCGCAGAGCGGAGAGTTGCGCGCACTGAAAATAGACGAACGCTACGTGAAGAGCGTCGAAGAGAGGATCGGACTCAAAACCGGGGAACAGCGGGACTCCTTCCGCACCTCTGTCCGCAAAATCTACGGCCAGAAGATCTCAATGGATCCGAATTACGACTTCATGGACAACCTGGAACTGGTCAAGGCGATTACCGATGTGCGCCTGAAGTCTGATATTGCCGGTGCCGGCAGCCTTATCGGTGCCCTGGCCAACCGCACCAACGAAGAGAATCAGAAACTCTACGACCGGATGATCACCACCATGCTGAATAAATTGGGGTACTGCCGGACCTGCGCACAGAAGACAATTGAGTACTTCTGTACTCAGGAAGATGAGAATTAAGAGCGCTTACCATGCGAATCGACCTGCTTGCATACATAGAAGAATTGAAGGCGCGCGGTCTTGACCATGAGCAGGAGGCACGGATTCGGGCTGAGTTGGCGACGGCATCGGACGGGCACCCTTTGCCGCCGCTCGATCTGCCGCAAGATACATGGTTGAACGATTTCAGCCGCAGCATCTATGCGTATGGCGACCAGCTCATGCTGCGGCAGGCGGTAACGCCCCGGCTCAGTTCCGCTGCGCTGGCAAAGTCGCTTGATGATCTTCTGGAGCGCGACAAACAGCGGGAGGAGGATGGTTTTCCCCGCAAGATCAAGGTGGGAAAACTGGTAAAACCGGGACGTGGCCGCGCGGGAAAAGTGGTAGTCGTGCCGACCACCGTGGAGGAAAAACTTTTTCACGACCCGACAATTCATCCACCGGGCGAAGGTGGCACTTCCGGAGGAACCGGAGATGGCGAAGAAGGCGAAGTCATCGGGGAACAGCCGGTCCGGGACGAAGGTGAATCGTCCGGAAGCGGCCCCGGACAGGGTAACGGTGAAAACCATGAGATGGAGTCTTCCGCCTATGATCTCGGCAAGACCCTTGCGGAAAAGTTCCAGCTGCCTAACTTGAAAGACAAGGGGAAGAAGCGATCCTTCACCCGGTACACGCACGATCTGACCGACAAAAACCGCGGTTTCGGTCAGGTATTGGACAAAAAAGCCACCCTCCGCAAGATTGTGGAAACCAACATCACTCTGGGAAATATACCTGAAATATCAGATATTGACCCCACCCGGTTTCTGATCGCGCCGCGCGACAAAGTCTACCGCGTACTGTCACGGGAAAAAGATTATGAACCGCAGGCCATGCTGTTTTTCCTGCGGGATTATTCAGGATCGATGGCCGGCAAAGTTACCGATCTGATTGTTTCACAACATGTACTCATCTACAGCTGGCTGCTCTACCAATATGGCGGCCAGGCGGAAACCCGGTTCATTCTGCATGACACCGAAGCCAGGGAAGTACCGGACTTTTACACCTATTACAACTCAAGGGTTGCCGGGGGAACACAGGTTTCAAGCGCATACCGGCTTGTTAACGAGATTGTTGAAAAGGAAAATCTGGCAAGAGACTACAATATTTACGTTTTCCACGGCACCGATGGCGATGATTGGGATGCCGGCGGTCAGAATGCGATTCCTGAGCTTGAAAAGATTTTGAAATTCGTAAGCCGGATGGGTGTGACCATTGCCGAGCATGGTCAGGGGGAATCCGGTTCAACCGAGGTCGCCCGCTATTTGAGAGGGTCGGGATTATTAAAGGACAAGGCTGAGCTGCTCAGGATGGACATCATGGCAGAAGATGCCGATGAGCCGCGCCTGATCGAGGGTATCAAGAAATTGATTTCTTGATACATTCTTATGGAACTTATCAATCAACATACCAAACGGATCATGGAAGGCTGTAAGGAGCGCGCCCGGGCTGCCGGCCTCTCCTTTACCGACGAAAGCCTTGAGTACGTCGTTACCAATCGTGATCTTCTGGAACTTACCCCCAAGGTGATGATCCCGACTCTTTACGACTACTGGGTTCACGACGTTGAAGTACTGCGGGAAAAGGGGAAGTACGAGCTCTATCCGCATAATCCTTACGAAACGGTCATCAATACCCGGCCGCCGATTTCATTTTATAACGACAACAACCCAGACTGGCTGAATGTGATGATATTTTACCACGTTCTGGCTCACATCGATTTTTTTCAAAACAATCTTTATTTCCGCAATACCTGGGACTACGACTTCACCGGACAGGCCCTCTCCGACAAGCGGGTAATCGCCAAATTGCGCGCAGAGAAGGGTCGCTGGGTTGACTACGTAATTGAATTTGCCCGGGGGATCGACAATCTTGTCGACTTTCATGGTGAACTTGCCGGCCTTTTTATTCCCCCCGAAACGGTCTGTTCATCGCGCCTCGACTACTATTTTGACGTATTTCTCCAGTCGGAAAAAAAGGTTTCAGTCAGCGAATACATAAAAGAAGTCAACCGGTACAATGACTGTAGCAAATCGTCAGGCGAACAGGGCGAAAAAGCCTTCTTCACTGAGGCGGAACAGCGCTATCCGGAACTTGAAGCGCATTTTACCCGCTCCGGTGAGGCCCAACCGGTCAGGAAACGCGATCTGCTCGGATTCCTCCTCGATAATTCCGATTTTTTGGCCAGGGACGAAAATATCTGGATGCGGTCGATACTGGAGATCGTCCGCAAGACGTCGATATTTTTTCAGCCGCAGATCCGCACCAAGATTCTGAACGAGGGATGGGCAAGCTACTGGCACGAGCGCCTCTTCCTGCAAGACGACCGCATCAGGGGGCATGAAGTTGATTTTGCCCGGGTTCATGCGGGCGTCACCTCGATGCCGAGGGTCGGGATTAACCCCTATGCACTGGGGATGAGACTCTTCAGCCATGTGGAGGAACAGGCGGATAAAGGCCACCTGTCTTTGGAATTTCAGCGGATCATGGATAGTGATCTGCGGAAAAAGTATGATACCGGCACTGCAACCGGCCATGATTTCATCTTTTCTCTGCGCGAAAATCTGAGCGATTACCTCTTCCTGAAGAACCATCTGGACCAGGATTTCATGGATCGCCACAAACTCTTTGTCGCCGGCAAACGACTCGACCAGCAGCGCATGGTCTGGCAGTATTACGTCAAGAGCCGCAAGGCTCACGATTATCAGCAGATGATGCTGGATTCGCTGTATCACCCACCAGTCATAACCGTTGATCAGACCAAGGGGATCGAAGGTTCACTGTATCTGAATCACACGTTCGAAGGAAAACAGCTGGTTCAGGAGTATATCGCCAACACGTTGATGGGAATAGAGTATCTCTGGGGCAGCCCGGTTCATCTGGAAACCAGTGAAGCCGAGATGGCAGCATCACCATTACCCCAGTCAGACCAGGAGATACCCCGGGATGAAGAGATCACCTGGCAGCGGGTGGTGTATGCGATGAACGAGAAGGTACTGTCAAAAAAGAAGCTGTAGCTTATAAGGGTAATCGGTGACATATGACAAATGTCGATAGAGCCATACAGCACCTCAATCGCAAAATCAGCGAACGCGAGCATAGTCAGACGCTCCCTTTCGATGATTTTCTGAAAATTCTGACCGAACGGCCGGACTCTGTCGTGCGCAATATTTTCCAGACGTTCCATGACATGATTCGCTCCTATGTCGGCACCGGAGTCGACGAATACCCCGACGACCCGGAATCAATCAATTATGTGAGCTACGATTGCAGCAACCTGTTTGTCAATAATACTGATCACCCTTTCTTTGCTGATCGGCTGTTTGCCAACCGCCTCATTAACCATGTCGATGCAATGAAGGGGAGCGCACAACAGAACAAGATCTATATTTTCGAAGGTCCTCCCGGGTCAGGCAAGAGTACCTTTCTCAATAATCTGCTGTCCAAGTTTGAAGAATATGCCAACAGTGAGGACGGAACCCGTTATGAGGTTGTCTGGAGACTTGACCGGAGGGTGCTGGCGCAGATCAATGAAACCCGGCTGACGTCGTTCGTTGACCGGCTTACGAATCTGCTTGATGAACACGAACCGGGACACGCCGAAACGAGTGAAATAAAAAATGCATCGTTCCTGAGCGGTGATTATGTGGAAATACACTGTCCGTCCCACGATAATCCGCTCCTGTTGATCCCCAAACGTGACCGGCGCATGTTTTTCGATGACCTCTTCAAGAACGATGAATTCAAGTGGAAACTTTTCACCGAAAAGGAATATGAGTGGGTTTTCAGTGAAACCCCCTGCACGATCTGCAGCTCGATCTTCGATGCCCTGATTCAGCGTCTGCCTGCCTCAGGGGATATTTACCGTATGATTCATGCCCGCCCCTACCGTTTCAACCGCCGCCTGGGAGAAGGCATCACCGTTTTTAATCCGGGTGACAAGCCTATGAAGCAGAATGTCGTAACCAATGAACAACTGCAGCGCAAGATCGATATTCTCCTGGGTGATAGCAATGCCGTCAAATACATCCATTCAAGTTTTGCCAAAACCAATAACGGCATCTACGCCCTTATGGATGTGAAATCACATAATGCCGAGCGCTTGTTAGAGCTTCACAACATAATCAGCGAGGGAATCCACAAAGTGGAGGATATTGAAGAAAACGTCAAATCACTCTTCATCGCCCTGATGAATCCGGAGGATGAGAAAACCATCGATGGATTCCAGTCTTTTACTGACCGTATCGAATTCATCAATATTCCGTATATCATGGATCTTAATACCGAGGTTGAGATATACCGCAACATCTTTGGCAAGCATATCGACGAGAGTTTCATTCCCCGTGTTCTGCATAACTTTGCCCGCACGATCATTTCAACGCGGATGAATACCTCTTCAGAAGCGATGCTGGATTGGATCGTAGATCCGCTAAAATACGGGCAGTATTGCGACGAAAACCTGCAAATTCTTAAAATGGAGATTTATACCGGCTACATCCCTACCTGGCTCGACGAAGAAGATCGCAAACGTCTCACTGCCAAACGCCGACGACGAATCATAGACGAATCGGAGAAGGAAGGGGTAACCGGATTTTCCGGCCGTGATTCCATCAAAATATTCAGCGATTTTTTTGCAGCCCATGCCCGCAAGGACAAGTTGATCTCCATGTCCAGCCTCAGCGCATTTTTTAAAAAATGGCTTGCTGATATTAACGACATGGTGCCGGAAGGATTTCTGGATTCACTGCTGAGAAACTACAATTATTCGGTATTACAGGAAGTCAAGGAATCGCTCTACTACTACAACGAGGAACAGATTGCCCGTGACCTGCTCAATTATATGTTTGCGGTTAATTTTGAACCGGGTTCTGTGGCGGTCTGCCGTTTCACCAATGAAAAACTGGAAATAAGCGAAGAGTTTATACGGGCTATTGAGGTGAGACTCCTCGGAACAGATGTCGATGAGAGCGTACGGCTTACATTCCGTCAGGAAACCCAGAAGGAATATGCGTCCCGGACCCTGACTCAGGAGATACTTGCTGAAGGCAAAGACCCCGCTAAAACCGGTCTCTACCAGTCGCTCCATGAACGCTATGTCTACAATCTGAAGGGAAAGGTACTTGAACCGTTTCTCGATAACGCGAACTTCCGTCGGGCAATCAAGGATTACGATACTGATGCATTCAAAACCTACGACAAGCGTATTCGTGACGACGTATCATTTCTTATCAGCAACCTTTGTGCTGCCAGGTACCACTACACCAAGCAGAGCGCAAAAGAGATCTGCGTCTATGTTATCGACAATGATCTGGCTCGTAAATTTCCCTCATAATATGACGCTTCTATCCGGGATTACGTGAATCAGGGTGCCAGCAAGAGCGGGCATTAGCATCAGAGGAATTTGCTATAAAAGCGTCCCCGCACATTTCTGGGCAGATTTATCTTGATACATCCTCTCGTCACTAAGCTTTATGGCCGCATCAAGAAGATCCTTATTTTCTGCCGAAGCAATTCCAAAAGCGATACTTACTTTGCCACTGATGATTTCAGAGCAGCTTTTAATTCTCCTCACGGCTTCTTCTGCTACAGTAGTGTCTGTTTCAGGAAGAAGAATGGCAAATTCATCTCCACCGATACGCGCAACTATGTCTTCAGCTCGAAATGCGGCAATAATAATTCGAGCGGCAAGACGAATCAAAGAATCCCCTTCATCATGCCCCAAAGTGTCATTGACTGTTTTAAGACCGTTTACATCAGCCATCACGATACTTACCGGAAACATCCTGCTGTGGGAAAACCGTTCCAACTCTTCATCGAAAAATGCCCGATTATAAAGTCCGGTCAGCGCATCGTGAGTACTGTCATGACGAAGAGTTACCTCCAATTCTTTGCGGTTGGTGACATCATGGGCAATTCCAATGATGCCGATTACCGCTCCACTATCATTAAAAATCGGGGTTTTTATCTTCTCCACATAATTGATCTTCCCCCCTTGACCAACAACGGTTTCTTCAAAATAGGTACGGGTACCGGTTGCTATAACATCCTTGAAGTTTTTATCATATTTTCCGGCAAGTTCAGGCGGATAAATATCATAATCACACTTTCCGACCAGTTCCTGCGAAGTCAGGCCAAGTGCATTGCAGAACGGATCATTAACTGCGACATATCTCCCTTCCTTGTCTTTAAGCCAGGCAACATTCGGGATATTATTAAGAATAGCCTGCTGCTGCCGTATGACTTCGCTGATACGTTCTTCCGCTATTTTACGGTCGGTTATATCTTCCATTGCCAGGAGGATTATGTGTGAGCCGATATTTTCCCGGAAGATCTGGCGGGCGTTAAGAAGGATTGTCTTATGGCCGATTTCCTGGAAATCATGATTAACCTCATAGTCGTTGATCACGGTATCATGAGGAAGTATTTCCTCAACAAGTATCCGTAGTCCCGGGATATCCCATTGCCGGTTGCCGACATCGTAAATAAAATTACCAATGGTATCTTCCGGTGTTACCTTAAACGTCTCATAAAAGCTATGGTTGGCGGTGAGGATTTTAAGATCAGAATTCAGTACGACCAGAGGCTCACGTACCGTTTCAACGATGTTCTCGGCATATTCACGGGCATCCTGGATCTCCGTTTCCAGCTGCTTCCGGGCGGTAATATCCTCCATAGCCAGCAGTATTATGTGTGAGCCGATATTTTCCCGGAAGATCTGGCGGGCGTTAAGAAGGATTGTCTTATGGCCGATTTCCTGAAAATCATGTTCAACTTCATAGCCGTTGAACACGGTGTCGTGGGGGAGTATTTTTTCAAACAGCAGGCGAAGGGCCGGAATGTCCCATTGCCGGTTACCAACATCATAAATAAAATTCCCGATGGTATCTTCCGGCGTCACCTTGAAAGTTTCATAGAAGCTGTGGTTAGCAGTTAGTATCTTAAGGTCGGAATTCAATACCACCAACGATTCACGTACCGTTTCAACGATGTTCTCGGCATATTCACGGGCATCCTGAATTTCCGTTTCCAGCTGTTTTCGAGCGGTAATATCCTCCATAGCCAGCAGGATTATGTGCGAGCCGATATTTTCCCGGAAGATCTGGCGGGCGTTAAGAAGGATTGTCTTATGGCCGATTTCCTGAAAATCATGCTCAACTTCATACCCATTGAACACGGTGTCATGGGGGAGTATTTTCTCGAACAGCAGGCGCAGCACGGGAATGTCCCATTGCCGGTTACCAACATCGTAAATGAAATTCCCGATGGTATCTCCCGGCGTTACCTTGAACGTCTCATAAAAGCTATGGTTGGCGGTGAGGATTTTAAGATCGGAATTCAGAACAACCAGGGGCTCACGTACTGTTTCAACGATGTTCTCGGCATATTCACGGGCATCCTGAATCTCTGTTTCCAGCTGTTTTCGAGCGGTAATATCCTCCATAGCCAGGAGGATTATGCGGGAGCCGATATTTTCCCGGAAAATCTGGCGGGCGTTAAGCATTATTATTTTACGACCGATATCGAGAAAATCATGCTCAACCTCATAACCGTTTATCTCGGTATCAAGGGGGAGAATCTCCTCGACAAGTACCCGCAGTTTAGGAATATCCCATTGCCGGTTGCCGAGATCGTATAAAAAATTTCCGACCGTTTCCTCGGGAGTTACTTTAAATGTTTCGTAGAAACTGCGGTTTGCAGTGAGAATTTTCAGGTCGGAATTAAGCACAACCAAAGGTTCACGCACTGTTTCAACTATATTTTCCGCGTATTCACGCGCGTCCTGAATTTCCACTTCCAACTGTTTTCGTACAGTAATATCCTCCATAGCCAGCAGTATGATATGAGAGCCGATATTTTCCCGAAATATCTGACGGGCGTTGAGCAGAATTATTTTTCGGCCGATATCAAGAAAATCATGCTCGACCTCATAATTATTGATTACGGTGTCATGGGGAAGGATTTCCTCGACAAGAATCCGCAGCTTGGGAATGTCCCATTGCCGGTTACCAACATCATAAATGTAATTTCCGATGGTATTCTCAGGGATTGCTTTGAACGTCTCGTAGAAGCTATGGTTCGCAGTAAGAATCTTAAGGTCGGAATTAAGTACCACCAGAGGCTCACGCACCGTTTCGACTATATTTTCGGCATATTCACGTGCATCCTGAATTTCAGCTTCGAGCTGTTTGCGCGCCGTAATGTCCTCCATGGCAAGCAGGATAATTCGAGAACCGATATTTTCCCGGGAGATCTGCCGGGCATTAAGTAAAATTATCTTTCGGCCTATGTCCGGAAAATCATGTTCGACTTCATACCCGTTAAATACGGTATTATTGGGAAGAATATCCTCAAAGAGGACTCGAAGCTTCGGTATGTCCCACTGCCGGTTACCAAGATCATAAATGAAATTTCCTATAGTAGCTTCCGGTGTGACCTTAAACGTTTCATAGAAGCTATGGTTGGCGGTAAGGATTTTAAGGTCGGAATCCAGCACTACCAGTGGTTCACGCACGGTTTCAACGATGTTTTCTGCATATTCCAAGGATTCCTGGATTTTCATTTCCAGTTGCTTGCGCTCGGTAATATCCCTCACGATACTGAGCATGTAATGTTCATTCTCAATAGCAATAGTTTCCACAGACAAAAGACCGATTAATGTCAGGCCGCTTTTTCGCTTGAATTTGACTTCCATGTTTCTGACCGGTACATTATTTTCTATCGATTGCAGTACAGCGGCCCGGTCAGTTGTATCCTCCCACAGACCAAACTCAAGAGATGTCTTCCCGATTAATTCGTCGCGCTGGTAACCCAGTGTTTGCAGAAATGACTGGTTTACATCAACGAATCTGCCTTCTTTCAAGGTGGCAATACTTATCAGGGCCGGTACGGAATTAAATATTTTGGAAAACTTCTGTTCTGATTTATGGAGCGCTTCTGCTACCTGTTTATGCTCGGTGACGTCCCTCATGATTCCGATGGCATGCCACTTACTTTTGATATTTAACGCTGAAACGGAAAGTTCCAATGGAAATTCCGCACCGCTCTTTCTAAGTCCGACCAACTCCGTCCACCTGCCGATCAGCGGTCCCGTCCCCTGCTCCCTGAAACTTTCCACACCAAGCTTCTGTGCATCTGCAAGTCGTTCCGGAGTGAACAGTTTATGAAAGTCCTGCCCGGTGATCTCCGAAGGTGAACAGCAAAACATTCTCTCCGCCGCCGCGTTACAGTAGGTAACTGTTCCGAATTCATCCATCATTACAATGGCATCGACAGCCATTTCTGCGAGCTTGTACATCCTCTCTTCGCTTTCGCGCAGGGAATTCTCAGCCTGCCGGCGTTCGGTGGTGTCAAACATTGCAAGACGGACTTCCTGCCCCGAAGCAGCCGTCATGGCTTCGATCAGAACAGAAATCGCGTGATGTGCGTTACTCTCAACGGTCAACTCACACGACTCTTTAACCCGGCTGGCTCGTACGGAGCTGAGAAAATTATTAAAATTTGAACGTTCAGCATCCGCGACAAAGAGCCCAAAGCGCTGACCGATCAGTTGGGATTTCACACCTCCCAGGAGGCCGGCACCGGCAATGTTCAAGGCGGTGATGGTTCCGGCGGGATCAAGGTTGAAAAAACCGACCGGAGCAAATTCAAACAGGTCAGTATATTTTTTCAGAGACTTATCCAGATCATCCCTGATCTGAATCAGTTCTCTGTTTTGCATCTCAAGTTCTATCTGATGTACCTGTAATTCGTAAAAGAGCTTCAGCGTCTCTTCCAACGTGGTTGGCAATGGTAATTCCGACACATTACCCTGCCTCTGCTCTTCGGCATTTTGGCGCAATTGTCCCGCTTTTATTAAGAAGTTATTCTCACCGTCGTTGTTCATTACCAACCTCCGACAAATTTACTGCGGGCCAACAGCATTATTTAATGCCCGTTTCAATCCACAAGGACATTTGATTCAAGACACACGGAAACAACATGTGGATCAAAGTGAGTTCCGGAAAGAGAACGAATATGTTCGCGAACTTTTTCCACGGACCAGGACGTGCGGTAGTGGCGGTCAGACCGAAGCGCATCCCACACATCGACTAACGCAAAAATACGGGCAACCAGAGGTATTTGCTCTCCCTTCAGTCCGAGTGGGTATCCGGTGCCATCCCACTTTTCATGATGGGCATAGGGAATATCGAGTGCCAATCGCAGGTAGCGGATGGGTGAGAGCATTTCATAGGCATATATCGTATGTTTTTTCATCACAGCCCATTCTTCTTCGTTCAACGCATCTTTCTTAAGCAATATCTCATCCGGGACCCCCATTTTACCAATATCGTGCAGCAATGCACCCCAGCGGACCTGAACCAGCTCGGCATCAGTCAAACCGAATAAACGCGCCAGCTTGACAGTATACACAGCTACCCGCTGCGTATGCCCCTCCGTCTCATTGTCGCGAAGTTCCAGTGCATGAGACCACCCCTCGATGGTCGTGTCATAGGCATGGAAAAGCTCGGCGTTGGTTCGTTGCAGATTATCGAACAGGTTTACATTATCAATGGCAATTGCCGCCTGTGCAGCAAGAGCTCTGAGAAAATCGAGCCATTCTTTATTCCGCTCGGTTTTTTTTCGGTGAAATATTTCCAATACTCCCACGACGTTTCCCTTGGCAATTAACGGGACACCGTGGTAGCTGCAGAAATTTTCACCAGCAAGAAGAATTCTGCGGATAAAGCTGTCAGCTTCCAGCGAAAGATCGGGAATTTGAAGGATGTGACGCTCCTGAGCGACCCGTCCGGCATAGCCTTCGCCCAGGGGCTGATATGCCTGTTCAATGGCCTTGGTATTAAAACCGCGACCGGCTACGTACTCCAAAGAGAGTGAGGCAGGGTTAAATAACAGAACGTCGGCAGCATCGACATCCAGCTGCACGATGACGTGTGTGAGCAGGGCGTTCAGGCTTAAATTCAAATCAAAGCTGAAGTTGATTGCGCGGCCGATTTCCACGAGGGCGGTCAGATGTTCGAGATGCCGGCGAATCCGTTCATCGGCGCACTTTATGTCACTTATGTCGGTAAACATCACGACAACCTGACTTAACTCATTATTACCATCCAGATTGGGGTACGCGTTTACCAGCACCCATTTGTGTTCATTATTATTTCCATTATCTTTTGGGATACCCATGACAAAATTCTTCAGAGTACGTCCCGTTGCAATAACCTGATTAACGGGAAACTGCGCTGTCGACAATGGAGTGCCGTCTTCGCGAACAAAGTGCCAGCATTCATCACCTGCGTTCTTGCCCACTATCCGGACGGACGGCATCCCCAGTGACAGGGCTGCTTCCGGATTACACCTGATGATGGTTGTATCAGGAGCATGAACAATGACACCGATGGGAATATTTTCAATTAACGACCAGTGATCCTCATCTTTTGTCCGCAAGGCAGACTCGGCAAACTTGCGGGCACTGATATCACGGATATTACACTGAATTACCTTTTCTTCACCGACCAGATACACATTACTGACGAATTCCACTTGAACCAGATGACCGCCTTTCGTTTTGAGCGGCAGATTTTCATAACGGATAAACTCATTCATCTGTAATGCCTGGAAGGAGTGCCTGCTGGCATCCACATCCTTGAACGCCCCCACTTCCCATAGTTTCTTTTCAACAAACTCTTCCCGTGAGTAGCCCAACATATCGATCAAATATGGATTAACATCGTTAATCAATCCAGTTTCGGCATTCAGAATCAAAATACCGTCCTGTGCCGATTCAAAAAGGCGGCGGTAGCGAAGCTCCGAATTTTTGAGAGCGATATAGATATCACCTCGCGCTTCATCGGTAACAGGTGCTGCAGACGACGTATGTATCGCCTCTGTAGTGCGTTTCATAGAAATCCTCTAAAATAATCAATCCCGCCAGTAGATGCAGGATACCGGGCAGATGTCAACGGCCTCACGCTGAATTGTGTCTTCAGTCTCCCCGCCCGGATCATATACTTCGGCCTTATCATGATCAGCCAATCGAAACACCTGAGGAACATTTGTCACACAGAGTCCACACCCGATACAGGCATCCTGGTCAACCCATGGTTTTCTCATGTATTCATCCTCCTTGTAAGATGTTGTATAAGGATTTGTGGAGCCGGCATTAACGCCGCCCCCCTCCCCGTCCATGGTCCCGGCTCACTGTTCCGATCCAGGCGATGAGGGTGCCGAAAACACCTGCGACAACCATTGCTTCGCCAAGAAAATGATGATACCCGCCGAGTGATGCGCTCATTACCATCGCTCCGCCGATTACGAGACCCGCAGACGCCATTGCAACCGTGAGCCGTTCAAGGTTGCGGCTGATACGGCCACCCAGAGCCTCGACAGACGGAGCCTGCAGTCGCCCCAGATTTCCCTCGGCGATACGTTTCAGGATTCGTCGTGTGTCTCCGGGTGCATCAATTACCATTCGTTCAACTTCACGCGCAAACCTGGCGGTCTTTTCTTTTATGCGCGCCATCGAAAAATGTTGTTCTGTCAGGCGGGTAATTTCCTCCCGAAACGAACCCAGATAGTTATGTTGCGGATCAAGCTGGCGGATCATTGCTTCAAGAATCACGAATGCCCGGGTAAGAAGAAAAAATTCCGGCGGATTGTGTACACCGTTCCGGCTTCCGGCACGCAGCAGCGAATCGAAGGCTTCTCCGATTGAAACTTCTGCCAGATCATTGCTGTGGATCTCTCGCAATACCGCCTTGATATCCACCAGCAACGCCGCTCGATTGACTTTTTCGCTTCCCTGGGGTGCCATTTCGAGATACGCCTCTTTTGCGGCCCGGGCATCACCTTTAACGACCGCTTCGAGCAGGAACGTCAGAGACTCGCGCATCTGCTCGTCAAGTTCTCCGGTCATGCCAAAATCGAGGAGAGAGAGCCGTCCATCCGGCATAACCAACACGTTGCCGGAATGCGGATCAGCATGAAACAGTCCTTCCTCGAAGATCGTCTGAAGCATCAGACGCACCAGGGTATTGATCAATTTCGGCATATTTTCCGGGTGCGCTTCGGCGTACAGATCAATCCGTTCACCGGTTGAAAAATCCATGGTGAGTACGTTTTCGTTTGAATACTTTGCGACAACATCCGGAATCCAGAGGCCTTCGATATCAGCCAGGGCGGTGCGAAACAGCAGTATTGAGCGTGCTTCACGGTTAAAGTCGGTTTCCCGGGTCAGACTGCCGGAGAATTCATTTACGATTACCGGAAGATCAAGCGCGAGCAGGCGAGGAAATAGTTTTTCCACCATTGTCACCAGATACGAGAGTGCCGCCATATCAGTGGATATCATCTCTTCAAGTCCGGGACGCTGCACTTTTACAGCCACGTGGCGGCCATCAAGCAGGGTAGCCTCGTGAACCTGGGCAATAGTGGCTGCGGCAATCGGTGTTTCGCTGAATGAGGTAAATATTTCAGTCAATGATGTACCTAATTCAATTTCGACCTTTTCGCGCACAGCATCAAAGCCCAGTCCGGGCAACTGATCGTGCAGCAGCTCAAGTTCATCAATATAAGCATCCGGTAAAAGGTCACGCCGCATGGCGAGTACCTGTCCGAATTTGAGAAATGTCAGACCCAGTTCCTCGAATGTTTCACGGACCTCTCTTGGTGGCGGCCAGTGATTCTTGCCGCGCAGGGCACCAAGGAACTTATGCCGGACGAGAACGCGCAGGATCTGCATCAGGCGCGGTGCCACCCGCAGCAGGCTGCTGTGCTCAGTATTGATCATTACGGCCATACACTTCTCCCGCCAAATACACTGAGATGGCTATAGACTATCAGTCTTCGAACCGTGCCCAGTATTTTCCGCGCCGGTCAGATTCATCGCCCATGGGCCATTGACTCCAGATGACGTAGACGACAACAAACCATATCCACATTAGAATAATTGCAAAAATACTCATGACGTTCTCCTTTTAATGGCGGGACCCTTATTACTGCTACTTGAACCGGTTTCTGGCCGAATCAATCGCTTCGCCTATGGCGGTCCAGGCAAGATCAACCCCTGATTTCATATCTTCCCAGGCACCTCCTCCGGCATGCTGAAGTTCCTCCATTTTCTGCCGGGCAACCGTTTGTTTCGCTTTCAATATCTCAATCTGCTCGTGGTACTCCTGCCTGACATCCGCCGCAACTCCTCCCGCTTTAGCGGTTAATGCATCAATCTCGGCACTCATTTCATCCATTTTTACATGCAACATACGCACGTACTCTTCCTTGGTTTTCATATGAATTCTCCCCGTCTGTCTGTCAGATAAAATGAACCCGGCAACGGTTCTCCTGATGTATCATAGCAGGCTGTGTCAGAAGGAAATATGAGCAGGTGTCCGTATTTTCGGTAGGATGGCGGACAATTATCGGCTAGGCAATTACGCTGCCAAAGATGAGAGTCAGTCTTATATTTTGATGCCATGTTCCCCGCCTCTGGTGAGGCGAGGAACTGGTGTTTGGACATTTTCAAGGTTCTAAAAAGTTCCCCCGCCCCTTGCGGGTGGGGGTTAGGGGGTGGGGGAAGCCACAATAAAACCACGACATTTCCTTCAACAATATGCATAGAAACGACTGTTTGATTGTCAGTGGATTTAGCGTATTACGATTTTGGAACAACGATGTAATTGAAAATATTGAGGGAGTAATGAAGTTATCAGATCGTATTGCCCGCAAGCGACTTCCCCCACCCCCCGACCCCCTCCCGCAAGGGGCGGGGGAGAAAAGTCCAAACTCCAGTTCCCCGCCTCTGTTGAGGCGGGGAACGTGGATCAACGGAATAACCTGATATTTACGGTCTGTCAGGCGTATTCCACGCTCCGGTTGTGCGGCTGTATCCTATAAGATAGGTCATACTCGCTGTGCTTGGAGCGCTACTGGTGGGGCCCTTCACATACAGCGTTGGATTGTAGGCTATGGCCGTTGCACTTACTGAAAAATTCATCGAGTTATCGTCAAGGTAATCGACAGTGTCATAAATAAGCCGACGAACGAAGGTACGGGCATGTGCATAGGCACCCGGATCCTTGGTTACCAGATTCAGGTTGAAAGCTGCACCCATCAAACGTTTGCCGAATATTTGATTACGGGTACCACGAGTCCAATCCTTCACTGCGGTTTTGCCGGTGGGATCCTTGGTCATGTCATAGAAATACGGGTACGCATCAGCATTATAGTTAATGCCGTACTTGGTAAGTAAAAGGTTTTGTATAAGACCAAGGGCATCATTGAATACCCCGCTCTGTGCGGTCAGGAATTCTTCCAGCTTTGCCGCATCGCCTATCGGAAGCGCCGGTATGGAGATATCGGCAACTTCTGAGGAGTGGCAGTTTACGCACACCTGATTTACCGCGTTCACATCAATCTTCCAACTGTGACCATGTGCCGCACGTGCCGGCACTCCCGAAGCATTCAGGTGACAGGTTACACAAGGGCCGTTCTGATCTATATAGCCCGGAACCCACGGATTTGTCCCATCTGCTCTTTTGTGACTATCACCGTTAATCATTGTCGTTCCGAGTTTGCGGTGGGTGGAGGTGACTCCTCCCGCTATCCCGTAAGCCGGTACGGAAACGTTGTCGGGGGTCATCGTATTCTGATACGTTGTTGTTGCGGTTATATGGGTCGTCGCTGTTGTGAAATTATCAAAACCTGAGGCCATATACATAAGTGCGGCACCGGCTTTGTAATGCGAATTTTTGAAACTGGCATTGGTAAAGTCCGCAATTGCTTCAATACTGTCAGCATTTTCACGACCGGTATGGCAGGCAACGCAGAGATTGCTTTCGCCGATATTCGGCAGCTGTTTCGGATTTGCATTACTGTTGTAAGGGGCTATGAAAGCAGGAGCGGATTTTACGGCAAAGCTGTCATTGACATGGCAGGTACGGCAGGTCAAGACTTCACGGCCATTATCGCCCGCGACCGCCCACGTTGTTGCCGGGAACGGTGTTGTCCATTTATTGGCCAGGAAGTTGCTGTAACCGGTCGAGGTGTGGCACCGGATACAACTGGTGTTGCTCTTGAAATCCTCGTCAGCAAACGGCAGGTTGGCAACATTGCCATGGCCGGATCCCGCCCAGGCTTTGCGCTCTTCAGCACCCTTTCCTTTCAACGGGTTGTGCGGCTCGTGGCAGGCGGTACAACCATTCTCGAAGTTCCTGGTTACGTACATGGCATCATGCACACCGGCACCGGTAATGTTATAAAAATGTGCTTTCTGGACAGCAGTCGGTTTGCCGTCTGCATTGTAAAGCCCAAGAAATTCATTTTTATGACAGCCGAAACATTTGCCTGCAGCTGCAGGATCGGGAAACGGAATCGGGCCGACACCGTTGTGCTGGGCGCCGCCGCCATGGCAGTCCTGACAGCCGACAACCACGCCGACACCGTTAATAAAATGCTTGGATTGGACATACTCAGAGTAAATAGGCATGCCGCTCTGCGCGTTATAGGCCGAACCGTGGCACTGAGCACAGGCACTTTCATCAACTTTGGCAACATCTGCCGGTGAACCGGCACTGTCTTTACTTGATGAACCGCACCCATTTAACAACAGGGCCAATGACATTACGCTTAACACAATGAAACTTACCTTCTTGATATTCATAATTTTCCTCCAAAGTTAGAATGGCCGGATGTTTCTAATAGGTTCCAGGCAGGTGGCATTTCTGGCAGACTTTGCCATTTGACCGATCCTTCATGTTGCCGGATTTCCAGTTTCTCGGGTGCGGACGCACTTTGCCGCTTGAGTGACACTTGATGCACACATCACCTTCAGGATGACAGACCGAACATGACTGCAAATTTCTGCGGGCCTCGGTTGCATGGTCTGATTTCCAGTTGGTTGCAACATATGACTGACTTGTTTCACCCAAAGGGTTATGCGATTTGATCTTCAGAGAACCTTTAGGGAAACGGCTGTGACAGGAAGTACAGTATTTCTGGTCATGGCAGCGGTTGCACTGCTGCGGATTATCCTGGGCCTTCATCGGATGGATGCTGATGAAGTCGCTGCGGTGACTGCGAGGATGAGAATCTCTCCGGAAATTTTCCTTTTCCGGATTTGTCCCGTTCAACAACCCACCCTGATGACAGTCAAGGCACCATGACTGGTCATGACATTGATTGCAATTATTGCCGGCCTTACCGGCCAGCACTCGGTGACCGCGCTGAAAGTCGGCATCATGGTTGGGTGACACGCCTTCACCTTTGTGGCACGAGTTACATTCACGCAGTGCCATTTTGGCATATTCAGCGTGAGACTCTTTTTTGTCAGCGTAGGATTTCTGCTGCAGACTGATAAGCCCAAAACCAAGTACTGCAATGATACAGACAATTTTTTTCACGTAAGCCCCTCCTTTCTAAAAGTCGTAGCTGAAGGCCATGCGCCCGGAATAGTCGTCCTTGTAACGTGCATTTACGTTATCCTCGACCCGGACGGACGCTGACATATTGCCCTTGATTTTGTACTTACCGCCAAGCCAGTATTTACGTGCAGTTTCCTCTCCGGTAGCCCTGTCCCTCTCGTAGACGTCGTAATGGAGCCCGCCGGCAACTTCGAGCTTCTTGGTCGCCTCGACAGCAACTTCGGCGATCCCGCCGTTCAGTTTGCCGCCATACCCGCTGCGACGGTCGTAACTCAAATTCACGTTCACCCGGTCAATCGGACGGATGCGGCAGCCAACCTCATAAACATCGGCTTCGGCGCCTTCATAATCCTGTTTGCTGTAACCGAAGTTCGCTGAAATTTTATCGTTAATGGTGTAATCGAGGCGAAATACGCCTTCCTGGTAGCGACTTACGGCAAAGACGGAGTAAATAGAGGTTGAATCAAAAATTGGATAGCTCTGATACCACTCGCCGGTCAGTACGAGATCAGCCATGGGAAAATATTTGACTCCTGCCAGTACTTCACTGAACGTCTCACTCGGCATATCAAAGCGGGTGTTAGCATATACTTTGAGCGAGTTAAGCAGATATTGCTTGAAAGCTGCTCCAAACTGGTCGCGAGCAACACCGTCCTTATCCAGCTTCATGAAGTAGCTGAGTTCGGCATCGGTATTCCGGTATCCGGCGAGGTATGCGGCGGCACCGAAAGCAAAATCCTGGGAACGGGTCGCTTCTCCGTTAAGGTCAAAAAACACATTGCGGCCACCCATAACCGAAAATGCGACCGGCCCGATATTTTTCAGCTCGATCTTTCCGCCGTCAATCAGAGCACTCCCCGCCGCATAATTGACAAACTGGCGTCCGAGCCTGACATCCACCTTGTCATACAGATTGGAATAATCCCCATACAGATAATAGAGTCGGCCATTCAGACCATCCCCATTTTGGATGTCCTGGGTAAAGCGCCCATACCCTTGAATCGACAGCTTGTTATCTTTGTCGATTTTGGTAACGGACAGACTCAGATATTCTCCAAACTCGGCCTGTTTTTTTTCGGTAAAAATATCGGTAAACCACGTGAATTGAGTGGAGCTTCTGCCATGGATTTCTGCTGACCAGGCAACTGTCGATGCAAGCAGCAGAGCAATTCCGGGCAGCAGGCAGAAAAATCGTTTACATGCCATCAGAAACCTCCTTTCATGTAAATAACTGCGAACATATCCTCTGTGCATTTGAACGCCCCGCCACCTCCCCTCTCAATACGTTTATCCACCGAATAACGGTTACTCCTGTTGCCAATGGATGCAGGTCACGGGACAGAGATCAATGGCCTGAAGCTGAATTTCCTCTTCCGTGGCTCCGCCCGGATCGAAACATTCTGCCTTGCCATTGCTGTCCATGTGGAATACGTCCGGCAGGTTGTCAGCGCAAATTCCGCATCCGATGCACATATCCTGATCTACCTTCGCTTCTCTATTCATGACGGTTCTCCATTATTGATTTTCTCGCGACCAGTTCAATGATCGCAGATGAACGTTGTGGAAATAGTACCAACAATTTCTGGAGATAAAGATTGGAGGATGTCTGTTTTCACCGTAAGAATTTCAGGTCTGAATGGGTAGGTATTTGTGTGGACAACCATAAGTAATTGTCTTACCTGACATCGATACATTGCTACAATCGTGACTTTTGCTTACAATTAGCACTGGACCAATTTCCCGTTAGTCATTGGGATATAGAGGAGCGACAACATGAGTAATATGATTCTGGTTGTGTTAATGGCGTGCGGAGGGTTGGCTGTAGCTATACAGCCGTCAATCAATGCGCGGCTTGCACAGAAGGTCGGAAGCTACGAGAGTTCCCTGATTTCTTTTGCCGTGGGAACAGTAGCCATGCTCATTATTGTGATGATTGCCGGACGCGGAAATATGAGAGGTGTTTCTGCTGTGTCGTGGTGGGAGTTGACTGGGGGATTGCTGGGAGCTTATTTCGTTACGATGACCATTGTCGCCGTACCAAGACTGGGAACCTTGTCCGTCATGTCAATAATTATCGCCGGACAATTGATTACCGGTGCGCTGCTGGATCAATTCGGCGCGTTCGGCATGCGACAGGTACCTTTTACTTCCGTACGCGGAGTCGGCATCCTGCTACTCTTCATCGGGGCCGGCCTTGTTATACGAAGGTAGGAACTGCCATATGTTGCAACAACACCTCATTGAGCTTGCCGGCTTAATCACATTCGTCTGACCTTCTGCACTCAGCATATCTGCCACTCTCACCGTATTGGTGAGAGTGGCCCTTCCGCGGGTTTACATAACTGAGATATCCAAACTCGATTCCCAATAGCCATGCAAATTGCAGCGTTGCGATGCGACTAGGGTAACCTTGCCGGATGGAGCTGCCTCTTTGGGCACGATCACCAAGAATGAAACCTTTGGCTGTACGTAACCCTTAGGCTGCATGTCTGTTCTGCCTGCCGGCTCATTACCGATTGAAAGTTCAATATTCTCAATCCAATGACTTGGCCCCATGACATGAATCTTTTCACCGACTGATACCTCGACAGTAAAAGGTTCCCCAGCTTTTACCGAAGCAGGCGCAAAAATTACCGGAGCATGAGTTTTTTCTAGCGGAGTCTTGTTATTCTTGTCCTTTACGCGATTGATAGTGCTGAAAAGCGTCTGATCTACTTTTGTCGGGAAATACTGCTCCGCTGAAGCAAGTGTCGTTCCTAACCCGGCAGCAATAGAACTGATAACAGTTGTCTTCAGAAAAGTACGTCTGTCCATAATGTGTTCTCCTTTTGATTTGAATACAACGAAGTTGATGGCAGATCCCGGTCGTAAATGTGAGCGTTGTGCTGCCTCCGGCTGCGCCCGGTTTACAGCTGTTTGAATGTTTTTAGTATGTATTCTGCAATTTTTCTGGCTTCATTTTCCGGCACAGTTTCCTCGTCAAACCTGGTCATTCCTTCACCGGGGTTCCTCATTAATCTTATAATGTCATCGGCAGTCTTAATGCCATTCACGCTGCGATCTTTCTCAAAAAGGGTTTTAGACGGTTTGACGATGTTCCCCCCATCAACATGACATTCGGCACAGAACTTCCTGAATTCACCCTCGCCGACAGCCTGACCGGCTGACAGTTTCGTTACTCCGGCGAGCGATAACATCACTAAAAAGAGAGCTCCCCACATTGTCTTTGCCATACGCCTTCCCTCCCGTCGATTTAACAACTTCACTCATCATCTCCTTGGGCCGTCATGCACACACAACCGTATGTTCACGGTTAGATAAAACTCCTGCTATTCATTCAAAAGCGATTCGGCCTTTGAAAAAGCGGTCTCAAAATCAGGGAGGTGTGACAACTCAGGAACGACCTGGATGAAGCGGACGATTCCTTTTTTGTCTACCACTATCACCGAGCGAGCCAACAGCATGCTGTCATCGACCAGAAGTCCGGTGGCTTTGCCGAAAGAACCATCCCGATAGTCCGACAAAAATATTATGTCGTGTAATTTTGCCTCCTCCGAAAATCGTTTCTGGGCAAATGGCGTATCACGACTGATAGTAATACGTTGGACGGCAGCGGGGAGGCGTGCACCCAGATCTCCCAAAATATGCGTTTGCGCTTCACAAACTCTGGTATCGACCGATGGCACCAGACTGATTACCAATACCTTACCTCTCATCTGTGAAAGGTCAACTTTTTTCATGGTGTAAGCATCTGTCAAAGGTATCGATGGCAGCCCTCCCCCTACCAGCAAGGCGGTACCAAGAAGCTGATGTGACACACCCATGAGAGCCACCGATGTTCCGGGAGTTGTCGAGGTAGAATCTATCGGATACTTTAAAGCTCCCGAGGAAGCACATCCCAGGAGAAACATAAACAAACACGTTACAAACACAAATCGGATAAATGATATATTCATAAAGTAACTCCATTCATAAATACTTTTATTGTTTCAGCATTCTTTCCCGTTTGTTAAGGACTTTACTGCTGGTATTCTAGCAAATCTTTTCAGATGATGAAAATGCGAGGTTGACTGAATTAGCGATAGGACTACCAATAAGCAATATGTAGGTTGAACGAGGATGCAATGTTACATCCCGGAGGCGGATTTCAAAATCAGTCATTCGGCACAGCAGGACAGCAGGTTGATATCGCGGTCAAATCCCTGCGCGCACAGCTTGAGACCTTCACCGATGGACGGATACACGTGCATGGTTGCCGCAATATCAGCCACAGTTGCCCGCATGTGCAAAGCCAGGGCGGCCTCGTTAATCATATCCGCACCCCGGTGGCAAATCAAATGAACTCCAAGAAGCCGCCCGGTGGCACGATCAGCGACCATTTTAATGACGCCTTTTGTCATGCCGGTTACCCGTGCCTTGGGGATTGCAGAGACCGCCATGCAGTTGGTAACGCAGTCAAAGCCGGCTTGTCGGGCACTTGCCTCAGTATGTCCAACCATTGCAACTTCCGGGTCGGTAAAGATTGCCATAGGCATGGCAAGATAATCCATTGCGCAGCCGCATCCTTCATTAAACATGTCATCCACCGCGACTATGCCTTCTTTGGCACCTACCGTTGCGATCATCATTTTTCCGACCACATCACCGGCGGCCCAGATTCCGGCAACCGAACTACGCATCTGCCGGTCTGTGACAACGAAACCTTTTTCGTCCAGCACCACACCGGCCTCCGCCAAACCGATATCTGAGGTAGCTGGGACTGTGCCGGTTGCCAAGAGAATCTTCTCGCCAGTAAACAATAGCGGTTTTTTTTCAACTTCAACATGTACCTCATTCTGGTCTCCACAATTATCCAGATAACAGATATTTGCATGTGTAATTAAGCCAATACCCTCCTGAACCAGAATCTCCTCAAGTGCTGCCGAGAGTTCGCGCTCGACGGTTGCCAGTAATCGGGGACCATGTTCAACAATGGTGACCCTGCACCCGAGACGTCGGTACATCTGCCCCAGTTCCACCGCAATCACCCCGCCACCGACTATAACAAGGGATTCCGGAATACTTTTCTGTAGCAGGGCAGTTCGACTGGTGTAATAGGAGCACTTTTCAAGCCCGGGTAATTTTGGAATGTGAGGACTGCCACCGACTGCGATGAGAAACCGCTCAGACCGGTAACAGACATCGTTGCACTCGATGGTCCCGGCATCTCTGAAACGGGCTGTCCCTTTAATCAACTCCAGTCCATTCATGTTTTTCAGAACATCAAGGTAGCGTTCCTTACGCAACCCGGCTATTACGTTCTCCCGATGACTAAAGAACCGCTCCTCGTCAATGCTTTCCGTGCCATTTACACCGTTGAGCCCGAGACTGTTACCCAGATGAGCTTCATGCCTGAAAAGAGCGGCATGTATCATCGTTTTACTGGGAATGCACCCCCAATTGATGCAGGTACCCCCGAGGACGCTTTTTTCAAACATCAATACCCGGGCTCCATAACCTGTCGCCCGTATAGCAGCGGCAAAAGCCGTTGAACCGGAGCCAATTATTATCAGATCATATGCACTGCTCATTTTTAAGCTCTTTTGTAATGCACGGTTATATAACCATCTGGGGACATTATACTCCTCCGGAATTGACCGGAATAGTAATAATCTGTACCATACCTAAACTGTAAAGAATACTTGGTGAAATTTATAAGAATTTGATATGATGGACCTAAGAGATCGAAGGATTTGTCGACGAAGTGATAAATTCGGGAAGGAGATAATGATGAACATACTAGAATGCACCATAAAAATGAAAAAAGAAACACAGGCTCATTTTGAGCGGCTTGCTGAAGAAACTACCCAGAAAGAATTAAAACGGCTTTTTTTGATGATCGCGGCGGCCAAGGGCGAATATATCAATAGACTGGTTGAATTGGGAAACCGCTTGAGCATGACTGACTTTATGGAGCTTGAAAAGCTGGATGAGACCGTGTGCGTGTATAGCCCCCGTATTGATCCGGCGCACCTTGCCGAAATCCTGAAGGAAGATTCCGATGCTTACTGTCATGTTGAACGGGAGGAAAAGGAATCAATCGAGTTCTTCGAGATTTTGAGTAGTGAGACGGAGAATGAACAGCTGAAACGGGTCTTCACGGTTCTGGCTGACAAAGAACGCGAACATCGTGAAGTGCTGGAAAATATTTATTCATTTGTTGAGGACCCCCGGACGTATCTGGAGTGGGGCGAATTCAGTAATTTAAAAAGTCTGTGATTTATTAAAGAGGTGATTTATATGACAACGTCAGGTTATGAAAAGGTTTGCTATCGAACAGAACAACGGGATGAGAGTGTGCCGCTTCAGAATGTAAGGAACGGTGAGCGCGGCGATTCTTTTGGATGTACTCTAGCCGGGGAAACCGTGCAGGTAAAGCTTGCAAATGGAGAACTGGACTCCTGGGAGCGTTCTGAGTGCGTGGAGATTTAACCGTCTGGTATGCTTAAACTGGCTGTAATAAAAAGGCCGCCTCAATTATCTGGGGCGGCCTTACCATTATGATGCTGCCGAATGAATCAATTTCAGACTGCTATCAGATTAGTGAGCTCTGTTTAGACGCCGATAGACCTCAAGTTCGTCATCTAATTTTTTGTTTAGAACCCGCAATTCTTCCGTTGTATAGACATCCGTCCCCCTCCTGATTTCTGTCTGCAATTTGCTGATTCTCTGCTGTATTGAGTCAACATTATCAGGACAGTACGATGCGACCAACAAACATTCATCCTTCTGAACTTCCATATTTCCCGGAAGGCCCTCTGTGGTTCCTTCTTCTGTAAAGGAAGGAACAGCATGTAAAATCAAAGCAGCCGCCAAAATTGGCACAAAAGCATTTAACTTTCTCATGACTTATCTCCTTTATAAGTTACTTTAACTTCTTATACTATAATTATAGTCAGCAATTATAATTTTGTAAATACAAGTTTAGTCAATAATATACATTGTCCTTAAAGTAAATTATCTACTTAATGGATAAACAGGAGTATAATGGTCCTAAGCAAACAGACAATTACTCTGCCGTCCAAGTATCTGAGTTGATACAGGTAGCTGAGCACCTCGTCAGGCGCGATTTTACCGGTAAAGAAATCGAAGACTTACTTGGTCAGCGAGATCTTACACTCGATGAAGCCATTACTGTTATTGGCAGCAGGATTGGCTGGGCGGATTTGAAATATGTACAATTGCCGTTTGATAAGGTGGCTAAAGGAATGGAGGCGATTGGCATAAGCGCAGACACAAGCAGGCTGTTAATCGAGATGAGCAAAGCCCTTAATGACGGGCTCTTTGCAGTGGGTCGGCCGCGAACGGCAGAAAACACCACTTCTACATCAATTGAAGAGTTTGCTGAAACCTTTGCGACTGCTTTTGTGGCTGCAGGCTTGAAACATGCCGCCTGAATGGAGCAATTTTGACAGGTCACCTGTGGCGCCTGAACCAGGAAATTACTGCATCACTGCTTTGGGCGCCGGACAGTCGGTCGACAATCTTTCCTTGCTTGAGCAATAGTAAGGCCGGAATACCTTTGATGTCGAAACGATTTGCTAGGATGTGATTTTCCTGAGTGTTGACCTGCACAACCACTGCTGTTCCGGCAAGTATTCCGGCCACTTTTACTACCGTCGCCTCAAACTCCCTGCAATGCGGGCACCACGGCGCCCAGAATTCAGCCAGTACCGGCCCGGCGTACCCTTTGATAAACGCATCAAATGTTACGTCAGTCAGCGGCACAGGCCTGTAATACAGCGGCAGCAAATCCCCGTGGCAACTACCGCACCGCCCCTTTTTTCCCTCTTTGTCAGCCGGAATCCTGTTGGCTGTACCGCACCGGCTGCACGTAACAACATACGTTGACATGTCAGGTCACTCCACCCTCGTTGAATAATAAAATACCGCCGCCCCGTACATTGACGCGAATACTCTCCACCTCATTCATCATCACAAAATGAAAGGCTGCTCAACTCAGCAGCCTTTCATTTTGAAAAATGTTTTTCATCACGAATCAACCGGATTCCCCCGCGTTTCAACGTCATAAATCTCCATAAGTGTTTCAGGAGTAAAAGTACAGACATTCGTCCGAACTCCGGTTTTGCCTTTATGGGACCACATCACTTTATCACCGGATGGGTCGTGCACAAGCTTCACTCGTGACCCACCAATGCGGCGTACTTCATTCCACATGTCATCCATGGTTAATAAATCGATTCCCCCGATCTCATCTGTGCCGCCGGTGTTTTCAACAAACCGGTCCAGCAGATCATAATCAAGGAAATCCTCCTCTTTCCTCCACCACTTCACAAAGCGATGTTCATCACTCTTCCGCTCGTTCAGGGTGGCAATGATTTCTCGTCCTCTCATGGCACACCTCCCCTTCTCTACGTGCGAATTTACCTTCTTCCTCCTGAGATAATTATACTCTTCAACTTAAAGTTCCGGTTACATAAAAGCATTACCGCTTTCTGATTCTATCCACTTCAGCTGTTCTTCCAACGCTTTTAATTCACCGGGAGAATACACATCGAGCCCTCTGGCAATTTCTTTTCTCAAATCATCTACCCTTCCCTGCACCGTATCAGCCTCATACGTACAGTTTCTGGCAATAAGCAGACATTCATTCTTAGTCGGGAGATTCATAAAATTCCCATTCTCATTACCATACAGAGTCGAAGGGGTATCTGCCGCAACGACTGATACCGCTGAGAAAAAAAATGAAACAGCCATTACAAATGCTGCCGAAATAATTCTTTTCATGGCCAACCTCCTTTACCACTTTATTACTTCCACGATGTAGTTTACCATTTACGTGTACTTATGTAAATCATGTACTTTATCTAGCTGGTAGAGTATATATAACATTAAACTTCTGTCACCGCCTCATGGTTATATTCAAGAAACCTGAAGATCGTTCACAGCTTTGAGAAAATTTCTGCCGAATGCGATACAGCCGCCCTCTCCTTCTTTGTCCGGATTCCAGAGCATTTTCATACCGTCGTTGACAATGGAGAACCCGCCCTCTTTCAGCCGTTCTGTTATCATTTTGACTGACTCGCCGCTCCATCCGTAAGCTCCGAAAGCAGCAGCCTTTTTATTTTTAAATCCCAGCCCCCTGATTTCTTCAAGGATGCCGGCTACAGCAGATAACACACCTTTGTTGATCGTTGGAGAACCGACCAGGATTGCCTTCGATTTAAACACTTCAGTGACAATGTCGTTCTTGTCGGAACGGGCAATGTTAAATATCTTCACCAGCACTGTGTGATCCTCCTCCGCAATACCGTGGGCAATTGCTTCGGCCATTTTACGTGTCGCATCCCACATTGAATCATACATGATTGTGATCTGGTTTTCCTGATAGTTCGCTGACCACTCCAGGTATTTGGCAACAATCTGCATCGGTTTGTCACGCCATACAACACCGTGGCTGGTACAGATCATGTCAAGCGGCAGGTTCAGGCTTGCGAATTCCCTGATTTTCCTGTCAACAAACGAGCTGAAGGGGGTTAAAATGTTGGCGTAATATTTTATGCACTCCTGAAACAGCTCTGACTGATCAACAAGATCGTTAAAAAGCCTTTCAGTGGCAAGATGCTGGCCGAAAGCATCGGTACTGAAAAGAACATTATCACCGGTCAGGTAGCAGAACATACTATCCGGCCAGTGCAGCATCGGTGCTTCGATAAAGATCAATTCCTTATTTCCCAGACTGAGACGATCACCGTTTTTTACTACGACAAAATTCCAGTCCTGATGATATTGACCTTTCAGGGACTTTACCGCATTGGCAGTGCAGTAAACCGGCGTCTCCGGAATATGGCGCATAAGTTCGGGCAAAGCCCCGCTATGGTCGATTTCGCCATGATTTGCAATAATATAATCGATAGTATTCAAGTCGATAATTTTTTGCAGGTTTTTCACGTACTCCCTGGCAAACGGAGCCCAGACGGTTTCGATCAGCGCAGTTTTCTCTTCCCGTACCAGGTACGAGTTATACGATGTTCCCTTGTGCGTCGAGTATTCTTCGCCATGGAATTTGCGTAACTCCCAATCAACCTTGCCCACCCACAATATGTTGTTTTTGATCGGAATACCCATAATAGAAACCTCCAGGATTATTGAACAAATACTTTACGTGAGTCAGTATTCTTTAAGGTTGCTGAACTCGCCCCAGGCAAGGAAGCTTTTAGGTGATTCGACAAAGGAATATATATTCTTGACTATACTCAGGTGCTTCCGTTCCTCGTTTGCAATCATGTGTAGAATTCTGCGGGTATCCTCATCCTCTGTCTGCCCGGCCAACCCTTCGTAAAAAAGAACCCCTTCCTCTTCTCCTTTTACGATCAGCTGGTATTCATCGGATTCTTCCATTATGTCAGCTACGAGATCACGTTTTGATAATAGAGGTCTGAACAGGCAGGCAGCATCCTGCAAATCTTTGAACTGAATTTTTTGTGAATCGCAATTCTTTTTCATCTTCACCAGTGCATCGTGATGTTCTTGTTCAGATTCCGCCAACAGGGTAAAAAGATTCCGCAGCTCGGGGACAACAGATACCGCTGCCAGTTTTTCGTAATACAACCTGGCTTCTTCTTCCATTTTGATTGCACAATCGAAAATATTCATGATGGCTCCCCCATACGTAGTCATACTCTCAGTGATGATGCGATTTACCTGCTCTCGTTTTTCTCCGTTTGTTCGTGTGCAATGATTTCCAGTTACTCCCATTCATGTCCTTTAACCGTGAATACTCGCCCAATAGAACTTCAGATTGCTTGTAAGTTTCATCCAGTATACGGACAATAACATCCTGCATATCAGGTTCCCGGGCGGTTTCTGCACACAGGGAGTACAACCCGATGCAGTCCTGTTCTTCCTTGAGTGCAGTACGCAGCGAGTGTAGTGCGGTTTCCCGGTTGTCTTCTGAATTGAGCAACAAACAGAAGTAAGGGTCATAATAAATTGAATTCCGACCCACAATAGCGACGAGTTCCTGATCACTCCCCTGATACAGACTACAGAACGATTCCAGATGTTCTGCCATCTCGCCCGCCATCTGGCCAAACACTCTCCTGGTCTCGATATCGGCGAACTTTGAGGACATGGCGCGAAAAAAGCTCAGACAGCGGATCTGAATGACGATTGCCGCTTCTATTGCTGATGTGAGTAAAGCGTCAATTGCCATCACCCCCTTTTCCGGCTTAAGACAGCGGGACATCAGCGTTGTCCGTTTGGTATTTGCAATTGCCTAAAAGTCCCCCCTCCCCTTGCGGGAGGGGGTTAGGGGGTGGGGGAATTTGCCACTTTTTATACTGACGGCAGCTTCACCCACCCCTCAATCCCCTCCCGTCAAGGGAGGGGAGGCTTAATGGCGGGACATATGTTAATCTTCTGCAACGCGTACTATCAGCTTGCCGAAGTTCTTTCCTTCCAATAGTCCGATGAATGCTTCAGGAGCATTTTCCAGTCCATCGACGACATCTTCCCGATATTTCACTCTTCCATCAGATACCCAGGTGATCATCTGCTGGTAGAACTCGTCATGGCGGTTGCCAAAATCGTCGAAAATAATAAAACCCTGCATCTTAATCCGCTTGGTGAGCATCGTGCGCATCAGAATATCCAACCGATCCGGGCCGTGAGGCACTCCTGCGACGTCATTGTAGTGGGAGATAAGTCCGCACAGCGGCACACGAGCACCCACATTCAGCAGGGGAAGGACGGCATCGAACACAGCGCCGCCGACACTCTCAAAGTAGACATCAATGCCATTGGGACACGCATCAGCCAATTGTTTGGGGAAATCCATGCGGCGGCGGTTGATACAGACATCGAAGCCAAGTTTACCAACAGCATAATTACACTTATCAGTATCACCGGCGATACCGACCACGCGACACCCTTTAATTTTGGCAATCTGCCCCACGACCGAACCGACGGCGCCGCTCGCGGCGGCAACGACCACTGTCTCCTCAGGTTTCGGCTGACCGATTTTCAGCAGACCCATAAATGCGGTAAAGCCAGGCATGCCGAGTACCCCGAGAGCAAGCGAGGGATGCGGAACCTCCGGATCAAGCCTGATCAAACCGGTGCCGTCCGACACGGCGTAATCCTGCCACCCGCTATACGCAACGACCTCATCACCCGGTTTGAAATCGGGGTGCAGGGACGCTTCAACGCGCGAGACGGTTCCGCCAACCATTTCACTGCCGATGGCAACCGGAGGAGCGTAAGACGGAGCATCGCTCATACGTCCACGCATGTAGGGGTCCAGAGAGAGATACCGTGTTCGCAGAAGCACCTGCCCGCTGCCCGGCACAGGAACGTCCACTTCTTCAAGTCGGAAATTTTCAAGGGTCGGCTTGCCGACCGGGCGTGTATTAAGAACAATCCTTCGGTTTACTGTCATATTTTGAGTCATGCTTCACCTCTCATCCGGGTATCGCTTTTTTCCATTATTGCTATCAGTCACTCTCGACCTGTACAATCTGACTGCTAAAAGTCTTGTCTTCCAACATTCCGACAAATGCCTTGGGCACATTTTCCAGGCCATCTATAATATTTTCCCGATATTTGATTTCACCTTCAGTTAACCAGGAACTCATCTGCCGGTGAAACCCGTCATAGCAGCTGGAATAATCATCAAGGGCATTATAACCCTGTATCGTAATGCGCTTGCCAAGCAGCGTGCCGGTCAATAGTCCCAATCGGTCCGAACCGTGAGGTACATCGGTATTGTTGCACTGTGTAGCCAGGCCGCACAAAGGAACACGGGCACCGGTATTAAGCAGCGGCAGTACCGCATCAAAAACCCCGCCGCCGACACTCTCAAAATAAATATCGATACCTCTCGGACAAGCTTCCGCTAATTGTTCGGGAAAATTGAACCGATTGCGGTTTACAGAGGCATGGAAACCCAACTCCTCAAAAACGTAACAACACTTGTCGGCGCTGTCAGTGATACCAACCACCCGGCATCCGCTTATTCTGGCTATTTGCCCCGCCACTGATCCTGTTACCTCGCTCGCTGCCGCAACAACGACTGTTTCTCCCGATTTCGGCTTACCAATTTCAAACAGCCCCATATAGGCGGTAAAACCTGGGATACCGAGTATTCCAAGAGCAAGGGAGGGCCGGGCCATATTGATATCGAGTCTGGTGAGGCCGATGCCGTCAGATACGGCATAATCCTGCCATCCGCTGTAACCAAGTACCATCTCTCCCGGCAAAAATCCGGGATGCCTGGAATTTTCCACACGAGACAATGCGTAGGCGTTTATCACGCCGCCAACTTCCGGAATTGCGGAGTGATTCGGCGCGTTTCTCACGAGGTTGAGCATGTACGGATCCAGCGAAATATACAGAGTTCGCAGCAATACTTTACCGGAGGACAAAGCAGGAATGACATGGACTTCAATCCGGAAATGATCAACCGTCGGTACGCCCGAAGAAAGAGAATTGAGAACTATTTTACGGTTGATAGTGCTGTGTCGAGCCATGGAAGACACCTTGTGTGAGGCAGTATGATCAGTGCATGATTCCTGTACATACGAACCAATGAGTCAAATTCAGTAAATATGGAAAGTTAGGCAATGATAACAGATTGGTAAGGACAATCAGATGGGTGGGCGTCTGTTTTTGCTGTCAGAGGTTCAGGTGAGAACAAATAAGGCAATTAATTAGTTGAGATAAGATATTGTCCTACTGGACTGTTTTAATAAATTCCTATTGAATGAGCATGTAATTAGCCCGGAATTACATATTCAATTCCGCTTGAATCCCGCTTTCCATCGCTATTTCAATCCTGAATTCTGCACCGATATCAGTATTTCTCACCATGAGAATTACACCCATATTTTTCTCTATGATTGATTTCGACATGAACAGACCGATCCCAGTGCCCCGCTGTGGACCTTTGGTAGTAAAATAAGGGTCAAACACCTTGGAAATAATTTCTTCAGAGATACCTCCGGCGTTGTCAGAAACTTTTACGACAGCGCAGCCCTTTTCACTGCCCACAGAGACTATTATCTGAGCACCATAAATATCTTTTTCCACTATCGCGTCCCGTGCGTTGTTCAGAATATTAATAAGAACCTGCGTAAATTCATTCGGATAGCCATGAATGACCGGATTAGCGTGCTCCACGACCGTGATGTTGATGAACGGGTTTTGAAAACTGCCCTCCATGAGTATTAACGTATTATTGATCGCCTCAATCACGTAAAAATCCGACTTTTCTTTTTCCGGTTTAAAGTAGTTTCTGAAATCATCAATGGTTTTGGACATGTGCCTGATGATCGACATGGTTTTGGCAATTGATGTATCCAGAAACTCTTTGGTGAAGTCCGGTGATCCATAGAACAATCCGAGCTTTTGCATGGAAAGTCCAAGGGTGTTCAAAGGCTGTCGCCACTGATGAGCAATATTGCTGATCATCTCTCCCATGGCAGCCTGCCGGTTTTGCTGTATCAGCATCTGCTCCTTTTCTCGCAAGGCTTCAATTGCCAGAATGCGTTCATCGGTCGCTATCTTCAATGTTTCGATAGCATTTTGCAGCTCCTTCGTCCGTGCTTCGACCAGGTTTTCCAGTTCATTATTCAATATGCTAAGACTATCTTCGGCTGCTTTACGTACTTCCACTTCATGTCGCAGTCTGTCGCTCAACTCTTCGGCCTGTTTGCGGGAAATAATGGCATCCTGCATCATGTTAATGGTGGCCTTGCGGGAATCGCGCAGCTTGATGTTGACGGCCTGCAGCTCTGCCTGGGACTGCATTCGCTCCGTAATATCCTGAACAGTTCCGGTCAATGACAAGATGCATCCGGTACTGTCAACTTTAATTTCGCCCAGGCCAAGTACCCATCTTGTTTCACCATCATTCACACGTATTATCCGGTATTCCTTCGAAAAGAGGGATCGATTGGCTATGACCTCTTCATTCAAGTAACGATCCATCATATCCCTGTCATCGGGATGGACAATTTTCAGCCAGTTTTTAACGGTGCGTGGGTAGGTCGGGGCAATACCGAAAATTTTGTTGATAACTTCGGAGGTCTCCCATTCTCCTGTAACAAAGTCAACTACATACGACCCTATTGATGCGGCGCGCTGAGACTCTTTAAAAAAGTATTCCCGTTTTTTGAGGGCAATTTCAGCCTGTTTGCGTGCCTGTATGTGCGCTTCAAGCATTGACTCGGTTTCTGTTCTTGTCGCGATCTCTTTACGGAAGTCATCATTAGTCCGGTTCAGCTGATTGAAAATCAGGTGGTATGGTTCTTCAATACCGGTAACGACAATGGCGCGATAAATCATCGTGAAGGAAAACAGCTTGAAGTAATGACCGACAATATTGGAAATACCGAAATTGCTGATATAAAAGGTAAAAGTCAGCTCAGAGATAATAGTGCATACCATTGATGCCAAAAGCAGCTTATACACCGATTCAGCAAACAGGCGTCTGCTCCGTATCAGAAAGACGATACCGGCAGAAAGAACCGCGCAGATGACGTACTCGCTGTACACTTTAAAAGCGGTCAATCCTTTGCCTTCAACAAAACAGATCGGGAATATTTTCCAGTAAAAGATGCAGGCAATTAAGAGAGCGGTAATGAACGTATAGAGGGCAAAAATCCATCCAACCTTGACAGTCCTGTTGGTATACAAAAGCAGAAACGCGGCCAGCAAGGTGCAGCTTTCCAGGCCTCGCGCGGCAATCCACAACTGATTGGCATAAAAGTCATAGTCGGTAAATATCGGCATGCCCTTGTATGACAGGGTGTGGAGCAAGTCCAGAATACCGATGAACAGAAAGGAAATCCCTACCATGATCAGGTAGGGATTTTTGATGTACTTGACCGAATTCCAGGTAATGATGAAGACAGTGGCGGCAATTATAATGCTGAACAGTTCGACCAGGCTGTGAAAGAGAAGATAGTTCACCCGTACAGTCAGGTAGAGCCCGATCAGCACTGCCAGCGTGAATGTCCAGTACGTTATTTTAGCGCTTCCATTTCCGCTTTCTGAGAAGGCCGGGAGCAGCGGCTTCATAGCAGATCCCCGGTGAAATCCATCTCATATCTCGGCGGCAGTCCCGCTGCGGCGCAGAGTTCATTGATCTCGTTCTTCAGCTCTATCATGCGCAGTTCACGGCCGACTGCAGAACTGTTGAAGATACTCAGTTCTTCATTCAAATCCTGAAGCTCCCCGGTGTAGCGGCGAATCTCTTCTTCTGCCCGCCGACGTTCAGTGATGTCACTATTGACACCGAACACACGGGTAACCTTTCCTTCCTCGTTATATAACGCACCACCAATTGTCGATAGCCATCGATACTCTCCGGAAGAGTGGCGAGCACGAAACTCGACGTCAAACGATTCGTGTCCGGCTATTTTTTCATCCCGTTCCGCCTCGATCCTCTCAATATCGTCCGGGTGCACCAGCCTGGTCCAATCCGAATAGGTCGTGACGGTTCCGGCAGGGAGACCATACAATTTATTTAACTCCGGCGTAAAATCAACTTCTCCGGTCTCAACATTCCAGTCCCAAATCCCCACATGTGCGCTCTCCTGCGCCAACCGCAGGCGGCCCTCATTCTCGCGTAGCGCCTCCTCGGATCGCTTGAGTTCCGTGATATCCTGAACAACCGCGACACCTCCGGTAAACGTGCCTGCCCGATCATGCAGAGGAGCCGCACTAACCAGGCCGATCCAGCGCCTGCCATCTTCCAGACGGGCTTCTATCTCAAAGTTTTCCACAATGCGATTTTGACTGACCGCTACCTGCATCGGCATTTCATGGGGTTCCAACTCTCTTTTCGAAGAAAAATACCGGTTACCCGGCTGTTCCCGGACAGTACCTGACGCGGAAATATTCTGCTCGGGTGACGCACCGAACATTCGCGATCCGGCCGGATTGGTCGTAATGAGCCGGCATTGCGGATCTTCTGCAATGGTAACAGCGACCGGCAACGTTTCCAGAAGCGTACGCATCCGGTTATTCGCCGCAGCAAGCATCTCTTCGGATCGCCTTGACTCCTCACAAAGCCGTTCCAATTCGCGGTTTTTCACCAGGAGTTCCTCGCTTTGAACTTGAAGCTCTTCACTGGTAATCCGGATTTCCTCATTTACTATCCGGATATGACTGTAGGCATCCCGGAGTCTAAGTTCAGTTGAAATGGATTCTGACTCCAACAGCTCTTCATTGCGCTTCAGTAAAGCAGGATCTATGGATGCACAGTCATCGGCTCCAGGGTCACCGCTGCTCACTATATCACGCAAGGCTTCTTCGGCCCTTTCAAGCTGCAAGCGAAGTTCTTCTATTTCCGCCAGCAGCTTTATTCTGGATTTTTCTGCGGGTGTCATAGCATTACCTCATTTTGTTCCATCATCAAACTACTCTGCAACATAGTAAGGGGGCGCTGACAAGTATTGGCGGTAAAAAAATTTGGAGAGAGATGGGACTCTTGCAAAAGTTTATTTAAGTCCCCCCTCCCCTTGCGGGAGGGGGTTAGGGGGTGGGGGAGGCCGCCACAAGTAACATGCTGATTTCATGGCGCCTTCCCCCTCACCCTAACCCTCCCCAGCGGGGGAGGGGATTAAAAGCTCAACTATTACAGCAAATTGTTTTCAATGACAAACCGGGTGATCTCGGCGTTGTTCTTCATGTTCAGCTTGGCAAGAATGTGGGCACGGTAGGTGCTTACGGTTTTGACACTCAGCACCAGCTCCTCAGCAATCTTGCCGACCGTCTTACCGGAGCCGATCAGGCTCATTACCTGATATTCCCGGTTGGAAAGACTGTGCTGCAGATTTTGCTGACTGACATCATTGAGTCCGGTAACGAGAGACTCCGCCAGAACGGCACTCACATATTTTTTCCCGAGCGATATTTTATGCAGTGCATCGAGGAGATCCGCTGACGGGCTCCCCTTGGTCAGATATCCGGATGCTCCGGATTTGTAAGCGCGAAGCGCAAACTGCTCTTCAGGGTGCATACTCAGCACAAGCACCGGAAGTTTCGGCTTGATGTTCTTCAACTCCACCAGCACATCAAGTCCATTCCTGCCGGGCATGGTAATATCGAGAATTACGATATCATAGTCATTGCTCTTTACCTTGCTCAGCAACTCCTGGCCGTTGCACGCCTCATCTACGACGGTCATGTTGACGGTTGTGTCAATAACCTGCCTGAGACCTTGCCTGAAAATTGAGTGATCATCTGCTATTATGATTTTTATCGGCACGGTGCCCCTCCTCCCTACTTTTCGGTAGTCGCGCAAACAGTGCAGTACCTCCCTGCGCAACTCCGAATATTTTTACTTTTCCTCCGAACGCCGCTGCTCTTCCCCGTATTCTTTCGATTCCAAGGAATTGAAGTTTATTGCTATCCTCATCAACTATGACCTGCCCATTATCGTGTACCGTCAGCATCAGCCGCCCTTTTCTCTCCATCAGAGTAACCTGAACAAGAGTGGCATAAGAGTGAAGACTGACATTGGCTAACGCCTCCTGGAATATCCGGTACACCACCGTAGACAGCTCACTGTCTATCTCGTTATTTTCGAGGAGCAGGGTGGTTTTACAGGTAATCCCGGTCCGTTTCTGGAATTTCAATGCCTTCCACTCTATGGCATCGGCAAGGCCCAGCAAATCAAGCATTACCGGCCGCAATTCCGACGAAATCCGCTGCACGGCAGTAATTGCAGATATTATAAGTTGCTCCATCGCCATTACCCTGTCAACAAGCTGGGCGTGGTCTCGATATTCGTCTGAAATGAGCGACGCGCTCACCCGAAGCGATGCCAGCATCTGCCCCAGCTCTTCCTGGATTTCCTCGGCTATAGAAGTTCGCTCCTGCTCCTGAATGGCAATGATATTGGCAAGGAGCTGCCGCTGCTGAATCATCGAGTTATTGAACTTTTCCTCCCGTTTTTGATGTTGGGTCTTTTCCTGAATACACTCACGGCGCAGTTGAGTCAACTCTCTGCGTAGTTTCAGGATGCGCAGATCCGGACTTCTCATCTCGGCATATTTCACTTCATTCATCCGGAACTTCATTGAAACGCCCCAATCGGTATTTTTCTGCACAAATCGACATGTTTATTCTATCACATTATTCGGAAAATCGCCCACCACACGGAACAAAGAGGGTGTACGACAAAAATGTTGGTAGATTCAATAACAACCTCCCCTCCCCTTGCGGGAGGGGATTGAGGGGTGGGGTAAGCTGACTGTAACACCTCGATATTACAACAACTTCACCCACCCCCCGTCCCCCTCCCGTCAAGGGAGGGGGAATATAAAAACATCAATATGGTGACTTTCAACAAATTTGTCGCAGACCCGAACAAAGAGCCACCATAACGTTACGGTGCATGATATCAAGCCGTTCCCGAAGGGAATATCGGCATATGTCTGAATTATAACTAGGATTACTACATAGCCCCGCATAGGAAAACCTTCTGTTAAAAGGTAGGTGTTTGTCCTATGCAATAGGACTTCTCTCCCTTCCTCGACAACACCGTCCAAATAGGACAAATGTCCCGCCAGCCTCATCAAAAAAAATCCACCCATCAGAAACACTTACGGAACACACCTGATATCGCTGATTTAAAATACGGATATCCTCTGATTTTTTAGAAATCCGGGTTCGGGTACTATCACCATAGAGAAAAGTTTATTCGACAGATACCCCGCATTTCCCGAACTGATGGAGCGCACGCGGTCCGGTCTTGAGAGGAGTTCCGCCATGAAATACATAATCCCGTATCTCTCCTCGTTTTTGCTGACGGCCGTGTTAACACCGGTTGTTATCCGTGTTGCTGCCGCGTGCAACTGCCTGGATGTCCCCGGGGGGCGTCGTTTGCACCAGACAACCACTCCCCGGTGGGGCGGCGTGGCGTTCTTTGCCGGCGTGTTGCCGTTCCTGTTTATGGAAAACGGCAACGGTGCCCTGACATCCTATATAGTCGCATCATTCCTGCTGGTCGGCATGGGCATAAAAGATGACCTGTCGTCACTGAGCTGGAAAGTTAAACTGGCAGGAATGACAGTCGCAACGTCAATAGTCATATTCGGTGGACATATCACTATACACACCATCGGCTTCTATGGATCACTGGGAAACGTGAATCTTGAACTGCTCAGCATCCCGCTTACCTATATCGCCATAATCGGCATCACCAATGCCATAAACCTCCTTGATGGTTTGAATGGCCTTGCCGGTGGTGTCTCTCTTCTCGGCTTCCTGTTCATGGGTATTGCAGCATTACTCGCCGGCAATTTCATGCTGGTGGTCATCTGCATCGCCTTTGTAGGGGCATTGTGTGCATTCCTACTCTTTAACTTCCCCGGCGCCAAAGTTTTCATGGGCGATACCGGAAGTCTCTTTCTCGGTTTTTCACTCGCCGTCACCGCAGTGCTGCTGACCCAAGACAGTGCGTCATCAGTTGATGCAATGTTCCCGGCACTGGTTCTCCTCATCCCCATTTTCGATACTCTCCGTGTACTGATTGTACGACTCATGAATGGGAAAAATCCGTTCAAAGCCGACAACCTTCACCTCCACTACCTGATTTTAAGCAAAAGCATATCCCCGGCACACGTAACACTTCTGTTCTGGTCACTGACCGCACTGTTCGGTTGTGTCGCACTCACCCTGACCGGCAGAACTTCGGAGATATACCTGTATGTGGCTCTGTCAGCCTCACTGCTGTTAAGCATAGTTGCAGTACGCCTGACGCAGCAACGGCATGCCGGGACAGCTGTTTCCACACCGTCAACACAGATGCCATTCGGATTGGAATCCGGATTCACCGCACATGACCTGGGCCATTCCGTCCAAGCAATTAATGGGCAGATAACAGCGATCAAATGGATGGTTGTTCTGGGCGTCGTACTTTTAGCCGCCAGTTGAAGCCCGCAAAGTAACGAAAGGAGAAGTAAAATGCGTACATGTACCGGTTTAGTGGTTTGTTGTTTTCTCACCTTTGTTTCGATTACAGCAGGTAACGCCGGGACAACCGGAGCCGTTGCCCCTGACCGGACTCAACCCACCGGACAGGAAACAGCGGATATGCAGGGCACTCCGAACAACAAACCCACGTTATCCAAACGTAATCAGGCCAAAATAAAACAGGTGGAGGCTGCAAAAATAAAGAATGCTAATAAAATCAAACCATTGTCAAAACATAATCAAGCCAAAATCAAGCAGACCGAGGCCGCGAAAGAAAAACGTGACAAGATCCGAAAGTCCACTGACGTCAGTACACAGTAGCATCATTTCAAGCAAAGGGAGAGACAGATGAAAAGACGATATTTTCACATTGCAGCAGGTTTGGTTCTGGTACTTACGGTTCTCCCGTGGGGGATTGGACAGGTTCAGGCAGCACCGATACTCAACCCGGCAGTTGATTTATCGAAACCCAATTATGCCTACAGCCCCCCTCTGAGAAAGTTCATTGATTCCCTCCCCGGTCTGGGGTCAGGCGCACGGGCGGCCGGCAGCGCCCTCGGCGCCAGCACCCTTGGCCAATACATCCCGATTGCCGCGCCACATGTTTTGGCCGGTTTCCCGGGTGATGATTATTATGAAATTGCCCTGGTCGAGTATCACGAGCAGCTGCATCGCGACCTCCCACCGGTCGTAGGAACCTGGCCGAATCAGACCGGCGGCACCAAACTGCGCGGCTATGTGCAGGAGGTTAACGGTGTAGCTGTCGGTCCCCCCCATTATCTCGGACCGCTGATCATTGCCACCAAAGGCAAACCGGTGCGAATCAAATTCACCAACAGACTGCCTGTCGGAGCTCCGGGGAAACTTTTCCTGCCGGTTGATACGACCATCATGGGCGCCGGCATGGGGTCGCTGACGTCCGGAGGCGCACCCTGTGATCCTGCAGCACCGGCCGCCGCATGCGCCAGTTATACCGATAACCGCGCCACACTCCATCTTCATGGCGGTCTGCCCCCCTGGATCAGTGACGGTACCGCTCACCAGTGGATCACGCCTGCCGGCGAAACAACGCCGTATGTCAAGGGTGCCAGCCAGCAGAATGTTCCTGACATGCCGGTACCTGCCGCCGGGTCGGCAACTTTTTACTGGCCCAACCAGCAGGGTGGTCGCCTCATGTTCTATCACGACCATGCCTATGGGTTGACCCGCCTCAACGTGTATGCCGGCGAGGCTGCCGGGTACCTGCTGTCCGATCCGGCGGAAGAAACAGCGTTGGCAACCGCCGCTGTTCCCGGAACGACCGCAGATCTGGCACACCTCATTCCGCTGATCATTCAGGACAAAACCTTTGTATATGATAATTCGGTAACTCCGGTGGGCGTAGCCAAGGATGCCACCCGATTCACTGCCGTAACCGACCCGCTCTGGGATATGACCAACTGGGGCGGAGGCGGCAACTTCTGGTTTCCTCATGTGTATATGCCGAACCAGGATCCGACGAGCCTCTCAGGCGCCAACCCGCTCGGCAGATGGGACTATGGGGCCTGGTTCTGGCCGGTTTTCCCATCGGCCATTCCGCCGGCTGTTTCTCATGTGCCGGAAGCTTTCATGGACACACCGATTGTAAACGGCACGCCCTACCCTTACCTCAATGTGGCGGCCGCTCCCTACCGTCTCAAGATTCTGAATGCCATGAATGACCGGATGCTCAACCTGCAATTGTATCAAGCCGACGGAGGATATACAACTCCCGCCACGGCCACGGCCACGGTACTCAACGGCGTCATTACCGGCATTGTGCTGGGTAATCAAGGCACCGGGTATGTCCCGAATTCTTCGCCAATGGTTCATATCGTCGGCGGAGGAGGCTATGGCGCCTGGGCAACAGCAACAGTGAACGGGCTCGGCAACGTTGCCAGCATCACCTTGACCAACGGGGGCTCCGGTTTCCTTACCGCTCCTACCGTAACCATCGGCGGCAGCACGGAAGTACGGATGGTTCAGGCAGTCCCGAATGCGGCAATTCCATTTCCGCCGCTCTGGACTTCACAAACGCCCGGCATGACGCCCGATATACTTGACAGCAGGCTTTCAGGCGTACCCGATCCGACAATGCGCGGGCCGGCCATAGTCCAGATTGGCACTGAAGGCGGACTTCTGCCGGGACCGGTCGTACTGCCCAACACTCCTGTCGGTTTTGAGCAGAACAAAAGAAACATCGTCGTGCTGAACGTTCTGGAAAAGACCCTCTTTATGGCACCTGCCGAGCGGGCAGACGTTGTCATTGACTTTACCCCGTATGCCGGAAAAACAATCATTCTCTACAACGATTCCCCGGCACCGGTTCCGGCCGGAGACCCCCGCTACGATTTCTACACCGGCAATCCCGATTACTCTGCAACGGGCGGGGTGAATAACCAGGGGGGCGCACCCTCAACCATTCCGGGCTATGGCCCCAACACCAGAACCATCATGCAATTCCGGGTTGCCGGTGTTGATCCTGCTCCGGGAACACCAGGGCCGGTCGATTACGTCAACCCCACGATTCTGACCGCGCTGACCAATCCGGCCACCGGATTACCGGCAATTTTCAAAGCGACCCAGGACGCACCTGTTGTCCCGGAATCCGCGTATAACGCACTCGGCTACACCGGGGGCGCCACCACCGACACGTTTGCCAAGATTCAGGATCTGTCGCTGACCTTCACTCCTTACGGATCAACGACGCCAATAACGATGGCTATGCAGAACAAGGCCATCCAGGAGCTGTTTGATCCCCAGGGACGAATGAATGCAACACTTGGAGTTGAGCTGCCGTTCACCGGAGCGCTGATCCAGACGACCGTACCACTCGGTTTCATTGATCCGACCACCGAAACGATTTCTCGTGGACAGAACCAGCTCTGGAAAATCACCCATAACGGTGTCGATACTCACGGAATCCACTTTCATCTGGTTAACGTGCAGGTAATCAACCGGGTCGGCTGGGACGGTGCAATCAGACCGACCGACGAAAACGAACTTGGCTGGAAAGACACCGTCCGTATGAACCCGCTTGAAGATATTATCGTTGCCATGAAGGCAAAAACGCCGACGTTCCCCTTCCAGGTACCGGACAGTGTCCGTCTCCTGAACCCGACGATGCCGGAAGGTTCTACCTTTGCGAGCCTTGATCCAATTACCGGCGCACCAACCACCGTTGTCAACGCCATGACAAATTATGGCCACGAGTACACCTGGCATTGCCATATTCTGGGCCATGAAGAAAACGACATGATGCGGTCTCTGGTACTGAAGATGAATGACCGTATCGGTATTTTCCGCGGCAACGGCGAATGGTATCTCGACGCTAACGGCAGCGGCGGCTGGAATACCGGTGACACGTTCTCCGTATTCGGAGCTTCCGGAGACATCCCCCTCACCGGCGACTGGAACGGTAACGGAAAAACAAAACTCGGTGCCTATAAAGGCAACGGCGTCTGGTGGCTCGACCTGAACGGCAACGGGGTACTTGATACCGGGGAAACGTTCACATTTGGCATCCCCGGTGATGTCCCGGTTGTCGGCGACTGGAACGGCAGCGGAGCTACTAAAATCGGCATATTCAGAAACGGCGTATGGTATCTGGATATGAACGGCAATAACGCCTGGGATGCGGGAATCGACCAGATAACCAGCTTTGGCATCCCGGGAGACGTACCTATTACCGGTGACTGGAACGGGACCGGTAAAACCAAAATCGGCGTATTCAGAAACGGCCAGGTCTATCTGGATATAAACGGTAACGGTGTGTGGGATGCAGGAATTGACCAATTCACTTTCTTCGGTATTCCGGGCGATGTTCCGGTAACCGGAGACTGGAACGGCGACGGCAAAAGCAAGATCGGCGTGTTCAGAAACGGTATCTGGTACCTGGATATGAACGGCAATGCTGCCTGGGACGCAGGAACCGACGTCATACACACCTTCGGTATCCCCGGCGATAAGCCGGTAACCGGCAAGTGGTAACAGTGGTGACAAATAACGCCGGGCGCTGTTCCAAACAGCGGCGCCCGGCAGCATGAAGGAGAATCATATGAAAATTATCATTGCAGCATGTCTGATGTTATTACCGCAGCAGCTCTTCGCCGGCACCGATTGCCGGGCGGTCGAATTTCCCGATTATTATGTGGCGACATGCACCGGTGATGAAATTGCCGCACCTGTTCCGCTTCAATCTCCTGATGCGGCACCATCAAAAACTGTTCCGGATATACCGGCTGTTTCGGAGCATTCAGCAGTACCTCAAGATATGCAGGCGGATTCAGCACCATCACGAGCGTCTACGTATATGTTGCCGACCACGGCCCATTCAACGGTTTTTTCGGGTATGCAGCAGCAGGGAACGACACAATCGAGAGTGACAGCAAATGTGCAGCAAGGTACGTCTCAAACGGGTATGTCTTCGAATGTGCAGCCGGTTACGACTCAGATGAGTGTATCTCCGAATGTTCAGCAAGGTACGATTCAAACAGGTACGTCTCCGAATGTGCAGTCGGTTACGACTGAGATAAATGTATCTCCGGATGTGCAAAACACCCTGAATACCGTTGAACTGAAAGAGGAACCTCAGTCTCAACAGTCCACTCAGTCCACATTATCCAAACGCAACAAGGCAAAAATCAGTGCGGCACAGATGAAGGAACTGAGACGCAGCGCACAATCAGGAGTCCCGCTTTAAGAGCAAGAGAATGCAATCAAGGAAAGTAGGTGTTGTCTCATCTCAAGGTACTTAACAAGCAGGAATCCAAGAAGTCAACATATAACAGAAGGAGCACACTATGAAAAAACAACATCTAATTGTTGTCACGCAGCTGGGAATAGCGATTTGCACACTTACCCTCGGAATCAACAATGCCCACGCCGGACCGGGCGGCGGAACCTATTACGCCAACAGTCCGCAGGGCACCTACAGTGTCGGCGCAGTTTCCCATATCACCGGAACGGCACTCAGGAAGTTTGTTGACCGGATGCCGGGGTTGGGGCTTCCGAATTGCACCGTGAGCGCCACGCCGGGAACCGGCACCTGCAATGAAAACGCGTTGGGCGCGTATATTCCGATTGCCCAGGCGGACACGACGACGTACCCCGGTTCTGATTATTACGTGATCGGCTTAACGGACTTTACCCAGAAGATGCACACTGACCTGCCCAAGGCCACGAAACTGAGAGGGTATAACCAGGTCAATGCCACGGACGTCAAGCTGCAGGCGCCCCATTATCTGGGGCCGCTGATTCTTGCCACCAAGGACAAACCGGTACGCATCCTGTTTGAAAACCTGCTCGGCACCGGAGCCGCAGGCAATCTTTTTCTCCCGACGGATACTACGATCATGGGAGCCGGTACCGGAAGCCTCGGCACCACCGAACTTCATACCCAGAACCGCGCCACCCTCCATCTTCACGGTGGTCACTCACCCTGGATCAGCGATGGCACACCGCATCAGTGGATCACTCCTGCGACAGACCCGACCAATTACAAAAAAGGGCTCGCTTTCCAGAATGTGCCTGACATGATCGGCGCAGGCAAATCGATCGTGGCCCCCGCTGCCGGTGACGGCAAGGGGACATTTTACTGGACCAACAGTCAGAGCGGCCGACTGATGTTTTATCACGACCACTCCTATGGCATCACCCGCCTGAACGTCTATGCCGGTGAAGCCGCCGGTTACCTGATCACCGACCCCCAGGAAGAGGCCATGATTACCGCCAGAAACCTGCCCAACATCTGTGCCGGCAGTCAGACAACCCCGGGTATCCTTTGTGAATACAAATACGGTATCCCGCTGGTAATTCAGGACAAGGGTTATGTTCCCGCTGACATCGCTGTGCAGGATTCGCTTTGGAATACAGTTACCTGGGGAGCACCGGGAGACCTTTTCATGCCGCATGTGTATGAGCCCAACCAGTCTGCGGCGGGCGGTTTGATCCCGACCGGAAGGTGGGATTACGGCCCGCTGGTCTGGCCGCCATCCCCGGCATTGAACGCGGCACTTCCTGCACTCTCCATCGTCCCGGAAGCGTTTATGGATACACCGGTTGTGAACGGAACCGCCTATCCGTATGTTGACGTGCAGCCAAAGGCTTATCGTTTCCGCATACTGAACGCCGCCAATGACCGCTCTTTCAACATGCAGCTATACTACGGTGCTACCGCCGCCGGCGTCGCATGTTCAGGCGCGGCGAATGCGGCCGGCACCTGCACGGAAGTAAAAATGGTTCCTGCCATTCCGCGTCAGTTATGCACCGCAGTCATTACCACGAATTGCACGTGCGATCCGGTCGGGCCACCGGCGGCAACACCGATTGGCTGCTTCCCGGCAACCTGGCCAACCGATGGCAGAGACGGCGGTGCGCCGGATCCACTCTATGCCGGTCCGCAAATGGTTCAGATCGGCACAGAAAGCGGTTTCCTGCCTGCTCCGGTGACGATCCCCAATCAACCGATCACCTTTGACGCAGTCGGGAATGTTGCCAATAAATCTCTGCTGCTCATGCCGGCGGAACGGGCTGATGTCCTGATTGACTTCACCGCGATTCCACCCGGATCCACCATCATTCTCTATAACGATGCTCCGGCAGCCCTTCCGGGCGGCGATCCCCGCTATGACTACTACACCAACAACCCGGATCAGACGTTGAGCGGCGGTTCACCCCCCACTCTGGCCGGTTTCGGCCCCAATACCCGTACCATCATGCAGTTCAGGGTAACCGCCGCCGCAGCAACCGCTCCGATTACCACCGTCAACATGACCACACTGCCGGCAGCGCTGTTAGCCGCATATACGGCTATCCAACCGCCGCACATCGTGCCGGCAGCAACGTATTCAAAGCTTCTCGACACCGCTTTAACCGTAAACGGCGCATCAATTCCGTTTAAGGGCAAATCGATCAACGAAGGTTTTGACCCCTGGTACGGACGCATCTTCGCTTCGTTTGGCACCGAGGCGCCGAATGGCCTGACCCCGCCGGTGCCGTTGGGATATGACACCGCACCGTTTACTGATGCGACCATGGGCAACAACCAGATTCAACTCTGGAAGATCACCCATAACGGTGTTGATTCTCATCCTATTCACTTCCACCTTACGGATGCCCAGGTGGTCAACCGAATCTCCTGGTCCGGCGAAATTCTGCCGCCGGAACCGAGCGAAATGGGCTGGAAAGAAACCGTCCGCATGAACCCGATGCAGGATATTATCGTGGCCTTCCGGCCAACCGCTCCACAGGTACCCTTTGCTCTGCCGGACAGTATCCGTCCTACCGACGTAACGGTGCCGGTCTCTGTAACAAATCCCATGATGAACTTCGGGTGGGAATACGCATGGCATTGCCATATTCTCGGTCATGAAGAATACGACCTGATGCGGCCGATTATCTTCAAGGCCACCGACCGTCTCGGCGTGTTCCGGGGCAACGGCGATTGGTGGCTCGATTTCGACGGCGATAATGCCTATATTCCGCCAAACGACAAGATAGTTACTTTTGGAGCTACCGGAGACACACCGTTAAGCGGCGACTGGACCGGAGATGGTGTTTCAAAAGCCGGCGCCTACAAAGGCAACGGCACCTGGTGGCTCGACCTGAACGGCAATGGTGTTCTGGAAGTCGGTGAAACGTTCTATTTCGGCATCCCCGGTGATGTACCGGTAGTTGGCGATTGGAACGGCAACGGCATAACAAAAATCGGCGTATTCAGAAACGGACAATGGTACCTGAATGTGACCGGAACCGGAGCCTGGACTCCTGCCGGAGACGTCATCTACAACTTCGGTATTCCGGGAGACAAACCGGTTACCGGCGACTGGAACGGCACCGGCAAGACCAATATTGGTATCTTCAGAAACGGCCAGTGGTATTTGAATCTGACCGGCAACGGAGCCTGGACTCCTGCTACGGATGTTATCTACAACTTCGGTATACCGACCGATATCCCGGTAACCGGGGACTGGAATGCAACCGGCAAGACCAAACTCGGTGTGTTCAGAAACGGACAATGGTATCTGAATCTGACCGGCAACGGTGCCTGGACTCCTGCTACGGATAAAATTTACAACTATGGCATTCCGGGAGACAAACCGGTCGTCGGTAAATGGTAACATTCACCTGCACGCTGTAGCCTGAAAGAGTGCGTCGCTTTAACAGGACGCACTCTTTTCATACACCTCACAAATTGAAAGGAATATTAACTATGCACAGACTCCTCATTACCGCCTTGATAGCCCTGCTATCCTCTTCCGCATTTGCCATGGACGCCCCTAAAACCGAAGAGGAAAAAACCCTGTATGCCGTCGGCCTGATCGTATCCCGCCAACTGTCGGCATTCAGTCTCACTCCGGCCGAACTGGAGACCGTCAAGCAAGGACTGACCGACGGCGTCACCGGCACTAAAGCCGCGGTGGATATTACCGCCTACAATGAGAAGGTTCAGGAACTGGCAAAAACACGCATCAAAGCCCAGGCTGATAAAATGGCGCCGCTGAACAAGGAATTTCTGGAAAAAGCGGCCAGTGAAAAGGGCGCGGTGAAAACAGATTCAGGCCTGATCTTCCTTGCGCTGAACGAAGGTAATGGCGTTGCTCCCGGTCCGAAGGACACGGTTAAGGTTAACTATCGCGGCACGCTTGCTGATGGCAAAGAGTTTGACAGTTCCTTTAAACGCGGTGCGCCGTTGGAGTTCCGCCTGGATGGCGTGATCACCTGCTGGAAAGAGGGTTTGCAGAAAATGAAAACGGGTGGTAAGGCCAGACTGGCGTGTCCGGCGTCGCTCGCCTATGGCGATACCGGTGTAAGCAGCGTCATTCTTCCCGGGTCGCCGCTGGCATTTGAAGTAGAACTTCTTGAAGTTAAAAAAACTCCATAGGACAAACGCTCAATTAATCCAACACAAAGTCCTAATTAATATGCAGACAATTCCCGATTTTTTTCCCGCATTGGACTTGCTACAGTCAGATCATGTGTTTATTGCCCTGCCACCTATACCTCCTTGGTGGCAGGGATTTTTTCGACCCGGAATTGACCCGCCGCATAATCCACTTCAAAGGGGTTATTTCAGAAAACGGAAATTTCAGTGCGTAATCTACAGATACCGGCAAGGCTCAACAGCGGTCTGAAGATCGGCACTACCGGCCATCAGGACATGCCTGCACAGAGGTTTAAGACTAATTGAATCCTCTATATGCTATTACAGTGGTGTGTTATAATTCAGGAGAGAAAGAAGGCTTATAGTCTGTTACGGAGGTGTGACATGGCGTTATTATCAATGTCATTGTATGACGATCTCCTAGGCAGAGTAAGACGGGTCTGATGGTGAATCACATGTCCGGAACGAGTGTAAAAATTCAACGAAGCGACGAAAGAGTTCCCATTACAACAATGTGTAAATTAATTATCGGGAATGCCGGACTCAATTGCCTGGTCGACAATATTTCCGAGACCGGCGCGTCAGTCAAAATACCGGCTTCAATACGTGGCGGCATTCATCTTGGAGATACTGTAACCCTGAAAGTTCTACTGATATCACCGGTTAATTATCTATGTAGAGTCGTCAGGATAATGTCCGACCATGTCGGACTGCAGTTTGTAAAAAACTCACAGGTAGACTGACCTGGCTGACTTGACTGTCATTCTAATTCTTATTCCGCGTTCCCGCGTGTAATTTGGAAGGTATTTCGGCTTTCTTTTGGAGAGTGGAGAAAGTGCCTTTATATTTATTCAGGTAATAAACCGTGCCATTGGTGGTGTCCATCAATAATATTTCTGATGTGCCTTGCTCTACTAACGGTACGAATCTTCCGATCCCGCTGTAATTCAGATAAAATATTAATGTCGTAATAATTGCAACAATCAGGATACAAACCGTTAGAATCAAACTGGGAGCCGACCGGCGAATTGCGTGCATCGGGTAGCTTACATGCATATCTGTTGCAATATCCCTGGAGTGTGACCTCTTGATTTTTGAACTCATAAGTGGAGAATAGGGACCCTCAGCTTTTCCTTCAAGATCATCACCGTAGAAATCCTTGTTAAAAGCATAAAATGCCTTCTGATAAACTGCCTCGAATTCCTCCCAGGACCGGGTGGACTCTTTCTTCGCATGTTCGCGTATATCGTGCAAATCTTCGTCAAATTTTCTGTTCCGCCACCCATTGTGCTGATATTTAAAGAGCTGATCATATCTGGCCCTTTTGCCGGGGTCGGAAATGACATTCCAGGCCTCGACCAACTGGGCCATGGCGGAATTGTTGCCACCTTTATCCGGATGACAAAACTGCGCCTTTTTCCAATAGGCTTTGTGTATCTCTCCAACAGTCGCATCCGGTGACACGCCCAACAGTTCGTAGTAATTCTTTAATTCCCCGGCATTCATACCATTTTCAGAGTGTTTTCACCCTGCCTCAACAAACCGATTAAATCCAAAATCGGGCATATCTCCATATTTTTGTCGAGAATATGGGCATTCACGTTCGCGCCCGGAGGCAACGTCTATCCAAAGATCCGACACGAATCCATGACCATTTACACGATCATTCTACTAAAGATTATACGCTTTAATGGAAAGATTAAATAAACAAATTTTATCAACATACCACAAGCTGGTATGTCCTGTATTGCATGCAGATGGGGCAATACAGGCATAAACAGCGCTATTCTCCCCGGCTCATAATCGGCATTAAAAGAAGAGCCTCCGGAAGCAAAAAAACTCCATAGGACAAAGCCGTAATTATGCAGAATATTCCACTGATGAAATTTACGGACTTGCTCCGATAATACGGAGCGAAGATGCCTGTTATAGTTTGATCATCAATTGATTTCACTTTTCAGAACGAATCGACAACGACAGGAGAACAATTCATGGCAATGAGAATAGTGAATATCATAGGTATGGGTGCGGTTATTCTCATGCTCTGTTCAGCCGGCACGGTTACCGCCGGCGAGCAGAAATACAAGCGTACCGTTGATAGATATACCATGCCGGATGTTGTTCTGACTGATCAGAACAACAGGAAAGTCCCTCTTAAAGATCTGATACAGTCAAAAACTCCACTGGTAGTGAATCTGATTTTTGGTTCCTGCACCAAGATCTGCCCTATTCTCTCTGCAGAGTATGCAAACCTGCAGGATAAATTAGGGGGAGATCCCCGGAAAGTTCATCTGGTTTCCATTACCATTGATCCGGAAAACGACACCCCCAAAGTCATGAAAGAGTACCTGAAGCGCTACCATGCACAGCCGGGGTGGGATTTTCTGACCGGATCACGGCAGGACATTGACAGCGTCTTAAAAGCTTTCAATGCCTATATTCCGAATAAAATATCACACTACCCGCTGACCCTGATCCGGTCTCCGGAAGATGGCACGTGGATCAGATTGTTCGGACTCCTGAGCAGTGCTGAATTCATCGATGAATGCCGGAAGATGGGGATACAATGAGAGGATATACCATGCGAAAACTGTTAAAATTTATTGCCGTTCCAGTCACTTTGGCCTTTGTTGTACTGTTTTCCGCAGCATTACCGATGGTGCAGAGCGCATCAGCGGAGCCGCCCCGTTCTGCGCAGGAACAGGTAAAGGCGGGAGAGCAGATATACCGTAACGGAATCCTCCCCTCGGGACAGCCTATGCAGGCTTTTGTCAAAGGAGATGTCCCGGTGTCAGGAACCGCATTTTCCTGTGCAAGTTGTCATTTGCGTAGCGGTATTGGATCGGTTGAAGGTGGAGTCGTAACACCTCCGACAAATGGAGAGCTCCTCTTCAAGCCGGTCCAGGTCTATTATAAAGGCACCGAGCAGAAGTTTTTCCCCTTTCCTCCGAGAAGAGCGGCGTACGACGAAAAATCACTGGCTGAAGCCATCCGGGATGGCAAAAACCCGGATGGGGTTGTGCTGAATGATGTAATGCCCCGTTATCAGCTCGGTAACGAGGATATGAACATTCTTGTTTCCTACCTGAAAACGCTCTCCTCGCAGCTCCCCCCCGGAGTGACGGATTCGTCGATACAGTTTGCCACCGTTATTGCTGAAGATGTCCCTGTAGACGTTCGCGACGCCATGCTTGAACCGCTGCAACGGTACGTTGACAACAAGAACAGTCAGGCCGAATTCTACAAATCTCCACGAGGCAACAGATCCCGCTTGATGGTAGAAAAAATGTTCACTTCCAAAGAGCTGTCAACACGTAAACTCGGATTGTCGCAATGGGTATTAAAAGGATCTCCGGAAACGTGGCGCAGCCAGTTGGAAGAGTATTATCGCAAAGAACCGGTCTTTGCCCTGCTGGGAGGAGTTGTAAACAGTGAGTGGCAGATAATTCACCGGTTCAGCGAGGAAAACAAAATTCCCTGCCTCATGCCGCAGACTGATTTACCGGTAATTTCCGATACCGACTGGTACACGCTGTACTCTTCGAAAGGCTATTACCAGGAGGGTGAGGCTGCTGCGCGGTACCTTAACAGCCGGCAGGACATATCGCCGGCCAGGCCGATAGTGCAGATTGTCAGGGAATCCCGCGAAGGGAAGGAACTGTCTGCCGGATTTACGGATACCTGGCGGGATCTGGAGCGCCGGGAAATTGTCACCGTCAATCTGAAGGGTAATGAGACAATAACAAATTCCTTTATCGAACGGCTGCTGGCCGAAAAGAAACCGGCGGCGGTTATTCTATGGGACGGCCCCGATATTAAAGGCGCTCTGACATTCATAGCTGCCGACAAACAAAAACCGGAGCTGGTATTTGTCTCCTCCCGGTATCTGGGAAAACAGATTCTGGCAGTTCCGGAGCAGGCTCGTGATATTACCTATGTAACCTATCCGTACTCCTTTGCGCAGAAAGTTATCAATTCTGCAATGGGCAAAATTGCGGTTGAAGATGAATCAAAATTTATCATCAACGCGAAAGATTTTTCAGTTCGGGACCGCGTACAAAATGCCAGACTCAATTCCAATTCCATTTCCCAACTGGTAACCATGGCTCTGATGGAGATGAGGGGTAATTATTTCCGTGACTACTTCCTTGATGTCATCGGCATGGCACCTGATCAGACGTCACCGCTGTTCGGACGGTTGAGCTTCGGGCCGGGCCAGCGTTACGCATCCAAGGGGTGTTACATTGTTCAAATCACCAAAGGTGCCGAACCTGAAATAGTCAGAAAAAGCCCCTGGGTGATCAATTGATGCATAAGGGACAAACAGAGGGGCATAAAAGCTGACATGAGCAATATTCGCTGATTATTCCCCCTCCCCTTGCGGGAGGGGGTTAGGGGGTGGGGGAGATTGCCACGAGCAATATGTCGATTTCATAGCACCTTCCCCCCCCACCCTAACCCTCCCCCGCCAAGGGGGAGGGGATAAAAAGCTCTAAGTTAGCGCATATGAGACAAATGGGGGTTTCAGTGAAAAAATTTGCGCTGTGGGGAATGCTGGTATGCTGTCTGACAGGTGCGGTTCCGCAATTCGTCGGCGCCGCGCCCTCTCCTGCCGTGAAGGCTGTTTATCAGCCGCTGGCCAAGCCGGGAACAAAGATACCGCTCGGCTCTGATCACTATTTCATCTATAGCTTCGACAAGCCGCTGAAGATCGGGATTCCGATCATGCGAGTGGAAGTATTCACCCGTGACGACAAACGGGACACATCATTCATCGTCAAGGGAGATGCGGACATGCCCTCAATGAGAGGTGCCCACGCAACCGGTGACAAGGATTTCTCGCTTTCTGCAAAAGGAATATATCTGCTCCCCATTCGGCTTGTCATGCCCGGCGACTGGGAAATCCGGCTCACGTTCGTGAAAAACGGGAAAGTCGCCCTACGGGGAATTTATCTGTTCGATATTTAATTCAAAGGACAGCTCAATGTTAAAACAGTTTCTGGTACTTATTATCCTGTTCATTGCTGTTACGGTCCATCCGGCCACTGCTGCCATGAACTGCGAATTGAACTATCCGGTCAGCGATGTGCCCAGACTCTTCCCGGAATCCTCTACTTACAAATTAAGCTACTTCTCGTTTCAGAAACGGGGCGGAGTGCCCCTGCTGCGCAAGGTGGAAGGACGCCTTGGCAATATTCCGGCCCTGTTCGCCCCCCTCGATGTCCCCTATACGCTGTATGAGATCTACAATGGGGATAAAAAAATCGGCTATATCCACGGAGTTAATCAGAAAGCACAGTTCGGCGTTCTCGAAGTGTTTGTGTCTCTGGATATGCACGGCACCATCAAAGCTTTTTATATTCAGAGAATTGCCGGACCGTTGGCAAAAAAGTTCACCACCCCGAAATTTGCCAAACAGTTTGTGGGACTAACCCTCAAGGATTTCGAACAATATGACGCCGTTGCCGGCACAGGCAGCGGCAAAGTGCCTAAAATTGTAAATCCGGCTCCTGAATCCGCAACCGATTTTTTGGGTGTGCTGCGGGCGGTGAAGAAAAACCTGATTCTGATGGATGAATTCTTCTACTCCGCTGACAAGGAAAAATCATGATCAACAAATTCCAGATTGCCTACAAAAATCTTCTGCGCAAGAAGGCGCGGACACTGTTGACTCTGATTGGCATCATGCTTTCGTCCTGGGTGCTGGTGAGTCTGCTCGGGTTTAACCGCGGTTATGAAACCGCCTTGAACCGCGACATTGACAACATGGGGTATCAAATCATGGTCATGGCCAAGGGGTGCCCCTACGAGGCGGCAACCATGATGCTTCAGGGCGGGGCAGGACTGCGCTACATAGAACAGGATGTTTTGAAATCGATCATAACCAGGCCGGAAGTTGACAAGGTCACCCCAATCCTGATGCAGGCGTTCTTTGATCCCAACAAAGGTGATGGCGGAGGGATCGCCGGTTATTACGGCGTTGATGTCGCCACCTTTCCTGAAATGAAGCCATTTT